>NZ_AP014545.1:3442083-3755000 GCF_016592435.1 Amphritea japonica ATCC BAA-1530 | reverse complement strand
CTTACCAACCCGATGCAAACTCCGAATACCGTAGAGTGCAATTATGGGAGACACACGGCGGGTGCTAACGTCCGTCGTGAAAAGGGAAACAACCCAGACCGTCAGCTAAGGTCCCAAAGTTATGGTTAAGTGGGAAACGATGTGGGAAGGCTTAGACAGCTAGGAGGTTGGCTTAGAAGCAGCCACCCTTTAAAGAAAGCGTAATAGCTCACTAGTCGAGTCGGCCTGCGCGGAAGATATAACGGGGCTCAAACCATACACCGAAGCTACGGATGCTATTTATAGCATGGTAGAGGAGCGTTCTGTAAGCCGTTGAAGGGAAAGCTGTAAGGCATCCTGGAGGTATCAGAAGTGCGAATGCTGACATGAGTAACGATAAGGGGGGTGAAAAACCCCCCCGCCGGAAGACCAAGGGTTCCTATCCAATGCTAATCAGGGTAGGGTGAGTCGACCCCTAAGGCGAGGCTGAAGAGCGTAGTCGATGGGAAACAGGTTAATATTCCTGTACTTTTTGTTATTGCGATGGAGTGACGGAGAAGGCTAGGCCAGCACGGCGTTGGTTGTCCGTGTTTAAGGTTGTAGGTTTAGGACTTAGGAAAATCCGGGTCCTTATAAGACTGAGAATTGATGACGAACCCTCTTTTGGGTGAAGTGGTTGATGCCATGCTTCCAGGAAAAACTTCTAAGCTTCAGATAACAAGAAATCGTACCCCAAACCGACACAGGTGGTCAGGTAGAGAATACCAAGGCGCTTGAGAGAACTCGGGTGAAGGAACTAGGCAAAATGGTACCGTAACTTCGGGAGAAGGTACGCCGGTGCTGGTGATGGGACTTGCTCCCTAAGCTAGCGCTGGTCGAAGATACTAGGTGGCTGCGACTGTTTATTAAAAACACAGCACTCTGCAAACACGAAAGTGGACGTATAGGGTGTGACGCCTGCCCGGTGCTTGAAGGTTAATTGATGGGGTTAGCTTCGGCGAAGCTCTTGATCGAAGCCCAAGTAAACGGCGGCCGTAACTATAACGGTCCTAAGGTAGCGAAATTCCTTGTCGGGTAAGTTCCGACCTGCACGAATGGCGTAACGATGGCCACACTGTCTCCACCCGAGACTCAGTGAAATTGAAATTGCGGTTAAGATGCCGTATATCCGCGGCTAGACGGAAAGACCCCGTGAACCTTTACTATAGCTTCGCAGTGGACTTTGATATTACTTGTGTAGGATAGCTGGGAGGCTTTGAAATCTGGACGCCAGTTCAGATGGAGCCAATCTTGAAATACCAGCCTGGTACTATTGAGGTTCTAACTCAGGTCCCTTATCGGGATCGAGGACATTGTGTGGTGGGTAGTTTGACTGGGGCGGTCTCCTCCTAAAGAGTAACGGAGGAGTACGAAGGTGCGCTCAGCATGGTCGGAAATCATGCATCGAGTATAAAGGCATAAGCGCGCTTGACTGCGAGACTGACACGTCGAGCAGGTACGAAAGTAGGTCTTAGTGATCCGGTGGTTCTGTATGGAAGGGCCATCGCTCAACGGATAAAAGGTACTCCGGGGATAACAGGCTGATACCGCCCAAGAGTTCACATCGACGGCGGTGTTTGGCACCTCGATGTCGGCTCATCACATCCTGGGGCTGAAGCCGGTCCCAAGGGTATGGCTGTTCGCCATTTAAAGTGGTACGCGAGCTGGGTTTAGAACGTCGTGAGACAGTTCGGTCCCTATCTGCCGTGGACGTTTGAGATTTGAGAAGAGTTGCTCCTAGTACGAGAGGACCGGAGTGAACGAACCTCTGGTGTTCGGGTTGTCATGCCAATGGCATTGCCCGGTAGCTACGTTCGGACAGGATAACCGCTGAAAGCATCTAAGCGGGAAGCCCCCTTCAAGATGAGATCTCACTGGGACCTTGAGTCCCCTGAAGAGCCGTTCAAGACCAGGACGTTGATAGGCTGGGTGTGTAAGCGTTGTGAGGCGTTGAGCTAACCAGTACTAATTGCTCGTGAGGCTTGACCATATAACGCCAAAAGCGTTTGGGTCATCTGATTGAAAGACGATATATGCAAGACGGATAAGAGTTTGTACATACTCTCCGACTGATTACAGGATTCAAATGACGCTTGAACAGCAATGTTCAATCGTTAGAGCAACCAGTTTTGCTTGGCGACCATAGCGAGATGGAACCACCCGATCCCTTACCGAACTCGGAAGTGAAACGTCTTAGCGCCAATGGTAGTGTAGGGTTTCCTTATGCGAGAGTAGGTCATCGCCAAGCTTCAAATAAGAGACAGCCCCGATCATTAGTTTGGTCGGGGCTTTTTCGTGTCTGGGATTTAGAAAACAGGCGCTAGACGCGACTGCGTCGCTGCTAGAACGGCGCTACGCGCCTGCTCGTGGCTGGAATAAGCGTAAGAGCAAAAGCCTTCTTTATGAGTCATATCAGTCAATGTAATTGATAACTTTGTAAGATTATTCATTCGCCGTGAGGGCACGGCTCCTACATACAACAGACATAGCAGAGAATGCTATCACTGGGGTCTATGCTTTTTCTAGCAACGAGCAAGGGAGTGATCCTGTTTGTATAAGCGCTACGTAGCTAAAATGGTTAGAAATAGGATATGAACTGTGGTGTGTTGTTTATAGTGAAGTTTTTCGTCTAGCAGGTATCGATCTAGATACTAAACAAAAAAAACGCGCAGATGGCGCGTTTTTTTGTTAAAACCCGTGTGAGTTTATAGACTGACTTGAGGGCTTTAAGTTTTCGCATCACTGTAGCCAGGTGTACCCTGTCTTTCACTGTCAGATCCATGTGAACAGTATTGAGGGCGTCATCTGATTCTGTGATATCTACTTTCAGAAGGTTGGCACTGGTGGCTGCGGCTGTTGTTGCAAGCGATGCGATCAGGCCGCGCTTAGGTTCAACTTTTAGATCCAGGTTAACGATAAATTCGTCATCAATGCTATTGGACCACTCAAGGTAGACGCACTTTTCGGCATCGTCTTTCATAAAGGCGATATTGCGACAGTCTGTCCGGTGAATCACCAGGCCTCTACCTGTACTGATATGGCCGGTAATACTGTCTCCGGGGATAGGTCCGCAACAACGGGCATAATGAAGCACCATGCCTTCAGTGCCGCGAATGGCCAGAGTCGCTTTGTCGGATTGTGGATTTTCCTGCTGCTCTTCCTCTTCATGCTCAATCGGGCGCAGGCGACGGGCGACCACATAGGCCATCCGGTTACCCATACCTATATCTTCAAGCAACTCATCAAGTGAGGCTAGCTCAGCCTCTTCAAGAAGGCTTGAAAGCGCAATCGGGTCGATCTCTTCCAGGCTTGATCCGTAATTTGAAAGGAACTGTGTTAGCAAGCGTCTACCCAGTTCAATAGACTCACCGCGGTGCTGGACTTTAATAAAGTGACGTATCGCAGAACGAGCTTTTCCGGTGATAACAAAGTTGAGCCAGGCCATATTTGGCTGTGCGCTTGGCGTTGTTATTATCTCGACGGTCTGACCGCTCTGCAGAGGCTGTGAGAGCGGCGCTAAGTGCCTGTTGATGCGGCATGATACACATGAGTTACCGATATCAGTATGGACCGCATAGGCGAAGTCGACCGCCGTGGCTCCCTGGGGTAGTTCAAAAATGCGTCCCTGGGGAGAAAATACATAAACTTCGTCAGGAAAGAGGTCTGTCTTAACGGTTTCGATAAACTCCATCGAGTTGCCAGCGCGCTGCTGCATCTCCAGCAAGCCCTGCACCCATTTACGGGCACGATTATAGCCGTCGATGGCAGAACTTGAATCACCATAAATTTTATAATGGCTGTGCTCGGCTATTCCCTGACCGGCAACCGCATCCATCTCTTTGGTGCGTATCTGCACTTCAATGGTGATATCCCGAGCGCCGAAAAGATCGGTGTGCAGGGACTGATAGCCATTAGCCTTGGGGATGGCGATATAATCTTTAAAGCGACCCGGTACCGGTTTGTATAGGTTGTGTACTATGCCCAGAGCACGGTAGCAGTCATCGACAGATTCAGTGACAATGCGAAAAGCAAACACATCCATGATTTCTGCAAAGGATTTGCCCTTGGTTTTCATTTTGCTGTAGATGCTATAGAGGTGTTTTTCCCGCCCCGAAACCGATCCGGCTAAGCCTTCTTGATTAAGCCTGTTGCGTATAGCATCTTCTATTGAGGTAATGACATCTTTGCGCTGTCCTCTGGCCTGAACTACCGCCCGGCGTATATATTTTGCCCGCATAGGGTAGTAGGACTGAAACGCCAGGTCTTCAAGTTCAAGTTGAAGGTCTCGCATGCCCAGGCGGGCTGCTACTGGTGCATAGATATCCAGCGTTTCACGGGCAATGCGTCGTTGCTTTTCTGGCGGCATAGCACCGAGGGTGCGCATGTTGTGTAGCCGGTCCGCCAGTTTGACCAGAATGACTCTGATATCGACGGCCATAGCCAGGACCATTTTCTGAAAGTTCTCTGCCTGGGCTTCCGCACGGGTTTCAAACTCCAGATGAGTTAGCTTACTAACGCCATCAACAATGTCGGCAACCGTTTGTCCGAACTGGCCTTCAAGGCCGTCCCGGGATACCGCGGTATCTTCTATCACATCGTGAAGCATGGCTGCCATCAGGCTTTGATGGTCCATGTGCATGCCTGCGAGAATTGAGGCAACAGCAAGTGGGTGGGTAACGTAGGGTTCGCCGCTTTTACGGCGCTGCCCATCATGTGCTTGTTCAGCATAATAATACGCACGTCTAACCGACTTGATCTGTTGCAGATCAAGGTATCCAGTCAGACGGTCAGAAAGCGCATCTACAGTTGGCATCAATCACTCCTATGCCCCTAGCGTAGTCATATTCAAAGATGACTACAAAACAACAGAAACTATAGAGATGATGCCTTATTCGGACGGATTGAAAAAGAGTTAATCTTCTTCGCGTTCATCAAGGATGGAAACATCGATGTGTTTTTCCGCGATTTCGCGCAGAGCAACCACAGTTGGCTTGTCATTTTCCCACTCAACTTTAGGTTCTTTTCCACCCGTAGCGATCTGACGAGCACGCTTAGATGCGATCATTACCAGTTCAAAACGGTTGTCTACATTTTCAAGACAATCTTCAACAGTTACGCGAGCCATTGGCGACCTCGGTTATAGGATTCAGTCATTCAGGCCGGTATTCAGACCTGATTCGGAGAGCCGGCCAGTCTACCGGAGAGCACCTATTCTGACAAGAGCCCAGCGAGGATTTTAGCTTGTTTCATCGTTTGACGGCTTAACTCTAAACGACGGGCAGTAAATACCGCCTGTAAATCACTTAAAGCGGCATTAAAATCGTCATTGACGACGAGGTACTGATATTCAGGATAATGGCTCATTTCACTCAGGGCTTCCGACATGCGCTGATTGATGATCTCATCAGAATCAGTACCGCGTCCGGTTAGCCGTTTGCGAAGTTCTTCAGTAGAGGGCGGTAGGATAAATAATGATACGCAATCGGGCATTTTTAAGCGGATCTGCTGTGCCCCTTGCCAGTCGATTTCCAGAATTACATCCAGTCCCAATGCCAGTTGCTGCTCAACCCAGACCTGTGAGGTGCCGTATTTATTAGTAAAGACCTCGGCAAATTCCAAAAACTGGTTCTGTTCAATCATACTGTTGAACTGATCCATGGCGACAAAGTTGTAGTCTTTCCCATCGACTTCACCCGGGCGCATACCTCGGGTTGTATGAGAGACAGAAACACAGACCTGCTTATCCTGATCGAGCAAGGCTTTAACCAGGCTGGTTTTGCCTGCTCCGGAAGGGGCTGAGATAACGTACAGGGTGCCTAGCTGATTCATAATAATGGTCACTTTTAATCGGGCTCTCGTATAGCAACAAGGTAAGCAGCCAAGGGAGCTGTGGAAAATTAAGCGCTGATTATACCGCTTTGGACAGCGTTAGAATAATGGTTGCTGGTTCTTTTGCAGTGGGAAGGTCTGTGTTCCGAATATTGTTTGAGTTATTAACAGATATGTCCCTTCAGCCCTTCTTATTAATGAAGGACAGGGGATTCATCTGAATATGGAGTGCTACAAGTCAACGTTCCATCGGTTCCATATCATCTAACAGTAAGCAGTATTTATGGATAAATGAAGACTAAAGAATGCTTACTCGATATTCTGGATCTGTTCGCGCATCTGCTCGATCAGTACTTTCAGCTCAACAGCATCCTGCGTGGTATCTGACACAATTGATTTGGAGGAAAGCGTGTTGGCTTCCCGATTGAGTTCCTGCATCAGGAAATCCAGTCGTCGGCCAACGGGGCCTTTAGATTTCAGAACGCGCTTCACTTCCTGAACATGGGTGTTGAGACGGTCCATCTCTTCGTCAACGTCAGCTTTTTGCGCAAGGATTACCATCTCCTGTTCAAGCCGGCCTTCGTCCAGATCTGCTTTCAACTCTTCCAGGCGGTTTTTTAAGTTATCCCGCTGTGCCTGAAGAATACCCGGTAGTTTGCTGCGGACGTCAGTGACGACAGCGGTGATGGCATCGAGGCGCTGATCAATTAATACCGCCAGTTCAACGCCTTCACGACCACGGCTTTCAATCAGGTCATTCAGGGCTTTGTGGAAGAGCTCCTGGGCTGCTTGCTTGACTTTGTCCATATCCAGCTTCGTGTCTTGCAGAACGCCGGGCCAGCGCAACAGCTCCAGCGTATCCAAAGGTGTTGAAACCGGAAGCAGGTTCTCGACTTGCTGCGCGGCGTCTAATAGTTCACGGGCGAAGGATTCGTTAACGGTGAGGGTCTGGGCTTTTGCTTCGGGAACAAATCGCAGTGTACATTCAACTTTTCCCCGGCTGAGTTTTTTACGTAGCGACTCTCTTAGTGAACCCTCCAGATCACGAAGACTCTCCGGCAGACGCAGGTGGGGTTCCAGGTAGCGATGGTTTACCGATCGAACTTCCCAGATCAGGCTGCCCCACTCATGTTGTGCTTCCTGACGGGCAAAAGCGGTCATACTACGTGTCATATCGTCTATTCTCGATTAGAATGCTGTTTTCGTTGCTGGCACTGAGACGAGTGTCGGCGGGTTTACGTTTTATTCTAACAGTCCTCGACCGCTTCCTCTATGCGTCCGGTCGGGTTGTCGAACAGGATTCCTAAGTACATGAGCTCAACAATTTCAGATCAGTTGCAAAACCTGGGCGTTACCACTCACCGGCCGAGTAACCGTAATGTCGATCAGATGCGTGAGGTACGTATCACCCGTAATTTCACTAAGCACGCTGAGGGCTCTGTGCTGGTCGAGTTTGGTGATACTAAAGTGATCTGTACTGCCTCCGTGGAACGGGGTGTGCCTCGTTTTTTACGTGGTTCGGGTAGCGGCTGGGTGACAGCGGAATACGGGATGTTACCCCGCGCTACCGGTAGTCGTAACGGTCGGGAAGCCTCCCGTGGTAAGCAGGGCGGTCGTACGGTCGAAATTCAACGTTTGATTGGCCGTTCGCTGCGCGCCTGTCTGGACCTGAAAAAGCTGGGTGAGAACACCATCACTATCGATTGTGATGTGATACAAGCCGACGGTGGAACCCGGACAGCATCAATTTCAGGCGCCTATGTAGCGCTGAGAGATGCCATCAGTTTTCTGAAAAAAGATAAGCATGGCGCCATGAAGGGTGATCCGATTAAATTTGGTCTGGCCGCCGTCTCGGTGGGTGTTTATAAAGGTGAGGCGGTGTTGGATCTTGATTATGCAGAAGATTCAGACGCGGAAACCGATATGAACGTTATCATGACCGATAAAGGTGGCTTTATCGAAGTACAAGGTACGGCAGAAGGCGAGCCATACTCAGAAGATGAACTGAATGCGATGCTGGCATTGGCTAAAAAAGGTATTGCGGAAATATCTGAGCTACAGCGTCAGGTGCTGGCTGACTGATATGCGGGTCAGGTAATAAAAAAGGGAGCTGAGGCTCCCTTTTTTTGTGTTTATGGTCGGTTGTATTTTACAGGTCGTAGTCGACAATGACCGGGGCATGAGCAGAGAAACATTCATCCCGGTAGATAGATGCGGCTTTAACCGTTTTACGAAGGTTCGCGGTAGTGACTTGGTAATCCAGACGAGCGCCTTCGTTCAGGTCGCGGGCTTTATTGTAATCGGGCCACCAGGTGTATTGTTGATCAGCGTGATTGACCTGGCGGAACGCATCGACATATCCCATCTCACCGAATAGCTCTTCCATCCATTGGCGTTCCTGAGGGAGAAATCCTGATACTCTCTGGTTCACATACCAGTTGCTCAGGTCCTGAGACTTGTGGGCGGTCTGTAATGGCCCACAAAAGATAAACTCGCGACGCTTACGCAGGGTTTTGGTGAAGTGCCCTTTGAGCAGTCGTAAGTATTCTTCTTTGGCTGTCTGAGCTTCTTCGCTTTTCAGGCCTGAAGGAACACTGAAGGCTGCAACGCTAACGTTATCAAAGTCAGCTTGAATAAACCGGCCGTTAAAGTCACATTGCTCAAACCCAAGGCCAGTCATAATAGCTTTGGGCATTATCCGGGTATAGATTGCTACGCCACTGTAGCCATCTTCAAAGGCATCAAAGAAATATGCGTCATAGCCTTCGGGATGATAGCGTTTATCATCTAACTGATACTCTTTTGCTCGCAGATCCTGCAGACACACAACATCTGCATCTTGTTTAACCATCCACTGGAAAAACCCATTATCTGCTGCCTGTTCAATACCCTGAGTATTGAAAGTTATGACGCGCATAGCTATAAACCTATGAGAAACGTAGTTCGATACGAAAGCCGCATTGTACTGGGTGTTTAAGCAAATTTGAATCTAAAGCGCTGACAATTAATCTCGCAGGGTGTAATTCAGAGCTTAAGTCTTGTTCCTTCTAGAGGGGCAGGACGAAACCCTGTATCATACGCGCACTTTTTATATAGCTTTGCGGAGAGCCCAGATGCAGGATTATCAGAGAGAGTTTATCGAGTTCGCGATCGAGAAAGAGGTGTTGCGATTCGGCGAGTTCACACTGAAGTCTGGTCGGACCAGTCCTTACTTTTTTAATGCTGGCCTCTTCAATACTGGTGAGGCACTGGCCCGCCTAGGAAAGTGCTATGCGGCGGCGATTCAGCAATCGGGCATCGAGTATGATGTGATGCTTGGCCCTGCATATAAAGGCATACCACTGGCCGCAGCGACTTGCGTTGCTCTGGCTACAGAGTTTGGCCAGGATGTTCCTTATGTGTTTAACCGTAAGGAAGCTAAAACTCATGGCGAAGGGGGAAACCTGGTAGGTGCTCCTTTGGCAGGCCGGGTGTTGATCATTGATGATGTGATTACCGCAGGCACTGCGATCCGTGAAGTGATGGATATTATTGATCAGGCAGGAGCGACTCCGGCGGGTACTGTCATTGCGTTGAATCGACAGGAAAAGGGCAAAGGAGAGCTTTCAGCGATTCAGGAAGTTGAGCGCGATTATAATATGCCGGTGGCGAGTATTGTTTCTCTTAATGATCTGTTGACCTACCTTGGTGAAAAGGGTGGTATGGATGCTCAGATTGAAGCGATATCGGCGTATCGTGCAAAATATGGTATCTGATCGGTTACTTATTGTTCAGTAACTTAATATTTTATTGAACAGACGCGTAATTCAGTTGATTTTTGCCGATCAGCCGTGTTTAATAAGCGCCCGTTGCCCGGATAGCTCAGTCGGTAGAGCAGAGGATTGAAAATCCTCGTGTCGGTGGTTCGATTCCGCCTCCGGGCACCACTACTTTAAAGCCTCGTTTTTAAACGGGGCTTTTTTGTATCTGAAGAATAAAAAATTCTCGTGTCGGTGGTTCGACTGATTATAAATTCTGGCCTCCGGGCACCAACTATTTTGATAAAGCCTCACTCTTCTTGTATAGAGAGCTGGGGCTTTTTTGTGTCTGGAGGAATGCTAGGGCGTCCTCGAACCGGGTTCGATTATTCGTCGTGTTGCTCCTCACCCTGCGGGCCATCGCCCAAATACGGCGATGTTGTATTGTCCTTCGGCCAATGCTCCGCCTCCGGGCATCAACTATTTTGATAAAGCCTCATTCTTCTCGTTTAGAGAGCTGGGGCTTTTTTGTATCTGGAGGAATGTTAGGGCGTCCTCGAACCGAGGTTCGATTATTTGTCGCGTTGCTCCTCATCCTACGGGCTATCTCCCAAATCGACGATGTTGTATTGTCCTTTGGCCAATGCTCCGCCTCCGGGCACCAACTATTTTGATAAAGCCTCACTCTTCTCGTATAGAGAGTGGGGCTTTTTTTGTCTCTGTAAATCAGGTTGCAATCAGTCTGAGTTTTTAACTATTAAAAGAAAGTAGGGCTGAAAACAGGTATGGGATTGTTACCATGCATGTTGGGCTGGAATAGTGCACCAAGTGAGTAAATGTTGCACCGGGAAAGGGCGGCAGGTGTTGTTCTTTTATAGCTGACTCTTTCTTATCTAATTGTTTTTTATGAGTTATCTATATTTGGGTATATATACTGCAATGCACAATAAGCTGCGGTGATACTACGGCATATACAACTTAGAAAGATTCGGACAAAGGCGTCCACCCCTTATCACTTTGGTGATAGAGGGGTGGACGCTTTTTTTTTTGCTCTGCAGGATGCGGCAAAAGATGAAAGAGCATTTACATAATTATTTTACTTAACTTTTTAATTAACAAGATGAGGTAAAACGATGGCTTACTTAGAACCGAGTGAGTTTGCGACCAAAATGGTCGACTCAGGTGAACAGAAAATCTTTATGTCCACCAAAGACACTTATATCCGGGCATTTATGGCAGGCGCGATCCTTGCGCTGGCAGCATTTTTTGCTATTACCGTGATAACAAAAACCGGTAGCGCGATACTGGGTGCGTGTTTGTTCCCTGTTGGCTTTATCATGCTCTATCTGATGAAATTCGACCTGTTAACCGGTGTGTTTACGCTGGTACCACTGGCAGTACTTGATAAGCGCCCTGGTTGCACAGGGAGTGCGTTGCTGCGTAACTGGGGGCTGGTATTTATCGGTAACCTGTCGGGTGCTTTGATGGTTGCTTTCTTTGCCTCTTTCATTCTGACATATGGCTATCAGGTTGATGGTGGGGTTGTCGCCGCTAAGGTAAGTGCTATCGGTGAAGCACGAACCCTGGGTTATCAGGAGCAAGGGGTACTGGGTTGGTTTACCATCTTTATCCGCGGCATGCTGTGTAACTGGATGGTATCTATGGGTGTTGTCGGAGCGATGATCTCTACCTCTGCGGGCGCTAAAATGGCAGCGATGTGGATGCCGATCATGCTGTTTTTCTACATGGCTTTCGAGCACTCAATTGTAAACATGTTCCTGTTCCCATTCTCTATGATCATGGGTGGTGACTTCACTATTATGGAATACCTGATCTGGAATGAGATACCAACGGCTCTGGGTAACCTGGCAGGTGGCTTTCTGTTGGTTGGTTTACCTCTTTACCTGACACACGTTAAAACAAGTAAAGAGCGTAAAGTTGCTGCAGCTAAAACTGTAGCGGCAATGTAGACCCTGTACTACAGCCAAACAGTTGCCTGAATCCCGGAGGTCTGTCTGACCTCCGGGATTTTCTGAACGGGCCTTTGGTTAATATGACTCCTCCTGCAATCAGAGTGCTTCTGTCATGAATTCGCATCTAAAAATAAGTACAGGTCAGTTTAGTGATAAAGGCTTAAAAGAGCTGAACCAGGACTTTCATGGTGCATATATCCCTAAAGAGCCTCAGCTTAGCCTTAAGGGTATCGCTCTGGCCCTTGCGGATGGTATCAGCAGCAGTAATGTAAGCCAGATCGCCAGCGAGACTGCGGTGAAGAGCTTCCTGGCCGATTACTACTGTACTTCCGACGCCTGGTCAGTACGTACTTCCGGCGAACGTGTGCTGGAATCTATCAATGGTTGGTTATTCTCACAGACGCAGCGTTCAGAATACCGTTTCAACAAAGATAAAGGTTATGTCTGCACCCTGAGTGCAGCTGTTTTCAAAGCTTCCAGCCTGCATGTTTTCCATATTGGCGACAGCCGGATCTACCGTTTACGCGGCGAGGGGATGGAAACGTTGACCAAGGATCACCGGGCCTGGGTGTCTAAAGAGAAAAGTTATCTTAGTCGTGCATTAGGCATCGATATTGAAATGGAACTGGATTATCAGACCTCCACCCTGCATGAAGGTGACATCTATCTCTTATGCACCGATGGTGTATATGAATTTATAGAAACCCCGTTTATTTTTCAAACTCTACAGGACTGCGCTGATGATCTTGATAAGGCCGCAGAGGTCATCGTTAAACAGGCAATGGAAAATGGCAGCGATGATAATCTTACTCTGCAGATTGCCCGCGTAGATCAACTGCCACAACAGCTGGAGAGTGCTTTAAAACATCAGGTAGAGGAGCTGGAACTACCGCCTTTGTTGCAGGCGAGGAAGGCATTTGACGGTTACCAGATTCTGAGAGAGCTGCATGCTAGCAGTCGCAGTCATGTATACCTTGCTGAAGATCCCGGCAGTAACACTCGGGTAGTTATCAAAATCCCTTCCGTTGATTTGAGAGATGATCCCGCCTACCTGGAACGTTTTTTGATGGAAGAATGGGTTGCGCGACGTATCAATAGCGCTCACGTTATGAAAGCGGGCTTACAAAGCCGTGAGCGAAACTATCTCTACACCGTTAATGAATATATTGAAGGTCAGACGCTTGCCCAGTGGCTGATCGATAACCCCAACCCTGATATAGAAGTGGTTCGAAATGTTATCGAACAGATAGCGACAGGCTTGCAGGCGATGCATCGTAAAGAGATCCTGCATCAGGATCTGCGGCCTGAAAATGTGATGATCGATAGTAACGGCACCGTAAAAATTGTTGATTTTGGTGCGGTTCGTGTTGCCGGAATTGTTGAAGCTGAAAATACTCTGGCGCAACTGGATATGCCGGGGACGGCACTGTATATGGCACCGGAGTATTTTGTCGGCGAAGTCATATCAACCCGCTCTGATCTCTTCTCGCTGGCGGTAATTGCTTATCACATGCTATCAGGACGTTTCCCTTATGGGACTCAGGTTGCTAAATGCACCACCTCATCGGCACAACGTAAACTCTTATATCAATCTGTTTTCGATGAGGAAAAAGCGATCCCCAGATGGGTCGACGCAACGCTGCAGAAAGGGCTACAGCCAAACCCGTACAAACGCTACGCAGAGGTATCTGAATTTGTGTACGACCTGCGTAAACCTAATCACAACTATTTGCGCCGCAATCAGCCTCCCCTGATGGAGAGAAACCCTCTGCTGTTCTGGAGATCAGTCTCTTTTCTGTTAACGCTGGTGGTGCTGTTTCTGCTGGTGCAACTGAATAATCAATGATGGATTAAATGAAACCTGAGGAGTGACCTATGATTAGTAATCGGGAAGAAGTCACTGCCGCAATTATGGCAGCGAAAGTTAGCAAAGGGATTAAATGGAGTGACGTGGCCGCCGCGATCGGCCTCTCAAAAGAGTGGACAACGGCTGCATGTCTGGGACAGATGACTCTTGATAAGCAACAGGCGGAGGTTATTGGTGAGATCTTTGGTCTACCAGATGAAGCGGTTGCCTGGTTACAGATTGCGCCTTATAAGGGTTCTCTACCTACCGCGGTGCCTACTGATCCGTTGATCTATCGCTGGTATGAGGTAGTTAATGTCTATGGCAACACGATTAAAGAGCTGATTCATGAAGAGTTCGGTGACGGAATAATGAGTGCTATCGACTTCTCTATGGATATTCAGCGTGAAGCGAACCCTAATGGCGATCGGGTTAACGTAGTGCTTTCGGGTAAGTTTTTGCCTTATAAAACCTATTGATCAGGGGAGAGAGAGGAGGCTCTGTTCATTCAGGTCTGCTGGGCTGATGACTTGGTTTCGCCCGTTTCTCTTGGCAAAGTAGAGGCATCTGTCTGCCTGTTGCATGAGCTTATCTCTGTTCTCAGTAGGTTGTGGTATGCCGCATATCATCCCTACCGAAACAGTGAGGATATCTGCGGTATCACTATCCTTATTTTCTATTGCCAGGGCCGAGATTGAGTCGCAGATGGCTTTTGCAAACAGTAGAGGATCGTTTTCAGTGGTGGTGACTGAAACGATGGCGAATTCCTCACCTCCGAGCCGAAATGCATATTCAGATGGGTGTTGGCAAAGGGACTGTAATTGTTGTGCTACTTGCTGAAGAGCGATATCTCCTTGTTGGTGACCGTATCGGTCATTGAGGCGCTTGAAGAAGTCGATATCCAAAAGGAAGAAATTCAGGGCTGACTGAGTGTGAATAGCACCTTTAAGCTCCACATCCAGCACTTCATCAAAATGTCTTCGGTTGTATAAGCCGGTGAGTTGATCGGTTATCGACAGCTGTGCCAATTTGAGGTTGGCCTGTTTGAGCTCTGATTCTGCGGCTATTCGAGCCTGACGTTCTCGCATGAGGTTCAGGGTGCGAGAGGAAAGGCCATCATACATAGTGAGAACGATGTCGATCAATATATTGATCGAGCTATCCATCTCAAGTTCAGCGTGTTTCTTGGCTTCATCAACGTTGGCGCCTGACTCGAGCGCTTTGACGGCGATGGCTAAGCGTTTGTCATCATCGATGATATGGAATGCCAGCCAGCGGGTCAGAAATCGTAGGATTTTCTCAATGACTTCCGGAAGCGGCTTGCCTTCCTCTTTTTCCTGAATGGCTTTAACCGCGGGAAGGAAGGATGCATGATTATGGCGATGCGACGCTACCCAGTCATCATTTTGTAAGTGCTCGGCCCAAATAGCTTCTTCAGTGACAAAATGAAAATCTGCATACTCAGCCAGTTCGCTAAAGGCGTCATTAATCTCCATTGGTTTGTTATGAATCAGGGTGTTCACGAGTCGGTTTATAAGGACGATCAGTTGTTTATGCTGATCATCAATCGCGGGAATACCTAATTCAAAACCCTTATTCCAGGGGAAAGCTTCAAAGAAATCGAGATCTGGATATGTGTTCATTAAAGATTACGGTCTTTTATATGCGTTCAGCATGTGAGTTTTTGTCTGAATGAGCGTCCCTGATTCCAGCTATTCCTTATCTTACCAGATAATCCCACATAGAAAGCAATGTTATTTGGTCGAGTAACCCGTAGTGTTTCAGCCATAAAAAAACACCGCAGAGCGGTGTTTTTATCTGTTTCAGGCAGGCCTGTTATCCAACGATAGCAACACCATGGTCGACGTAGTGGATGCTACCGGAAGTTCCTTTGGACAGGTCGCTTAGGTAGAACATTGCAGCATCACCAACCTCTTCGATAGTGGGTAGCTGATGGTCGACTGCTTTGTTCTGGTTGTACTCCAGCATGGTGGCAAAATCTTTAATACCACCTGCAGCGCGAGTGGCAATAGTGCCCGGCGATATTGAATTTACACGAATATGGCGCGGGCCAAGGTCTCTTGCCAGATAGCGTGTGGCGGCTTCAAGTGCTGCTTTAGCGCAGCCCATCACATTATAGTCACCGGTTGCCAGAGCGCTGCCGAGGTAGGAGAAGTTGATCATAGATCCGCCATCTTTCATGAGGTCTTTAGCAAAAGAGGCCATGTGGATGAAAGAGAAACACGAAACGTCCATTGCCTGGGTAAAACCCTCGCGGGAGCATTCGGAGATCGGCGCGTGAAGATCTTCCAGTGGACAGAATGCCAGCGAGTGGACTAATCCATCTAAAGACCCCCAGGCTTCTTCTAGCGCTTTAAATAGGTCGATCATCTGCTGCTCTTGAGTCACATCAAGTGGCATGATAATCGATGCCTCAAGTTCTTCTGCAAGAGGGCGAACAAAGCGCTCAGCTTTATCATTTAGATAAGTAATGGCGAGTTCTGCGCCTTGCGCGTGAAGTTTTTTTGCAACGCCGTAAGCGATACTTTTATCGTTGGCAATTCCGACAATAAGAACTTTTTTTCCAGCCATTAGTAAATTAGACATTTCGATACACCATATATTTATAAATCAATAAGTTAAATATAAACTAAACTGATTTCAGAATTATGAAAGGCTGTTTTTATTGGCTCAATCTGGATCGTTAGTAATATTTTGTGCTCTGCACAATTTCTATGTTTATTATATCGACTAAAGTAGAGAAATGTTTACACATTAATTCCCAAAATGGGTATGGGGTTTGTGATAGATGTTAAGAGGGAAGACGAGAGAGGGAGGGCGCTGGGGGAAGCACCCGGGCTCTTTTAAAAAGCGCTCAGGTGCAGATATGGGTCCTGCGGTTTAATCTCCCAGAGCGGTTCCTTCCCTGCGTGGGTCAACGGCACTTTTCCATGCCCCGTCAGCCTGGCGAAAAAAGCCATGCAAGCCACTGTTCAGGTCTCTTATTTTGAGGTCATGACCGATAGCGCTGAGCGGCTGAGCCAGTTGCTCTGCGGTTGTGCCTGCTTCCAGTTCAGTCACGCCGTTACGGTTGACCACATGAGGCGTATTGAATGCTTGTTGCAAAGACATATCAGAACTGAGTTTGAGATAAAGGTTTTTTGCAACGTAGCTAATAATCCGGCTGCCTCCGGGGGAACCGAGTGCGGCAACTAGTTGGTTATTCCGATCAAACACCATAATTGGTGACATGGAGCTGCGAGGGCGCTTACCTGGCTGAACCCGGTTAGCAACAGGTTTTCCTTCTTGCTCGGCGATGAAAGAGAAATCGGTCAGCTGATTATTTAGCAAAAAACCACCGGCCATCAGAGTTGAACCAAAGGCCATCTCGATACTACTGGTCATAGATACCGCGTTACCCCAGCGATCGACAATAACAAAGTGGCTGGTGGACGGTAGTTCAGGAGACCGGTCGTCAGCGCGGCTTAGCCTGTCAGGTAATTCACCGGGACTAGCTTTTCCCATATCTTTCGAGAGATTTATCAGCTTACTACGCTGTCGCAGATAGTTTTCGTTCAGTAGCTGATCCATAGGGACATCGACAAAATCGCTGTCAGCCAGATAACGCGCCCTGTCCGCATAGGCTAAACGGCTTGCCTGAGTAAATAATTGATAGAATTCTATAGAAGTTGGTTGTAGCTGCTTCGGCTCGGCCAGTTCCATCAGCTTAATTATCTGCAGTGTTGTTATACCGCCGGATGTGGGAGGCGGAAAGCCGCAGACCCGATACTCTCTGAATGGGCGACAAATAGCCTGACGCTCGATCGCTTGATAGTTTTTCAGATCACTTTGCTGAAGTTTACCGGGGTTGTCGGTGGCTTGTTTTACCGCATCGATAATCTTTTTCGACAGTTCTCCCTGGTAAAAGGCAGCCGCTCCGCTTTTAGCGATGTGACGCAGTGATTTTGCTAATTCTGGATTGGTTAGCTGGTGGCCTTCGGGTAGTGGCTCTCCCTCTGGGGTAAAGAAATAATTGCGGGCCTGAGGGTACTTTCCCAAACCTGGGTTTATCTTTGAAGAGAGCAGTTGGTGAAGTCTTGGACTCACCTGAAAGCCGCTTTCAGAGGTTTCAATTGCATCTTCAAATAGTGAAGACCATGAACTCTTTCCGTATTGCTTATGGCTTTTTTCTAGCATTGCCAGCACGCCAGGCGTTCCCACTGAGCGGCCGCCAACCATTGCATCCCACCAGCGCATTGGTTTCCCCTCGTTAGTTATAAAGAGGTTTTCATCAGCGGATGCCGGGGCGGTTTCTCTGCCGTCAAAGGCCTTTAATTGTTTACTGGTGTTATCCCAGTAAAGCATGAAGGCGCCACCTCCGATGCCGGATGACTGGGGCTCGACTAAGGTTAGCATTGCCTGGATGGCAACAGCTGCATCTGCGGCGCTCCCCCCTTGTTGTAACACCCTATATCCAGCTTGAGTGGCTAAGGGGTGTGCGGTGACAACCAGTTGATGCTGAGCTTCGATACTTTTCTGTTGTAGGGTTCCGGTGGCCGATTCTGGTGCGAGATCTTCATTAACCGCGAATAAGAGAGTGGGAAGCAGGGTGAGAGTACCCAAAATGACAGAGAGAATAGGCCTGCGCATAGTTAAATTCCTGAGATATATTGCGGAGAACGGGTGTGATTATTGCCCTTATTAAAGCAGAAATTGCAACGATGTGGGCTAGCTGTTTAAAATTTAGCTTTAAAGTCATAGGGTTGAGAGCAGGCGCTTGCTAAGTGATTACCTTTCAGAAATGTGCTTCCCAAAGGTTCACAGAGGACAGCGTCAGGCGCTCGAAATGGGTAGCATCTGTGGTGTCGGTGAGCATTGCTTTAACTATACTGGCACTAGTTAAAGATCAATCCGCTCGGGCCGATAACTTTCCGACGGACAGTGATAATGGAGATGCCTCTTGTCGATAGCAGTCAAATCTTTTTACAGCGCAGACAGTGACACTAAAGAGACCCGAGTGGTGCTACTGAATGACCATGAGGGCAAAGCGCTTGTGATCCTGCCCGCCAACATGTTGTTAAATCTGGTGAGTATTTGGAAACATTCAGGCCGCCACCTGCAACCTGTTCGGGGACGAGATGCGGTTAAGTTTTTTGGTCAGCCAGCGTTGCAGACTAATGCCGGACAGAAGAAGTTATTCCAATTGCCGGTTTATATCGAGCAGTCAATTGCTGATTATGACAAGCTGGGTGTTGTAGAACCTTATACCGGGTTGGCATTTGAAGCCCAAAAGCAATGGTTTCAGGAGCATGTCTCTCTCTGTGCTTTAGGGATGACGACTAACGCGATTAATAAACAACAGCCTGATGGTAATGATGAACAGGTAATTACGCGTGCTGTCGAGCGATTTACCACGTTGCGAATTCAACAACGGTTAGAGGACACGCTAGGGTTGCCCCCATTGCCAGCATCGATGAAAAAGCTGGTTGAGCTGCGCTCTGACCCCGCTGCAGGTATCGATGATCTGGTGCCGCTTGTCCGTGGTGATGCGAGTCTTGCTGCTCAGGTAATGAGTTGGGCGGCCTCTCCTTACTATGCAGCACCTGGTGATGTCCACTCTGTTGAAGATGCAGTGATTCGTGTATTAGGTTTTGATCTGGTGGTGAATTTGGCGCTGGGTGTGGCTATGGGTAAAGCCTTGTCATTACCGGAAGATATGCCACGGGATGCTGTTCCATATTGGCAGCAATCAGTTTTTACTGCCGCTACAGCGGAGCTGCTCTGTAAGAAAATACCGGCGGAGATCAGACCGAAACCCGGTTTGGTTTATCTGGCGGGTTTACTGCAAAATTTCGGCTATCTGGTGCTGGCTCATCTGTTTCCTCCACACTTTTCACTGTTATCACGCTATATCGAAGCTAATCCGCATATGGCTCTGGAATTTGTTGAAAAACAGGTGCTGAATGTGACCCGGGAGCAGGTCGGTGGTTGGTTGTTGGATAACTGGGGATTACCTGAAGTTGTCGTTGAAGCGGTACGCCATCACAACGACTTAGCTTACGAGGGGCTTGCCAGTCATGAAGCTAAGGTACTACATGTAGCGAGTCGTGGCTTACGTGCCCGGGAGATGGCCGACGGGCCGATTGAATTAGTCCCTGACAGGATTCTTGCTGAGCTTCAGCTGACACAGGCCGATGTTGATGCGGTATTGGAAGACGTGCAGGAAAGCCGGGTGGAGTTAGATTCACTGGTGCATACCATCATGCATGCCTAGTCAGGCTTCTCACAGAGGCGCTCGTCGATAGAATAAAACAACGATTGGTCAGATCGTTGTTTCATTTTCCAGTAGCTCTAACTCTTCTAGTTTCTCTAACCAGTCCGTTTCTATTTCGTCAGACTTTTGCTGCAGTTCGCCTTGCTGCTGCAGCAGTAGTTTGAGTTTTTCCTTATTCGCATCTTCGTAAAGACTATTATCTGCCAACTGGCTTTCCAGCTGTTGTAACTGTGTGGTGGTCTTATCCAGCGCCGCTTCCAGTTTATCTACTGAGTTTTTCAGTGGACGAAGGGCTTTGCGGCGCTCAGCTTCAAGGCGTTTTTGTTCTTTTTTGTCTGCAGCACTCAATGAGCGGTTTTCTCGCGGAGCCTCGGTGGCCTGATTTTGTCCCCGCCGCTGACTGGCCAGCCATTGCTGGTAGTCATCCATATCACCGTCAAAAGGTGCAACGCTGCCATGGGCTACCAACATAAACTGGTCAACGGTATTACGCAGTAGGTGACGGTCGTGGGACACTAAAATAAGCGCGCCTTCAAAACTTTGTAACGCCAGTGTCAGTGCATGCCTGACTTCGAGATCCAGGTGGTTAGTTGGCTCATCCAGTAGCAGTAAATTCGGGCGCTGCCAGGCGATAAGCGCTAATGCAACCCGAGCTTTTTCACCGCCGGAGAACAGTTTGACTGGCTCCAGTGCCCGGTCGCCATTGAAGTCAAAGCTACCCAGGTAATTTCTGATCTCTTGATCGCTGGCTTTAGGGGAGATGCGTTGGATATGCAAAGCGGGAGATGCCTCAAGATCCAATGCTTCTAGTTGATGCTGAGCAAAGTAACCTATCTTCAGATGCTCACCCGCTTTATATAGTCCGTTAACCAGCGGTAGATCCTGGGTCAAAGACTTTATCAGGGTCGATTTGCCCGCGCCGTTAGGCCCCAGAAGGCCGATCCGGTCGCCAGGAGAAAGTGTCAGTTTTACGTTGCTGAGTATCGGCTGTTCATAGCCCAATGCGCAATCATCCAGGCTCAACAAGGGGAAGGATATCTTATCCGATGATTGAAACGAGAAGCTGAACGGACTGTCGATATGGGCTGGTGCGATCAGTTCCATCCGCTCAAGTTCTTTAACCCGGCTTTGGGCCTGCTTTGCCTTGGTCGCTTTAGCTTTAAATCGTCTAACAAAATTCTCGATCTCAGCAATTCTGACCTGTTGCTTTTCAAACTGTGACTGTTGTTGAGCCAGTCGCTCGGCTCTGCGCTTTTCAAAATCGCTGTAGCCACCTTTATAGAGCTCTGTTTTCTGCTGAAACATATGCACGATATGTGTGCTCACCGCATCCAGGAAATCCCTGTCGTGGGAAATCAGCAGCAGGGTGCCCTGATAGTTGCGCAACCACTGTTCCAGCCAGATGGTTGCATCCAGATCCAGGTGGTTGGTGGGTTCATCCAACAACAGAATGTCAGAGTGGCTCATGAGCGCCTGGGCCAGATTAAGGCGAATACGCCAACCGCCCGAAAAAGTATTGACCGGTCGCTCTGCATCGGGCGTAGTGAAACTCAGTCCATTGAGTAACTGATGAGCACGGGCTTCGGCGCTGTAACCATTCACCGCATCCAGCTGGGCATGTAGCTCGCCAATACGGTGATGATTTCCGGACTGTTCCGCGTTTTCCAGGGCTTGCTGAATGCTGCGTAGTCGCTGATCACCATCGAGGACATAATCTATGGCGCGTTGATTGCTGTCACCGACCTCTTGAGCCATATGGGCAATGGTCAGATTGCCAGGTAGCTGCAAATCGCCTTCATCGGGCTGCAGTTGTCCTAAGATGAGTTTAAACAAAGAAGATTTGCCAACGCCATTGGCGCCGACAATGCCGACTTTCTGGTTGGCGTGGATCGTTAATTGCGCTCTGTCTAGCAGGCGCATGTGTCCACGTTGTAAGCTAAGCTGGTTTAACTGAATCATGGCGGCGGATTTTAGCATAGATGATTGAAGATAATGAGCTTTGGAGTTATGCCGTAAAGGTTTATTCGGACCGGGAAACAGCCGAACTTTGCCTGACGTTGCAAAATGTCCATCAATTGAGTGTAAACCGTCTACTGTTTGCTCTTTGGTTGGCTGAACAGAGGAGGACTTTACCTGCAGGGCTGGACGATACAGAAGCTAAAAAGTGGCGTTTAGAGCTGCTGGAACCCTTACGGATGTTGCGTTATCAGCTACGGAAGTCAAAGCAGTCAATGGATGAAGATCGCTGTTATCAGCAACTGAAAATAGCCGAACTATCAGCAGAGAAAGTTGAAATTGGGTTACTATTTGCGCTAAAGAGATACTGCCCCAGCGCAGTACAACTGGCAGGCTTAGGCTATCGAAACCTTTGTTCTATAGCGGAAGTTGAGCCAGAGGTGAGCGGAGAGCTACAGACTTTATTAGGTCATTTAAGCGATAAAGCCTCGTCGAACGGTAGTATTTAACGGAACTTTTCAGTTTAATGGATTACTAAACGCTGATAACTGACTCTTGGATTAAAGGAATGACAATGAAAAAGACGCTGGTGGCCGTGGCCGTTGCAAGTATTGTATTGGTTGGCTGTGGAGCTGAAAAAGAACCGGCAGCTCCGGTTGAGAAGCCCTACACCCTCGAGACTGATCAGCAAAAGCTGGGCTATAGCTTGGGTCTCATGCTGGGCGAGCGCCTTAAGGCCGATGTGGAAGAGCTGGATGTAGACGCACTGCGTCGTGCTGTTGAAACGGTATATTCGGGTGCGGAACCACTGCTGAAGCCGGAAGAAGTTGAAGCAACAATGATGGCTTTTCAAAAGAAAAAGGTTGAAGAACAGCAAGCCGCTCTAACCAAGATGGCTGAAGAGAACCTGACTAAAGGTCAGGCGTTTATGGCCGAGAATGGAAAAAAAGAGGGTGTTGTGACCACTGAATCCGGGCTTCAGTATGAAGTGATGACTGCCGGTGAAGGTGCCAGTCCGGCGGCAGAAGATACCGTAAAAGTACATTATCGGGGATCGCTGATCAATGGTACTGATTTTGATAGCTCTTATAGTCGTGGCGAGCCGGTTTCCTTTCCGTTAAATGGCGTTATTCCTGGCTGGACAGAAGGGCTGCAGCTGATGAAAGTGGGTGGTAAGGCGCGTTTAGTACTTCCTGCTGAGTTAGCTTATGGGCCTGGCGGTATGGGTGAGGCTATCGGGCCTAACGAAACCCTGGTATTTGAAGTTGAGTTGCTAGAGATTAATCCAGCGCAGTAACGCGCTGTTGTTGATCAAAAACATCGAAGCCACCCTTTTGGGTGGTTTTTTTTGGTGCGTCGAAAAGTGCCTGACCGAAAACGTCATTAATTTCGGGCGATTTTGACAGTTCATTTATAAAAATATTTCAACATTATTAAAGCGTTACATATCTGATGTTCAGCGACTTTCTGTACAGAATCAAAACAGTTGCTAAACTGAATGACTGAAAGTTAACTCTATGCATTAAAAGAATAAAGAAGTGGAACGCTCTTTGCAGAGCAAAAGCTTATAGCAATGCTGATGAATACAGCCCTGTTTTGAATATTCTTTAATACGTTACAAAGTGAGGAAGCATCCAATGAAGAAAACCCTGATTTCTGCTGCCACCTTGATGGTTGCTATGACAGGTACTGCAATGGCTGGTACTTTAGAAACTGTGAAGGAGCGTGGCGCAGTTCAGTGTGGTGTAACTAGTGGTGTGCCGGGTTTTTCGGTACCTGATGATAAAGGTAACTGGAAAGGGCTGGACGTTGATTTGTGCCGGGCTGTCGCTGCTGCCGTGCTGGGCGATGCATCTAAAGTTAAGTTTGTTCCTTTGAACGCTAAAGAGCGTTTCACCGCACTGGTATCTGGTGAGATTGATGTTCTGTCCCGAGTGACCACCTGGACTCAGACCCGTGATACTCAACTGGGTATTAACTTTGCGGGTGTGAACTATTATGACGGTCAGGGTTTCCTGGTGAAAAATGAGCTGGGCCTGAAAAGTGTTAAAGAATTGGATGGTGCGACCGTATGTGTACAGTCAGGTACGACAACTGAGTTGAACATGGCTGACTATTTCCGTGCTGAGGGTATTAGTTATACTCCGGTAGTATTTGATACTAATGATCAGGCTGCTCAAGCGTTTGACAGTGGTCGTTGTGACTCCTTTACTACTGACCTTTCACAGGCAGCAGGCCTGCGTACCCGAATGCAGGATCCTTCAGCGGTAGGCGCACTGCCAGAAGTTATATCGAAAGAGCCGCTAGGCCCTGTTGTACGTCAGGGTGATGATACCTGGTTTAACATCGTGAAGTGGTCGCACAATGCGATGCTGAATGCTGAGGAATTGGGGATAACCTCTGCTAACGTCGATAAGATGAAAGCTGAAAGCACTAATCCGAACGTTAAACGCCTGATTGGTCTGGATGGGCCTAAAGGTAAAGGTATGGATCTGGCTGATGACTGGGCATACCAGATCGTTAAGCAGGTGGGTAACTACGGTGAAGCTTATGAGCGCAACGTAGGTAAGGGATCTCCACTGGGGCTGGACCGTGGTCTGAATGCATTATGGAACCAGGGCGGTTTGCAGTACGCTCCACCAATGCGCTAAGAGCGCTAATGAACGGCTGGCCCGAAAGGCCGGCCGTTTTTGTTTCTGCAGCTCTTTTCTTTCATGCAGCGGCAGAAGGATCTGTGTACTGATTTCTGGAGTTAACAATGTCCTCAGACATTTCGAATTCAAGTCACAAGCCTGATGGTGGTTCAGCACAACCAAAAGCGCCACCAATGGACAAGCCAAAATTCTGGAACGACCCCAAGAAGCGGTCGTTACTGTTCCAGGTGCTGCTTTTGTCAGCGCTGGGATTCGTGTTTTATACCATCATTGATAATACCCTGACAAACCTCGAACAACGGGGTATAACCACCGGTTTTGACTTCCTGACCAGTGAAGCAGGCTTCGGTATCGCTATGAGCCTTATCGACTATACGGAAGCATCCAGTTACGGGATGACTTTTTTAGTCGGTCTGTTAAATACGATTTTGATTGCAGCAATGGGGGTTTTTGCCGCGACCATTCTGGGCTTTATTCTGGGCGTGGCGCGATTGTCGGATAACTGGTTAATCTCAAAGTTTGCAACCTTTTATATTGAAATTTTCCGCAATATTCCTTTGCTACTACAGATTTTTTTCTGGTACTTCGCTGTACTGCGAACGCTGCCACACCCACGGCAGAGTATTGAGTTTTTTGGTTCTTTTATTAACAACCGGGGCTTTATCTTCCCTGCACCTGTGGCCGAAGATGGATTTGGTCTGGTGGCATTTGGTTTTGTTGCGGCCCTGGTCGGAAGCTGGCTCATTTCCCGTTGGTCAGCTAAGCGCCAGGAGCGCACCGGACAGCAGTTTCCGGTATTTCTAACCAGCATTGGTTTGATTGTCGGCGTGCCGCTGATTCTTTTCCTGTTGAGTGGTATGCCGATGGGATTGGAACACCCAGAGTTGAAAGGCTTTAACTTTAGGGGCGGCATCACGGTTATTCCGGAGTTGATCGCTCTTTGGCTGGCACTGAGTATCTATACTGCAGCCTTTATTGCCGAGACTGTGCGGGCGGGCATTCTCGCCGTGTCCCATGGTCAGACCGAGGCCGCGTCGGCATTGGGTCTTTCAAAAGGGAAAACATTGCGGTTGATTGTTATTCCGCAGGCGATGCGGGTTGTGATCCCTCCTTTAACCAGTCAATACCTTAACCTGACGAAGAACTCTTCGTTAGCGACTGCGATTGGTTATCCGGATCTGGTTAACGTCTTCGCTGGAACCACGCTGAACCAGACCGGTCAGGCGATAGAAGTTATTGCGATGACGATGGCGGTCTATCTGACACTGAGCCTGCTTACGTCTTTCTTTATGAACTGGTATAACGCCAGAATTCAGCTAACGGAACGCTAGGAGGGGATATTATGAAATATGAATTACAACCCGCGATGCCCCCACCGTCTAACCTGATAGGTGTTGTTGGCTGGCTGCGTAAAAATCTGTTTAACGGACCAGTTAATTCAGTTGCAACTATTGTAATTGGATTCTTTCTGATCAGCTTTATGGTGCCGGTGATTCAGTGGATCTTTATCGATTCTGACTGGATAGGTGATAGTCGTGATGACTGTACCAGTGGCGGTGCATGCTGGGTGTTTATTATTAGCCGGTTAGATCAGTTCCTCTATGGGTTTTACCCTGAAGCGGAACTTTGGCGTCTGCAGCTGGCTTTTTTCCTGCTGATCGGTTCGATTGTCTGGCTGGTTATGCCTCAGACGCCTAAAAAGGGACTGGTTGCGGTGTGGCTGTTAGTCATCTACCCGGTGGCCGCTTTTTTCCTTCTGTATGGCAACTCTTTCGGGCTTATACAGGTTGAAACCCATTTATGGGGTGGACTGAGTCTGACGCTGGTATTGGCGGTCGTGGGGATAGTGGCATCGCTGCCTCTGGGCATTGTACTGGCGCTGGGGCGTCAGTCTGAGATGCCTATTGTACGTTCAGTCTGTGTCATTTTTATTGAAATCTGGCGGGGTGTACCGCTGATCACGGTGCTCTTCATGGCGTCGGTTATGTTGCCGCTGTTCTTTCCTGAAGGGATGAGCTTTGACAAGCTGTTGCGGGCACTGATCGGTATCACGCTATTCCAGTCAGCCTATATGGCGGAGGTTATCCGGGGAGGCCTTCAGGCGATCCCTAAGGGACAATATGAGGCGGCTGATGCATTAGGGCTGGGTTACTGGCAGAAGATGATTCTGATAATCATGCCGCAGGCGTTGAAACTGATGATTCCGGGAATTGTTAATACGTTTATTGCCCTGTTTAAGGATACCAGTCTGGTGTTAATTATCGGCCTGTTTGATCTGCTGGCGATCGGCCAGGCAGCGAATCAGGATCCGAAATGGATCGGCTATTCCACAGAGAGTTACCTGTTTGTTGCCCTGATGTTCTGGGTGTTTTGTTTCAGTATGTCGCGCTACTCGCAACAACTGGAGAGAAAATTACACACTGGCCACGGCAACCGAGCCTGATAACAGAGAGATTTAGAGATGAGTCATTCACAAGCGACTGATAAATTGATGGTGGAACTGCGCGACCTGAATAAGTGGTACGGCGAGTTTCATGTTCTGAAGAACATTAACCTGGAAGTTAAGCAGGGCGAAAAGATTGTTATCTGTGGTCCATCGGGCTCCGGTAAATCAACCATGATTCGCTGTATTAATCATCTGGAAGAGCACCAGAAAGGGGATATTATTGTCAGTGATATCCCGCTGAATGAAGATATTAAAAATATCGAAGCGATCCGTAAGGAAGTGGGTATGGTGTTTCAGCACTTTAACCTGTTTCCGCACCTGACTGTATTGGAAAACTGTGTGCTGGCGCCTATTTGGGTGAAAAAAATGCCCCGTAAGGAAGCCGAAGCGCGGGCGATGGAGCTGCTTGAACGGGTAAAAATTCCCGATCAGGCACTGAAGTATCCGGGGCAGTTATCCGGGGGGCAGCAGCAGCGGGTAGCGATAGCCCGTTCACTCTGTATGAATCCCGATGTGATGCTATTTGATGAACCGACCTCCGCTCTCGACCCCGAGATGATCAAAGAGGTGCTGGATGTCATGATTGAGTTGGCAAACGAAGGGATGACAATGCTTTGCGTAACCCACGAGATGGGTTTTGCGAAGACCGTGGCTGACCGGGTTATCTTTATGGATGGTGGGCAGATTGTTGAAGAGAATGAACCCCATGAATTCTTTAACAATCCGCAGCATGAGCGGACTCAGCTGTTTCTGAGTCAGATTCTTCAACACTAACAAGAGCGATAAGACGCTGTTGAATGACTTGTACGGCGATAAAAAGGATGAAAAAAACCGCCCCTTAGGGCGGTTTTTTAATGGCTAAAACGCATCGTATTAGAAAAGCCGACGCGCAGAAACAAATTAGCCGCGAGAAACTTCTTCGTATTCCGCTTCGTTCAGCTGTCCGTCTTTATCAATATCCGCTGTTACAAAAGCGGCTTCAAGACCTTCAACGCTTTTCGCTTCTTCCAGACTGATCGCGCCATCAGCGTTAATATCGACGGTTTGAAAGTCTGGCATCTCACCGGCAAAAGTAGTGGCAGATACAGTTGTCAGGGCGATGGCGCATAGGGTTTTGATGTTCATAGTTGAAGCTCCTTGATTTAAATTAGCAAAGGTTTTGTTATTGATAACTTCTGTAAAGCAGTCTTTATGCCAATGTTGATTAATGTATATATATCAATATGTTAGGGCTATAATTTTTGTTTGTTTAGAAGAAAACTGTCTCTATAGAGTATCGAGATATTTGCAGATAACTGTAACTTATTGATTTTAATCTGTTTTAGTTGTCTTCGCTGAGAGACTTATACAAAATAAAGGCGGAGATGGATTGCTTTATTCTGTGGTTCTAATGGGTATTAGTCTTCTAGTGAAACGTGCTTAGACAGATCTCATTCAGATCTGTGGTAATAGGTCTTGGGGGGCGTTATAAGGGGGTTAATATATTGGATTACAGACAGAGATGTTAGTCTGAGTATGATGTCTTCTGCACAAGAGTGAAGGCGTTACTAAGAAAAGGGAGCTTATGTCAGTTATTGATTTTAAAAAGAGACAAGATCTATTGTGGTTCTCTGAAAAGCAAAGCACAGCATGGATTGAGCACTCCCCAGTATGCACAAAAATAGTGGATTTAGAATTTCATCTACAATATATGAGCTCTGCTGGTATCACGGGTCTTCGTATTGATGACATTACCGAGTATTACGGGAAACCATATCCACTAGAGTTCTATCCTCAACTATTTCGTGATGAAATGACCAAAAGTCTGATAAAGGCACGGGATACTACTGAAATAGTGATTCATGAAGGCTCGGTGGTAGATATTGACGGGAATGTTCTGTGGTTTCATTCGACCATCGTTCCGATCAATGACCATAATGACTATAACGATCAGATCGATTATTTCATGGTTGTATCGGTCGATATTACTGAGCAAAAGCAAGTAAATATTGAAATACAAGAACTGAATCACGAGCTTGAGGCTCGGGTTAAAAGTCGAACCCTTGAGTTAGAAAAAGCAGTTGAAGAGTTGTTGATCATCAGTGAAACAGATAGCTTAACGACCATAGCAAACCGACATGCCTATGAAAGGCGCCTGACAGAGAATGTGGCAACTGCCAAACGAAATAGTGAGTCCCTTTCTTTTTTGATAATCGATGTAGACTGCTTCAAAGAATACAATGATAAGTATGGGCATGATTTTGGTGACGTTGTACTAACGCGTATCGCGCAAACGATAAAGTCCTCTCTGCTGAGAGAAACCGATTTTGCTGCGCGATTTGGTGGTGAGGAATTTGTCGTATTATTACCCTCGACAGAGGGCAGCGCTGCATTAACCGTTGCAGAAAGAATAAGAAAGAATGTCAGGTTATTAGACGTCAAGCATGATGTCTTAGATGCTGCTAGCGCAATCACTGTCAGTATTGGAGTCGCATCGTTGAAAACTGAAGCACTGAATAAAACTGATCTATTCAAACAAGCAGATATAGCACTTTATATCGCTAAGAAAAAAGGTAAGAACTGTTGCCAGATATTCACTGCTTAGTTCTGTAAGCAGGGTGTACAAGTGTATATAAAGCTTGAATTGATATGCAGTGCTTTTGTTCAGAATTGTTACTTTGGCTCAACCCTCTCAGAGGCAGAGATGTTGCCAGATTTTGGCTTTTTGAGGAATACAGAAGAGTTTTAGCGATGTGCGTATCGTTTCTAGGCTGAAAGCGGAAATACTACAGCCACTATCAATAAACCCTATATTGTCGCTTTTCTAGCAAGCGAATTATCATATGATATAGGGCCTGTTAATAACTAAAGCATCTGAACGGGCTACTTAAGCTCATTAATAATTCCGTTAGACCCGATCGCGTAATATACCCCGTTGCCAAAACCAACCGAATACACCCCGGTACTGGTAGGCCCGTACGGGTCGCGTTTATGGACCTCCCAGCTGCGTAACATGGTGCCGCTGCCGGTATCCCATAGCTGGACGGAGCCTGAGGCGGTGCCGGTGAGGAGTCGGCTGCTGTCTGCTGAGAATCGTGCTGAGAGGAAGCTCAGACGTCTGCCGAACAGATCCCGGTTGTCTGATAGGGTATGTAGTACTTCACCGTCCTGGGTGCTCCAGATCAGCGCGCGATCGAGGCTACCAGAGCTAAACGCAAGTTGCTTACTGGGGGAGAGAGCAACGGTGTCAACGATGTTGCCGAGTTTCAGGCTGTGGATAACTTTGTTGCTCTGCACATCCCAGAGCTGCGCGTTGTACTCATCATCGCCGGTTAATGCCAGTAAAGCATCTTCGCTCAGATCGACGGACTTTACCCGTGCATTGTGGCGAAAGGTTTGCATAACACCGCCACGTTTGACGTCAAAATAGACCGCCGTGTGGTCGGCCAGCCCCAGTAGGGCATAATTGCCGTTAGGGGAAAGATCCATCGCCAGAATTTCTGCCGGGGAACTCCAGAACCCCTCCGGCTGACCGTTACTTAGGTTCCACAGTACTAAGTCTTGTTGGTTGGCGGTTGCTGCGTATAGTTCGTCAGGAGAGAATGCACTGGCGGCGATAAGACTATAATCTCCCGCCCGATGGTTCCAGTTATACAACCGTTCATGATCGGCCAGACTCCAAAGACTGCCACCATGATTGAAAGAGCCGATAGCGGCGTAGCGAGCCGAGGGGGAAATCGAGGCTGAATATGCACCTTGCAAGGCATACTCGACATGCTTTGTGGGTTTATCACCTCCACTACAGCCAGTAAGTACTGCGGTGGCTACCAGTGCGCAACCAAAAGCGCCCAGCCTGTTATTCATAACGTTTCCCTGCAATCAATATAGGCGGTTTAGCAACAGTGTTGGATTATGCCTGAGTTTCAGCGAACACTTGCTCACGATGAGCTGTATGCAGAACCTCGATCATCTTGTCCTCGAGGGCAAAGCGTTCCTCCAGTGATTCGCCTAATGAGGACAGCTGACAGGTAAGTTCGTGCATCTCTTGCAACGTTTGTCCTTCAAAGCTTGAATACAGATCATTGAAGTCCAGTGCGGCATCGGTGCTGGTTTGAATGCGGGGAAATAGTTCCTGCGCAGTTTCCAGACTACCGTCATTGAACTCACTGCCCTCTTTCAGCAGTTGTTCATAGACTTCAAAGTGACCGGACGATATATAGTCCATCATCAGCTGAGAGAACTCCTGAATGTGTTCTTTCAGGGCTTCATCGGCGTTCTGTTGTGGTAGCGCGACAAAGGTGCTGATGAGTCTCTGACGTTCTTCGAGCCAGCTATCTATTATATCGCTGACACCTCCCCAGCGTTCCTGGGCGTTTCGGCATTTTTCTAGCATAGCGGGCCTCCTTATTATAAAAACAGTACTCGAGACTGCTTGCTCTCAATACTAATCCTATCGCTGTGAACTAGGCAATAGCTGAAGTCGTTTCCGTTGAGGTTACTCAAACTTAGGGGGTGGGCGCTGATATTTTTGTTCAAAGATGGTACAAATAGAGCTAACTCTATGATTAATTCGTTGTTTTGAGATCGAACGCATCTTTATAACCCGGTTAGGAAGTTGAATAATGTTAAAACGTTTATTGCTGATGGTGTTTCTGGGAGCGCTGATACAGCCTGCCTGGGCTGCAGATGAGCCTGTCGAGGGCGCGGAAGATGATTATGTAAACTATATTGAGTTGAAGCCCTTCGTCTCAAATTTTGTTAGTCCGGGGAAACTGCGATTTTTGAAATGTGAAATTACGATTCAGGTGACTAGCTCAGCAGCCCATCATGCAGTGAACTATCATAAGCCTGAAGTGAGACATGAGATTTTGATGCTGTTGAGTTCGAAAGAGGAGGAGCAGCTCAAAACGGTGGATGCTCAGCACTTACTGGCTCAGGAGGCCCTGGGAAAGGTACAGCAAGTGCTATTGGCTGAAGAAGGCGAAGCTTTTGTAGCGGATCTGTTCTTTACCAGTTTTGTTTTGCAGTGAGCTGATTATAAAAAAACCCGCATAGCGGGTTTTTTTAGCAGTGCATACTTTACGAGTGAGTCATTGAGAAAGATAGTCCGCCAGATAATTATCAAAATTCTGCGTATCACTCATTTCAATCTGAGCCTGTTCTTCTTTTGAACTAACCGTTAATTGGTCAAGATAAGCCTGCTGCTCAGAGCTTATCCCTACATTGATGATGTTATTACGGTGCTTTCGGCTCTGTTGCAGAATAAAGGCTTCATAGTCGAGCCCGGATGTCTGCATCGCTTCAAGAATCTGTGCGGAAGGCGTCAGTTTCGGATCGTTCAATTTTGCTTGTTGTGCAGCGACAGCATCTGAATAGCGGGAATTTCCGGCGATTTCATCCAAAACAACAGCGGTCTGTTGAATGTCCGTCAATAGCTGGTTACCCCATTCAGGTACCGTCAGTTGCTGATCATTTTTAGTCAGTGTCAGGCCTGGCTCACGCCCTCGGTTAACGATCAGACTGTTGTTCTGATCGATTAACTCACATTCCTTATTTGATACTTCGCTGGGGTCTGATAACAGGCAGGTCACCAAAAAGGCATCAAGGAAATCTGACTGCAGCTGATCGATACCCAGGGGAAGCAGAGGGTTGATATCGGTATTGCGCACTTCGATATATTCTACACCGCGCTCATGTAGAGCGTGTATCGGCTTTTCTCCGGACAGGGCTACCCGTTTAGGGCGAATATCGCTGTAGTATTCATTTTCGATTTGCAGAACACAGTTATTCAGCTGCTTATACCCTTCTGCGGTCTTAACACCCAGTTTGTCATACGCAGGGTAAGGGGTGTTAATCGCCTGGGTCAGAGTGTGGATATAGGTGTCGAGGTGATTGAAACAGATATTCAACTCTGCCTGAGCCTTATTGGAATAGCCCAGATCACTCATGCGCAATGATGTTGCATAAGGCCGGTAGAGCGTCTTCTCATCCCAGACATCCAGATCGTGTTTTTGGCCGCACATAAAGCTGGAGGAAAGAGCAGGCGATGCACCAAACAGATAGAGCAGCAACCATGATGAACGGCGGAAGTTCCGAATCAGTTTAAAATAGCCGGACGAGCGAAACTGCTGAAGGCTTTCCTGACTGCCTTGAAGTTCCCGTAGCACTGGCCAGAGGGTTTCCGGTAAAGAAAAGTTATAGTGAATACCTGCAATTGCCTGCATCATTTTTCCATAACGATGCTCAAGCCCCACGCGATAAATATATTTTAGTCGGCCAACATTAGAGCTACCGAAATGAGCGATCTGGATAGCGCTCTCTCCGGCAATATGGCAGGGCATACTGGCACTCCAGAGTTCCTCTTCTCCCAGCTGCTGATAGGTATAGCTATGCAACTGTTGTAGAAAATTGAGGGCGTCCCCAGACTCTTTGAATGCGGGCGTAATAAATTCTAGCAGCGCTTCAGAGTAGTCGGTGGTGATATGGCTGTGAGTCAGGGCAGATCCCAGTGTAGCAGGGTGGTCAGTCTGGCTGATCGAACCTTGAGTATCAACTCGCAGACCTTCTTTCTCGATGCCATGAAGGATACCGTCGAGCGCCAGAATCTGGCCGTTCTCAGTAAGTAATTTCAGATTCTGTTTTAGTGCCTCAGACACGTCAGGATACCTTTACCAGGGAAAAAGAGCGCTATTATAGCGTAGCCTTTGCTCAACGTGATACCTACAGATATGAGGAATCAGGGTTTTCGATAGAAAAGGAGAGGCAGCCGGACAAGAGGCTTATTCGGCTGCGGCTCTGAGAAGGATCAGGGTACTTGCAGTACCTGCATTGAATTGGTGCCATTACCACTGCCGATTATCGCGCCCCGGGTAAGCAGAACCAGATCACCACTGCAAAGTAACTCTTTTGCTTTCAGGCTCTCAAGTACCTGGTTATTGAGTGATTTAACGTCCAGACCTGTACCATCAAACAACATGGGCTCTACCCCACGGTAGAGCGCCATACGCCGCATTGCGCGCTCATTTCTGGTGAGCGCAAATATCGGCAGGCCAGAGCGAATACGTGACATCCAGCGCGGGGTTGAGCCGGATTCAGTCAGGCAGATAATCGCTTTTACCCCCACAAGATGGTTCGCGGTATACATGGCTGAGCGGGCGATAGTTTCGTCAATATGTTCACAACGCTGAGTGATACCTGTGGGTGCTGGTCGTGATAGCTGGTGTTTTTCTGCGCCCTGGCAGATCTTAGTCATCGCCTGAACAACTTCAACAGGGTAGTCTCCCGCGGCTGTCTCTGCGGACAGCATGACGGCATCAGTACCATCAAGAATTGCGTTAGCAACATCGAATACTTCTGCACGGGTTGGCATCGGATTCTGAATCATGGTTTCCATCATCTGAGTAGCGGTAATAATGGTGCGATTCAGTTCCCGTGCTCTTTTGATCATATGTTTCTGCACGCCGATCAGCTCCGCATCGCCGATCTCAACGCCGAGGTCGCCGCGGGCCACCATAACGCCATCGCAGGCCAGAATGATATCGTCCAGCGCTTCATTAGAGCTGACGGTCTCTGCCCGCTCTACCTTGGCAATAATCTCAGCGCTACTGCCTGCTTGATCGAGTAGTTGTCGTGCTTCAATCAGATCGACAGAGCTGCGAGGGAAGGAGACCGCGATATAATCAGCATCAATATCGGCGGCGACCAGTATGTCTTGTTTATCTTTATCGGTCAGCGCTGCTGCTGAAAGTCCGCCTCCTTGACGATTAATACCCTTGTTGTTGGACAGAGGGCCGCCAATGATGACTTCGCAGTTAATCCGGGTAGCCTGAACATTGAGGACTTTAAATTGCACGCGGCCATCATCCAGTAGCAGTATATCGCCAGGGCGGCTATCCCCTGGAAGTGCTTTATAGTCGATGCCGACCTGAGTCTGGTCTCCTGCATGGGTATCCAGTGCGGAGTCGAGTGCAAAGTGATCACCAACCGCCAGCTTGATTTTGATATCATCTTTGAAGCGAGCGATGCGGATCTTTGGGCCCTGCAGATCACCGAGTATTGCGACAGGTATCGCTAATTGTTGAGATAATTTGCGCACTTCTGCAGCGCGTTGGCGGTGATCGTCGGCGCTGCCATGGGAAAAGTTGAGTCGTACCACGTTAACGCCTGAGCGGATCAGCTGATCGAGTACGCCCGGTTTATCTGTTGATGGGCCAAGAGTAGCAACAATTTTTGTGCGTTTTTGCATGATAAGTTTATCCGATGGGCGGTGAAACAGCTTTACCTGTTAGACTTTATTGGTCGTTTCTATTACAACTTACGGGTAGAGCAATCATTTTAATAGCTCTTAATACTCTATTCATAAGCTTAACCAATATTTATGTAAATATATTACAGGAAATGTAGTGTTTTGCCGAATATTAAATGATTTATGAGCTGAAATAGTAAAGCAATCTTAACTTTTTGTAATTGTATTACGGGCTGCTATTTGATAAAAACACGTTTACGTCCACTGCTGGTATTGTTGCTACTAGGGCTCTTTGCGCTGGTCATCTACCAAACGGTCTCAATGAGTCGCTCCCGTGCGGTTGAAGATCTTCAGCAAAGTGCATCTGCAGACTTGAACCGTTATGTTTTGAGTCTTCAACAGGAGCTTGATCGCTATAAAGATCTGCCAAAATTACTGTCGTCCCATTCAGAGCTTGTGAACCTCCTGCTGCTGCCTGAAAGCGACGGGGTGTTTAGGGCAAATTTGTATCTTGAACAAGTGAATCAGACCATTGGAGCGTCAGATACCTATCTGATGGATACCGAAGGTAATACCCTGGCGGCCAGTAACTGGTCACAGGAGAGTACGTTCGTGGGACGTAACTTTTCCTTCCGGCCCTATTTCAGGGATGCACTTGAGGGCAGAGAGGGGCGTTATTTTGCGCTGGGTACAACCTCTAAGAAACGCGGATACTTTTTCTCATATCCAGTGAAATACCGGGAGAATATTCTTGGCGTCATCGTGGTTAAGATCGATCTCAATGATATTGAGACCGACTGGAATGATCCGCAGACAGATATTCTGGTGACCGATGAGGATGGCGTTATCTTTATCAGCACCCGTTCGGAATGGAAGTTTCGGACACTGGAGCCACTCCCTCAGCCGGATTTGCAAAGAATTGTTTCCAGCTTACGTTACGGCGATCATCAACTAACATCGCTGCCTATTCTGGAGCGAAAGCGTCTTCTGAACAGCGAAGTAGTCACCTTGATAGAAGGGGATAGAATTGATAACCGGGCTCTGGATGGGGTCGAAACCCGGCAATATCTGCAACAGGTACGGACGGTGCCTGATGCCGGTTTCAATGTTTCGATTTTGGCGGATCTTAAGTCGGTAGAGCGTCGGGTTATTAATAACGCTTTACTGGCGGGTTTTATTTACAGTGCTCTGGTCTTCCTTGTTCTGTTTTTGATGGCCCGGCGAAGAATTTCCCATGAACGGGCCCGGTTTAAACGTCAGCAGACTCTATCGCTAGAGCGAAGTGAGGCGAGGGTAAGGGCGATAATCGATAATACTCACGCAGGATTGATTACTCTGGATGCTCATGGCTTGATTGAGTCATTTAATCCGACCGCTGAAAAGCTGTTTGGTTACCATGCTGACTTTATCTCGGGGGAGTATTTCAGCAAGCTGGTCGGCCAGGAGGATCGGGCCGTTTGTTGGCAGCATATTTCCCATCAGAACGAGGAGAGCCAGCCTGCTGAGCTGATGGTCGAGGCGTCCGGTGTACGGGCTAATGGTTCAGCATTTCCGATTGAATTAATCATCGGTAGGATGTCCGATAGTAGTGCCAGTCGGTTTGTCGTTACTATCCATGATGTTACCGAACGTAAAGAGAATGAAGAACAGTTGCGAGAAGCCCGGGATCAGCTTGAATACCGGGTGTCGGAGCGCACCCAGGATCTAACCCGGGCGAATGCCCGTCTTCTGCAGGAAGTAGAAGAGCATAAGAATACGCAAAATGAGCTGATTCAAACCGCTAAACTGGCTGTTATCGGGCAGATGTCTGCGGGGATTAACCATGAATTGAATCAGCCACTTACCGCGATTAGGAGTTATACCGATAATGCCCTGTCTTTTTTGGAAATGGGGAAAACGGACCCTATTAACAGTAATCTGCGTGAGATCAGCGGTCTGACTCAGCGGATGGCCAAGATTATCGCGCCGCTAAAAGAGTTCTCCCGAAAAACCACCGGTCAGTCAGCATTAGTTAGTTTGAAAGCAGTGCGAGACGGCGCGATGTCGATCATGTATGGCCGCCTGGATAAGGCTAACGCCAAAATTGAATGGCCGAATAAACTTGATCAGTTTTTTGTGCTTGGAGATACGCTGCGACTCGAACAGGTCGTGGTTAATTTAATTAGTAATGCATTGCAGGCAATGGAGGGGCAGTCAGAAAAATGGATAGAGATTGGGTTAGAGCGACAACCGTCACGACTGCTGATCTCGTTTCGTGACCATGGGCCGGGTATCCCCGAGTCAGAATTGGGGAAGGTTTTTGAACCCTTTTATACCACTAAAAAAGCGGGTCAGGGACTAGGGCTGGGTTTGTCCATTTCACATCGTATTATTGAGTCTATGAATGGCCAGCTGAGTGTTGCAAACCATCCGCTGGGTGGTGCAATTTTCACGATCAGTTTACCGACAACGGATGCGCCGGCATCGTCTATCGGGTTAGAATAATTTGAAACGGTTAAGAATAAAGAGCGATCGATGAATGCTGAAATAACAGCGGAAGAGAAGCAGCCGCATCAAATCTTGTTAGTTGATGATGAGAAACATATCCGGATTGCCGTTGGGCAGACGCTGGAGCTAGCCGGCTATGACGTTGTGGCTGCAGAGAGTGCTGAAAAAGCCTTGAGCCTTCTTGACCGGGACTGGCCCGGGGTTGTGGTCAGTGATATCAATATGCCGGGTATTGATGGGCTTGAATTGATGCAAAGGATCGTCAATATTGATGCGGATTTGCCCGTTATTCTGATAACCGGGCATGGTGATATCTCTATGGCTGTGGGGGCTATGCGAGATGGTGCTTACGACTTTATTGAGAAGCCTTTTTCCTCTGAGTTACTCAATGACGTTGTCCGTCGTGCCGCTGAGAAGCGTCGTCTGACCCTTGAAAACAGACACTTGCGTAAAGCGCTTGAGGCGCAAGGGGGTATAGGCCCCCGGATTATTGGTAATTCTTTACGTATTCAACAGCTTAGGGCGATGATTCAGCACATTGCTGACACGCCTGCGGATATTCTGATTCAGGCTGAAACCGGCTCGGGTAAGGATCTGGTAGCTCGCTATATTCATGAGCACAGTAACCGCCGGGATAAGAACTTTGTGGCGATAAACTGTGGCGCGGTGCCAGAGCATCTGATTGAGAGCGAGCTGTTTGGCCATGAAAAGGGGGCTTTTACTGATGCTAAAAGTCGTCGCATTGGTAAGTTCGAGCATGCCAATGGCGGCACTTTGTTCCTGGATGAGATCGAGAGTATGTCTCCGTCGTTACAGGTTAAACTGTTACGGGTGCTTGAGGAGAGGGCGATAGAGCGATTAGGCTCTAATGAGTTAATCGCGCTGGACCTTCGGGTGGTGGCTGCAACTAAAGTGAACCTGCGCGAGTTGAGTGAGCTGGGCGAATACCGGGAAGATCTGTATTATCGTCTTAACGTTGTGAGTCTTGAGATTCCACCGCTCAGAGAACGGCGGGAAGATATTCCGATGCTGTTTCAGCATTTTGCATTGATCGCATCGGCCCAGTATCAGAAAGAGGTGCCACAGCTGAGCGCCGAAAAGTTGCGGGCGCTGGTTGCTCACCACTGGCCCGGTAATGTCAGGGAGCTTCGGAATATCGCTGAGCGCTATGTGTTGCTGGGGCCGAGTTATGATTTCTCCGTAGGGGAGCAGAACGGTTCTTCGCCAGGTAAGTGCATGACCTTGCCAGAGCAGGTTGAGCAGTTTGAAAAACTGGTCCTGGAAGAGGAGCTGTCCCGCAACAGTGGCTCGTTGAAGCTTACGCAGGAAACTTTGGGGCTTCCCCGTAAGACGCTCTATGACAAAATGAAAAAGTATGAGCTGGATAAGAAAGATTACAAATAAAGGCTGAGTAGCAGATATAAAAACGGCGACCCCAGGGTCGCCGTTTTTCTGAGTAGAAACTGGAATCAGAGCTTAAATTGCTTCGCCCTTTTATCCAGTTCATCCGCCAGGTTATTCAGCTGTACCGCGATTGACGATAAACGTACAACCCGGTCTTTAGCGTGTTCACTGCCCTCATTTATTTCATTAACCGCGCCCTCGATTTCCAGCGTAGCTGCACCGCTCTGCTTCACGGATTCGGAGATGCTATGGTTGGTTTCAGTAATCGCTTCCATCTCTTTTTGAATATTAAAGAGTACCGCTGAGGTTTCTTGAACTTCTTTAACATTCGATTCGGTTTCTTTGCTTGCCTGCCCCATTACCTGGGCGGCGCCCTTCGCATTTTGCTGCAGCGAGCCGATAATACCGTTGATCTCAACCGTGGCGTTCTGAGTCCGTTGAGAAAGGGTTCGAACTTCATCTGCGACGACGGCGAAACCTCGGCCCTGCTCACCTGCACGTGCCGCCTCAATCGCCGCGTTAAGTGCAAGGAGATTGGTTTGCTCGGCGATATCCTGAATCACGCTTAATACAGCATCGATGTTATAGCTTTGCTGTTCGAGTTGAACGATAACCTCGGTTGCGTGCTGGATCTGCTGCTGCAGAGATTCAATCTTCTTCACGGTAGCGGAGGTGATATCAACGCCGCTACGGGTTTCCTGTAACGCTTTATCAGACGCTTTAATGGTGACGTCGGCGGTGGCGGAAACGTTCTGTGTAGCGCCATCCATTGCGATCATTGCATTGGTGACCGCTTCAGCCCGGCTTATCTGTTTTGCTGTGCCGCTGTTAGCCATCTCAGAGATATCATTGATATGACTGCTACACTGGCCCAGCATCTCAATTGACTGGACGACGTGCTGAATACTGTCGTGAAAGGTCCGGAGCATGCTGTTGAATGAAACGGACATCTGGCCAATTTCATCATTAGATTGTATGTCCAGCTGCTGAGTCAGATCTGCATTCTGCTCAATATCCCGAATGGTATCGTTCATTTTATTGATCGGTTTAATGACGATTCGGTGAATCATCCAGCCGACTAAAAACAGCGCGATAATAAACATAGCCAGTTCGACAAGAGCGATGTTTCTGATATTAGTGAAGATATGCTTATCAATTTTCTCAAAGCTATAGGTCACGCGAACAGCACCCAGAATCGCACCTTCCTCAACCGGGTGGCACGTCAGACAGTTGGTACCTTTATAATCTGAGCTGGCTCGCATCGGATGGATAATGGTCATCCGGTGGCCTTTCTCATCATCCAGTTCAACGGCTATGTTCTCGCCCGTCATTGCTCGTCTATCCAGATCATCCTGGATATGTGAATCCGATGTGCCTTCACCGTACATGCTTGTAACTGGATCGCCACGTATGATGCGTGCTTCGATCAGATCCGGGTTCGCAAGGATTTTTGATTGCAGTGCTTGCCGGTTGTTCATCGTGCCGCTCAGCATCATGATGTTGATACTGTCGAAGTAAGCATCGGCAGTGCTTTGCGTATTTTGCAGCGCAATTTCGGATGACAGGCCGGTTTCGCTTCTATAGATCGCAGTGATAGAGGTGATCAGTACAATAAGAAAGACAAAAGCGAGGCTTAAATTTACTTTGGTTTGAATCGCCATAATTAGATATCCGGATGAATTATCAGGCTTTTTAAGTTTGCCACTAATATACCTGTCTGTAGCGTACGGTGCGACTGTCTATGTCAGCATTTTGGGTAATTTCACGGATCAGCCCTTGCGATTGAGTGGAAACCCCTCTTTGTTCTCGTCGTAAATGGGTGGTTTTCCGCCCGTAAGTTAGTTGCCATCTATTTGAGCTTCAACAGAGAGTACTGTCCCAACTTATTGTTTTGACATAGTAAAAAATATTTCTCTAGGCTTTTTTCGATAGTTGGCGCGTACTTTGCTCTAACCAATGTGTAAAAAAAAAGAAATTGAGCGCGGGTTCTGCTGTTAGACCCAAAAGCGCCTGAATAATTACAATATTGGAGAAGCATATGCGTTTACTTACTGCGGCCGTTACGGCAATGGCTCTGACTCTTGGTGCAACATCAGCAATAGCTGCACCGGTTGAAATTAAGTTTTCTCACGTAGTGGCAGAAAATACGCCTAAAGGTCAAATGGCCAACAAGTTTGCTGAACTGGTTGCTGAGCGTCTGGCAGGAAAAGTGGAAGTGAATGTTTTCCCTAGTTCACAGTTGTTTGGCGATAATAAGGTGCTGGAGGCGATGTTGCTGGGTGATGTGCAGATGGCGGCGCCATCCCTGTCTAAGTTCCAGAAATATACTAAGTCTCTACAGTTGTTTGATCTGCCGTTCCTGTTTAAGGATATCGATGCCGTTGAGCGTTTTCAAAGCAGTGCTGATGGCCAGAAAATGCTGACCTCTCTTGAGTCTAAAGGTTTGGTCGGCCTGGGCTACCTGCACAACGGTATGAAGCAGCTATCTGCCAGCGATCCGCTGAAAGTACCTGCCGATGCAAGTGGTAAAAAGTTCCGCATCATGACCTCTGATGTGCTGCAGGCACAGTTTGAAGCGGTGGACGCGGTTCCTTTGAAGAAGCCTTTCTCTGAAGTATTTACACTGCTGCAAACGAAGGCGATTGATGGACAGGAAAATACCTGGTCTAACATCTTCTCCAAGAAGTTTTTCGAAGTACAGCCCTTCATCACTGAGTCAAATCACGGTGTGCTGGATTACATGGTCGTGACTTCTGCTGAATTCTGGGGTGGTCTGGATGCTGATCTGCGTTCTGAAATAAAAGCGGCTTTGGATGAAGCGATCGCGTTTGGTAACGGTATCGCTGCAGATAAAGCGAACAGTGATAAGCAGGCGATTATCGACTCTAAGCGTTCTGAAGTTATCGAGATCTCAGCTGAAGAGCGTGCCCTATGGGTGACAGCTATGAAGCCAGTTTGGGCTCAGTTTGCGGATGAAATCGGTGCTGATCTGATAAAAGCCGCTGAAGCGTCTAACCAGTAAAGCAGGTTTTCCGAAGATCTCTGCGAGATCTTTAGGGTGACTAAGCACGATAGCTGCGACGGGAGTATAGGCCCTGTCGCAGCACCCTCTCTATAGATATTTAACTCTTTGGTTTCACAGGAGAGCCATTCTGGCTCTGTATGGGCTTGTAAGGCTGTCCTGTGAAGCACCTGTTATCACAATGACAAGGTAGGAAGTTCACCGTTGTTATTAAGGGGGCCGTTATGGTTCGTAATCTAATCACAAAGCTGGAAGAGACGTTTCTCTCCCTGCTGCTGGTGGCGATGACGCTACTGGTATTTGCTGAGGTGGTAATGCGCTTTGGCTTTAATTCGGGTATTCACTGGGCGCAGGAGATGACTCTTCTGTTGGCTGCCTGGTTTGTGCTTTATGGTGCTTCGTACGGCATTAAAGTCGGTGCGCATATCGGTGTTGATGTGTTTGTTAAGTTGCTGCCGAAAAATGCACACCGCTTCTTTACGCTGGTCGCGATTGGCCTGTGCCTGGTCTACAGCGGGTTGTTACTTTATGGCTCGTGGATCTATCTGAGCAAGATGAAAATGATCGGCATCGAGCTGGAAGATATGCCAATTCAGAAATGGATGGCGATGAGTATTCTGGTGATCGGTTTTGCAATGCTAATCATTCGCTTCTTAGAGCTGGGCTGGAAAGTACTTAAGCATCAGACTGAGGGCTTTGGTATGCATGATGAAGCCGAAGAAAGCATGGAGATAGCGAAAGAACTGAAAGCGATGGAAGAGCAGGAAAGACTCGAGAAAGAACGTAAGGATTCAGACAGAGGGGATCGCTCATGACTACTGCTGCGCTATTTATTATTCTGTTTGCCTGTATGTTTATGGGCATGCCGATTGCGATCGCTCTGGGTTTGTCCAGCGTGACGACAATTCTTCTGTTCTCAAACGACTCACTGGCTTCAGTGTCATTGAAATTTTTTGAGGCAACGTCTGAGCACTATACGCTGCTGGCGATCCCTTTCTTTATCCTGTCATCGGCCTTCTTATCGACCGGCGGTGTGGCTAAGCGGCTGATTAATTTTGCCGTTGATAGTGTCGGCCATGTGCGTGGTGGACTGGCGATGGCATCGGTTATGGCGTGTATGCTGTTTGCTGCCGTATCGGGCTCTTCGCCTGCGACTGTGGCGGCGATCGGAACTATTGTTATCGCGGGTATGGTACGTTCTGGATACCCAGAGTCATTTGCCGCTGGCGTAATTGCTAATGCCGGTACTCTCGGTATTTTGATTCCGCCTTCGATTGTTATGCTGGTGTATGCTGCTGCGACTGAAGTATCAGCATCGCGTATGTTTATGGCGGGCTTTATTCCGGGTTTGATGATGGGCGGTATTCTGATGATTGCCATCTATATCGCCGCGCGGATAATGAAGCTGCCTGCTGAGCCCTTTCCGGGATTCCGGCATTTAGGTAAGTCTTTCATTATCGCCCTGGGCGGCCTGATGTTGATTATCATCGTATTGGGCTCCATTTATGGCGGTATTGCCAGTCCGACTGAAGCCGCAGCAGTTGCTGCAGTATATGCGTACATGGTCTCAGTGCTTGGCTATCGTGATATTGGTCCAATGAAGGGGATCGCATGGCAGAATGAGGGCGAGTCCGCAGGCTCAGCAACTATCCGTAATATATTGCAGATGCTATGGGCTATTCCTAAGTCAGTTCGTCATCCTGAAGTACGTAAGGTTATTCTGGATGCCACGAAAGTGTCTCTGATGCTGCTGTTTATTATTGCTAATGCGATGCTGTTTGCACATGTATTGACGACTGAGCGTATCCCTCATCAGATTGCTGAAGTGATCGTTAACTGGGGGCTGCCAGCCTGGGGCTTTCTGATTGTAGTGAATATTCTGCTGTTGATAGCGGGTAACTTTATGGAGCCTTCTGCGATCATTCTGATCATGGCTCCTATTCTGTTCCCAATAGCGACTCAGCTGGGTATCGATCCGATTCATCTGGGTATTATCATGGTGGTGAATATGGAAATTGGCATGCTGACACCTCCGGTAGGCTTGAACCTCTTTGTGACCGCAGGTATCACCGGTAAGAATATGATCTGGGTAATAAAAGCCTGCTTGCCTTGGTTATGTTTGCTGTTGTTCTTCCTGATATTGATCACTTATATACCGCAGATCTCGCTGTTCTTGCCGGAATATATCGATCACTTGAATGGTTATTAGTTTGTAATCAGCCGTTCATCCACCCAATCCGGATGAGTAACTGTTTAGGGCCGCATTTTCTTAATGAATCTGCGGCCCTTTTTTTTGTCAAAAATCAGGTGCATCTACCGCTTATGATGACGAATGCACAGAAAATATGTCCAGAAGGCTTTTATCGATGCAGTGGTCTTTCCCATGCTTGTCCCGACGCTTAAGGTTCGTGAGATTATACGAAGTGCTTCAAGGTCTTTCTTATGCAGGTCTCCATTGTTGCTATCGTGATATTGCTTGCCTCAAACCCACCTCAAAGAGGAATCCTCAGTACATAGCGTGAGTTCTTACTGAGTCGGAATACAAAAAATTAATGGTGCCGGCATTTGGCAGTTGATAATGCTGGTTTTACGGCGCTATCAGTAACTTTGCTCATAATGGTATCGATGCCTCTCTCTATTACTTCTCAGCTGGGAGTTGTCCGGCTTGCTTGTGTGTCATTTTGGCAGCGAGCTTGGATCTAGACATGATGATACCTCCAGTTAGTTAAATATACTTGTAGCGAGGGGGTAGCTGATCAGGTTGCTATTAAGGCAATAACCTCTTGTTTATATTGATAGTTCTTGATGCTATTGTCTGCGTGAATTATATATTCTGCTGATTCTATTATGTTTATAAAGATGAGTTAATTGGATGTTGAAAAACTGATGCTTTAGGACATTTGCCCTATAGGTAATTAGGGAAAACGCGTCAAAAGCTACTCGCTTCTCATATTTTCTTAATGAAATATTGTCAAGTTAAATGTCCCCATTCCGGGATGATTTAGTAACCCCTGCTGTTTTTATAAACTATCCTCTTATTTGCGACATAGGCTTGTCGCTTATTGGAGAACGGGCCCTTAGGTGCGGCATCACATGGGTTAGTGATGCAGGATGAGGGAGTAGGGGGTGTGTGTGAATATTCCAATGGTGGAATTACGTCGTCCAGTTTTATATGTACGGACAAATAATAAGATTGACTCTATTAGCAAAGCCACTATCTCTCTGCAGGGCTGGGATATTGAAGAAGTAGAGTGCCTGCAGGAAGCTAGAAGCATTATTGATAATCAAAAGTATAGTGTTGGTTTAATTCAGCTTGTCAGTGTTGAACCCGGTCAGCTTCGCGAAGTAGAGGCTCTTTTGACTGATTATCGCACCATCGAATGGGTGATTATCACTAGTACTGAGTGTTTACATGAGCGAGCTTTTTGTAAATTGATTCGTGAAACTTGTCATGATTATTATACGCTGCCTCTCTCAGAGGTAGACTATATGCGTCTGCTGTCGACACTAGGCCATGCTCATGGAATGGCAAGCCTATGCTTAGATGACTTGGAACAAGGCTACGATGAGTATGAGATGGTGGGGAGTAGTCCATCGATGATTAAATTGTTTGGCTCGATTCGTAAGGTTGCCAGTGTCGATGCGCCTGTTTTGATATATGGAGAAAGCGGAACCGGAAAAGAGCTGATCGCGAGGGCTGTCCATGAGCGCTCCGGCCGTGCAGACAAGCCATTCATTGCTGTTAATTGCGGTGCTATCCCTGAAAATCTCATACAGTCTGAATTATTTGGCTATGAAAAAGGTGCATTTACGGGCGCTAATTCGCAGAAATGTGGCCAGATCGAGGCGGCAGCCGGAGGCACTCTTTTTCTTGATGAAATAGGAGACTTGCCTTTTGATATGCAGGTTAATCTGCTGCGATTCTTGCAGGAAAATGTAATTCAACGGTTGGGTGGCAATACAGAAATTCCTGTGGATGTCAGAGTGGTTGCAGCAACGAATGTTGATCTTGATGCAGCCGTTAAAAGTGGTCGATTTCGTGAGGATCTCTTGTATCGATTGAATGTTCTTCAGTTGCAGCCACCACCGTTGCGAGAAAGAGAAGGTGATACTCAGTTGATGGCCCAGTTCTTCTTTGACCGCTTTGTTTCAGATGGGCAGGCAAAACTTAAAGGTTTCTCTCAGACATCTCTACAGGTGATGGAACGATACAGCTGGCCAGGTAATGTCAGGGAGCTTATTAATCGGATACGCCGGGCAATTGTTATGTGCGATGGGCGGCTGATTAAGCCGGATGACCTGGACCTGCAGAGCTACAGTACAGATGATGATCGGCCAGTTATCTCATTGGAAGAGGCACGAGAAAAGGCGGAGAAAGAGGCGGTTATCAGTGCCATAAGATACTGCCATAATAATATGACACAGACAGCCAAGGTGTTGGGTGTATCCAGAGTGACATTGTATCGAATCATCGAAAAGTATCACTTATCTTTATCGTAATGAATCTCTGCTAATGTCTTGTCTTTTAAGTATAAAAAAACCGCTATTGGCGGTTTTTTTATGTCTGACCGGTACCGAAAAGTGTGCTTGCGTTAAGATTGTAATACTGCCTTTACACTTATGTGTAGCTATATAACTAACTGATACATAAGTCTTTTTTATTGCTGTTGTCAAGTTGGTGTTAACTTCCTGAAACAGTTACAGCCTCTCTCGCTAGTAGAGTATCGTGCCGAAGATGATTAATCCTATGTAAATCAGACAGATAGTTTTTTTGGTTCTGTTCTTGCTGTGTTGTAAGTGAACTTAGTCCACTTATCAGGTGATCAGAATGATCAATTGGTTAACCCCAACCAGTATTAAAAAAGTTTTAGCGGTTAGTTTGCTATCACTTGCTGGATTGTGGTGGGCGCCTGTGCTGATGGCTGATCAAGGGGTGGGGGATCAGTTATTCGCATCTGATTCAGGCATTGCAGTAGCAGTGCTGGACGAGGATCAGCTCGGAGCTGTTCGCGGACAAGGAATTGATCATGCGATTCCGTCGGCCCAGATGGAATTGGGCATTATTCTCTGGGATGAGGGGGGTGTTAAGAAAGGAGCTCAAAGTGCTCAGGGTTACAGCAATTCAGTTGTAACTGTCGAAGTCTATTTGGAGGGGCGCTGATTATGAAAGGCTCTCTCTCTACTCAATCTGTTAATTGTTTATTGATGCTGCTGATGGCCGCTAGTGCTGCTGCCGAAACGCCACTTGCGGTTGAACAATTTGAATACAGTAACCAGGCAGTGATTAGTGATTTTGCTTTGGAAAGTAGTCGCGGAATTATCGGCGTCAATATTGTCGCAGGGGATTCTAATGCTCAGCTTAATGCTCGTGCTCTTGCTGTAAGTATCGGTCAGGGTTTGGGTGCAACGGCACAGATCAAAGCTTCACAACATGTTGGCCTTCCCGGGGGGGGGCTTTATTCAGCTGTCAGTCTGATTGAGGGCAATGCATTTTCCAATGCTTCTGGCCTTATCTCTATTAACCATGCAAGTGGTTCCGGTAATGCACAACTCAATGACGTTGCTATCGGTTTTGCTTTAGGCGGGGTTGCGGTTTCTGAAAGTGAGTTAAGTCTCACGGTAACCGGTCAATCTGCCAGCCAGCTTACCAGTGATAGTAATGGACAACATCGACAAGTATCGATCGGTGAGGGTGCCTTTAATGGAACCAGTGGTGTGGTACAGATCAACCAATTGGCAGGTTCAGGAAATGCAACAAGTAACAGTTTTGGTCTCAGTGTTTCACTGGGATCAAAAAAATAATCGGGAATATACCCCGGTGCTTGAAGAATAAAAAGGAGAAGGACCATGAAACAGGTATTTAAAATGGCGCCGTTGGCCGTCGCAGTTGCTGCACTTAGTTTTTCAGGTTTCGCCCTTGCAGAAGGCAACTCTCGTGGCGGCTCTGGGGCCCACCTAAGTAAGCATGTCCATGTGAAAAAAAGTGTTGAATATTCAGGTGATGTTGCGATCACAGGCCGTATTCGTGTTGATTCTCTGGGTATGGCAGTGGTTGATCAGGAACAGGATAGTGATAATAACCTGACCATAAATGACCGTGTGGATAACTCTGCAACACTTGACGGTAACGCGCTTAAGGGTGCTAAAGGTAATATTGGTGTGAACATCAGTGCCGGTGATCATAACGTACAGAGTAATGCCGCAGCGTTGGCTGCCGCTGATGCAGGGTTTGTATTTGGCTCCGCCGATGCTGAAATCTTTATGGATCAGAATGCGGAAGATAATGTCGCTTTCAACTGGGGGACTATCAATACCGCTGACTTTAGCGGCAATGCGCTAGAGAATGCCCGGGGTAATATCGGAGTAAATATTGCGGCGGGTAGTAGTAACGTCCAGGCAAACTCTTTTGCCGGCTCAGTTGCTTCAGGCTCTATGGGTGAGGCGACGGTATCGGTTGCTCAGGAAACCGAAAATAATCAGGTTCATAACCTGCCTGAAGAAACCCATGAAATAATTACCACTCAGGTCTCTATGAATGGTGCTATGGGCGGTAGTTATAACGGTTCTGGTAACGGAGGTTATAGCGGTACAAATTCAGGTGCTAGCTACAGTGGTGTTAATAGCGCTGCTCGCTACAGTGGTAGTAATGGTCCTGCAACGTATTCAGGCACTTCAAGCCAGAGCAATGATGTTTATCCAGAAGTTTGGATTAATGGTGATGGCCATGAGCAGGGGGGCGGTACCTCTTACTGGGGGCATCTTGATTTTGATAACGATAATGTTTCACCCGGCGGTGATAATGACGATCCAGGTCGCTTTGAATTCACTGAAAGTGGCACTATTTCAGGTTCAGGAGAAAGAGGTGTTGTTTCCGCTCATGGTGAAAGAGGCCGTATTGGTCCGAGCAGAGAGAGAGGCCGTATTGGTTTCTCTGAAGCAGGTACGCAATCTCTTAGTGGAACCTTTACCGGTAGTGTTGAGCACTTGGTTAGCCGTTACGTGCGGCATGAGAACAACGCAGCAATGGGTGATAATGCATTACGTGGTGCGAAGGGTAATATCGGTGTGAATATTACGGCCGGTACCAGTAATCTGCAAAATAATAGTCTGGCTATGACTAAGGTAGACAGTACGTCTATTACGGTTCCTTCGGGTGAATGAAGGTTCTGATAGATAGACTTTTGCTGAGATGATCTGAGCCGGGCTGTTAAATCAGCCTGGCTTTAGACTGTTATAAGTGGGCTTATTATGATGATTAGTAAGATTACTAGCAGTTTCGCCAGGATTCCAGATGCCGTTTTGGTTCTGGTGCTATTTATTAACTTCCCTGTACAGGCCGCTCAGATTGAGTTAGCTAACGTTCTTCCCGGTGGCTCAAACCTGAGTAAGCCGGTCATTAGCATGCGTGAACAACGCTATCAGCATATTATAAAACAGCAGACTGACTTTAGCTGTGGCGCAGCGGCATTGGCTACTGTGCTCAGGTACGGCTACGGCCTGCGAGTGACAGAAGAAGATATGCTGGATGGTCTGTTTGCCGTTAGTGATATTGAACAAGTTCGAGCACAGGGATTTTCGCTACTAAATATTAAACACTATCTGGAGCGCGTGGGTATGCGTGGCCGGGGTTATAAAGTTGAACCTGATACTCTGCAAGGAATAAAGATACCAACCATTGTTCTGCTGGATCTCAAAGGTTATAAGCACTTCGTTGTATTAAAGAAGACCGAAGAGAACCTTGTCTATCTGGCTGATCCGGCTTTGGGTAATAAAATCATGCCTATAGATGATTTTTTATCGAGTTGGAACGGTATTGTCTTTGCTGTCATTGGGCGTGGATTCAATAAGTCATCTGTTTTGATTAATCCACAGCGTCAACTAACCGCCCGGAGCTTAAGCAATACATTCGCACCTCTGAGTGACGCGCAGTTACTGGAACATGGTTTTCGCCATGCCGAACTGTTTTAACTTCCCGAAAGGGAGGAGTAAGTCATGAACAGCTGTCAATGGAATACAAGAATAGGAGTAACAGCAGGATCGGCAATTGTAAGTTTGTTTTTATTGTTGCCAAATAATTCAAATGCGGCCCAACAAACAGGCCCTTTTGGTTTACAAGGAGGAGTAGTAAGTGATGTTGAACTTGCCGCAATGCGAGGACGATTTGTCGATGGTCGCAAAGTAGCATTTTTTGGTATACGTATGCGTACGGACTGGCAACGCCAGGGGGGGCGCGACTTTAATATGGAGATGCGTGTCAATTTTGATTTTGGTCGTGATCGCTACCGCCCGCATATGACGATGTACCGTAGTCGAAATATTGGCTTGTCAGTGCCGTCGGAAGAGGTGCTACAGTCATCTTTAGATAATGTGTCGGACAATGGTGCTCTGGAAAATATCTCCGGGGTAGTGCAGAGCATTCAGGTCGCCGGAGATAGTAATAGTGTCCACAATGCTGTCGATTGGACGGTGACCGATTCTGACATCGTTCCTGATACTGAAGGGTTGATAGAGGTAGGTGATACGGGAACTCACAGTCATCTGAGTGATGAAGGTGTTAATACCCAGGTTTCTGTAGATGCTGAAGGTGTTGGTTATCAGGTTGATATTCCTGATTTTGGTTCGGTGTCGCAGCAAATTACCCGCTCACAGTTTTCCGGCGGAAATATACTCCAGAGCACTCAGCTAAACAGCGATTTAAATCAGGTGCTTAATCGTATCGGTTTGACTGTCGAACTAAGCTCGTCGTTATCGGAGTTTCGTCCCAATGGAGTCCTCCGATCTTTGAATCATCTCAGGGGCTTATAGAGCCGTAGGCTAAATACCTGCTACTTTTAACTATGGGTATGTGCAAAGTGGTCCGTTGGATCGCTTTGCTCTTTTCGGGGGAAAGGGGGAAAACAAATGGATTACAGATCTCATTGGGGCCGGTCAGGGATGGCCGTAAGCCTGTTAAGTCTGGCGGTATGTCAGGTCGTCTTGGCTGAAGAAACCGCGACAGTAAGTGACGGAGAGCAGCTAAAATTCGAAATTAAACAATTAAAACTAATTAATGAACGACAGGCGCAAACACTTAGAGAGATGGAGCAACGGCTCTATTCGCTGGAGAGCGGCAGACAAGCTATACAAGCTGAACCTCAGAAGCAAACAGCTCAGAATGAAGTAGTGAAATCAGCCGCGCCCAGCTCCAGTGTTGATAATATAATGCAAGAGGAGCATGCGCTTTTCAGTAATAGTTTTACCGTAGAGCTGGGAATGAATTATAGCCATTACGATCGTAAGGAACTCGTGCTGGAAGGCTTTTTGGCGCTGGATGCTATCTTCTTGGGTGACATTTCGGTTGATGATATATCAGCAGATATTTATACCTTCGATGCAACGGGACGCTATAACGTCAACGACCGGTGGCAGATTGGTGCCACAGTGCCCTTTGTTTACAGGAATACATCGTTTCAACGCAATGTAAATGGTGTTGGCGCTGAAGCCACTGTGGATGAAGCTGATTTAGGCGATATTACTCTAACGTCTGCGTATAAGCTCTTTAATGAAACGGCTAGCAGGCCAGATATAGTCTGGAACCTGAGTATTAAAGCTCCTACCGGCAGTCATCCTTATGGAACACCAACAGTCACCAAGTCAGTAACCAACGCTAGCGGCACCGATACAGTTACTTATCCCAAAGAGCTGCCTACCGGAAGTGGTTTATGGAGTATCAGCAATAGTCTGTCTTTTGTAAAAACGACGGATCCCGCCATTCTGTTTGCCAATGTGGGTTATACCTATAACCTAGATGGGAGTTTTGATGATATTAGCTCTACTTCAGGGGATCAGCCTGGGGATGTTCGTTTAGGTGACTCTGTTTTCTACGGTCTGGGAATGGCATTTGCGATGAATGAACGGATGAGTATGAGTTTGTCAGTCTCACAGAGAATCAGTCAAAAAAGTGAGACGCGGCTGGAAGGAAGTGAATGGAAAGATATCTTTGGTAGTGATGGTAATGCGGCGACCTTTAATGCCGGCGTTACTTATGCTTTGAGCGATAAGCTATCAATGTCAACCACTCTGGGTATTGGCCTCACCCCCGATGCTCCTGACTTCTCTCTCGGAGTAAAATTCCCCTATCGCTTTTAAATTATGAAATTCTCGGGCCAGAGATGGCCCGGATATTCTTTACTGAGTAAGTATCCACTATAATGGCGGCTTCTCTGGAATTATTGATGGTTTGCCTGTGTTGGGTCGTATTGCAGTTTTATGGGGTTTTGCTGGTATTGCCTTTATTTTTGGCAATGCAATTCTTCGCCTCGGAGTTATCGGATTTGATACTTTCCTGTTCTCGTTAAGCTGGTATCACTGGGCCGCGTTAGTTATTAGCGTTGTGTTTATGGGGTTTGCAGAGGGTTATAAGGGGTTCCAGCGAGGTTACTCTCCCCGGGTCGCTGCCCGGTTGTTATTTCTGCGGGATAATGTCACGCCGGTACGTTTTATTTTCGCACCATTGTTCTGTATGGGTTTTTTCGATATAAAGCGCAAGCGTATGATTGTCAGTTATTGTCTGCTGGTGGGTATTTTACTTCTGGTGCAGCTTGTTCATATGCTCGAGCAGCCCTGGCGCGGGATTGTAGATCTGGGTGTAGTGGTCGGTCTGACCTGGGGTAGCACATCAATTATTTTGTTTACATTGAAAGCGTTTTTAACCGATCGTTTTGAGCACTCCCCCGAGATGCCTTAACACAGCCGACTTGATATTAAGTGCAAAAAAAACCGCCATCAGGCGGTTTTTTTTATTGAGACGATAGTGCTTATGATCCAAGAAATAGCTTATAGGCGGGGTTTTCTGTCTCTTCCCAGTAGTTGTAACCGATATCATCGAGGAACTCGGAGACCTGAGGGTGTTCTTCTGCTGGCACTTGCAGACCTACCAGAACACGACCATAGGCGGCGCCATGGTTGCGATAATGGAACATCGAGATGTTCCAGCGCCCCCCCAGTTTTTTGAGGAAGTTCATTAGCGCACCCGGGCGTTCCGGGAACTCAAAACGATAGAGAATTTCATTGGTGACTGACTCCGGCGCACGACCGCCTACCATGTAGCGCACATGGAGTTTAGCCATCTCGTTATCGGACAGATCGATGACTTTGTAGGACTCATGCTTGAGATCTTCGATCAGCTCTCTACGGCCATCACCGCCATTGCGCAGTTGTACGCCGACAAAGATCTGTGCATCCTCATCATCAGCATAACGGTAGTTAAACTCGGTAATATTACGGTTACCCAGGTCGTTACAGAACTGCTTAAAACTGCCCGGTTTTTCTGGGATTTTAACGGCGATAATTGCTTCGCGGTTTTCACCTAATTCAGAACGCTCAGCAATATGCCGTAACCGATCGAAGTTAACATTTGCACCGCTATCGATTGCGATCAGCGTCGCGTCTTCAACCTCATCCCGAGCGACGTACTTTTTCATGCCTGCGACGGCTAGTGCTCCGGCCGGCTCTGTTATTGAACGGGTGTCTTCAAAAATATCCTTGATGGCCGCACAGATCTCATCGGTATTCACGGTGATGACTTCATCGACATACTGGCGACAGAGATCGAAAGTATTTTCTCCGATCTGAGCGACAGCGACACCGTCTGCAAAGATACCCACCTGTGGCAGGATAACCCGCTCACCGGCTTCAAGGGCTGCTTTAAGGCAAGCGGAGTCTTCCGATTCAACACCGATCACCTTGGTTTCCGGGCGCAGGTATTTAATATACACGGCAATCCCGGAAATCAGTCCGCCACCACCGACCGGTACAAATACCGCATCGATATGACCGCTTTCCTGGCGCAGTAGCTCCATTGCGATGGTACCCTGACCGGCGATCACATCGACATCATCATAGGGATGAACGTAAGTCAGACCGCGTTCTTTAACCAGTTTCATGGAGTGAGCTGCTGCTTCATCAAAGGCCGCACCATGCAACACAACTGTGGCCCCCAGAGCCCGGACATTGTTAATCTTTATGTCCGGCGTGGTCTTAGGCATGACGATAGTGGCGTCGACACCCAGAATTTTGGCAGACAGTGCCAGTCCCTGAGCATGATTGCCGGCGGATGCGGCAATAACTCCGCGCTGACGTTCTTCTTCAGACAGTTGGGCCATTTTATTGTAGGCGCCACGGAGCTTGAAGGAGAACACCGGTTGCAGATCTTCCCGCTTCAGCAGCACTCGGTTACCCAGCCGCTTGCTGAGACTCATCGCCTCATCCAGTGGGGTTTCGATTGCGGCATCATAGACGCGGGCATCAAGAATTTTCTTTATATATCGGTGTGCCATCGGGTGCTTTCAGTTAGTTGCTGTGATCCGAAATGGAGCTCAGTATGAATTTAGCCTTAAATGGTAATCTTTGAGGCGGTTTTCGTCTATAAGATATCGCCTAATCCGCGTATAATCACCGCCAGATATCGACATTTATACGGGTTTCCCACACTATGACACAGGATGAGATGAAACTGGCAGTTGCTCAGGCTGCCGTTGCTTATATCCAGCCAAAACTCAGCCGTGATTCGATCGTTGGCGTTGGCACCGGTTCCACCGCGAATTTTTTTATTGATGAACTGGCAAAAATTAAATCGTTGTTTGAAGCGGCAGTCGCCAGCTCTGAAGCGACGGCTGAACGCCTGCGAAGCCACGGTATCGAAGTTTATGATATGAACTCTGTTGATCAAATGGAGGTATATGTTGATGGTGCTGATGAATTTGATGGTCGACTGAATCTGATTAAAGGCGGTGGTGCTGCTCTTACCCGTGAGAAGATTGTTGCTGATGTGGCTAAAGAGTTTGTCTGTATCGTTGATGAGACTAAAAAGGTTGATCTGTTAGGCGGTTTTCCGTTACCGGTTGAAGTCATCCCGATGGCGCGTTCACAGGTTGCGCGTGAACTGGTTAAACTGGATTGCATGCCGGTTTACCGGGATGGCGTTGTAACTGATAACGGTAACGTTATTCTTGATCTGCATGGACTTGAGATTGAACAGCCCGAAGCGCTGGAAACTCAGATTAATAACATCGTCGGTGTGGTGACTAATGGACTGTTTGCCCGTCGAGGCGCGAATGTTGTGCTGATGGGTACGCCTGAAGGTGTTGAGACTTTAACCTGTTAATTCAGTGTTAACGTTCAGAAAATAAAAAAGGCCTTCATATGAAGGCCTTTTTTATTTTAAACCGTAGCAGCTTACCACTGGACAATTTGAGTCCAGCCGATGATTGCTGGCATGCAGATCCATGCCAGGGCACCGGTATTGATCAGGAACCAGATTGGGCCTGAGCTGTCACGGAAGCTTTCGTCATGGTTTGCCATGATACGTCACCCGTAAGTCGTTGATAGAACTGTTTTGAATCGAACTGCTCCGTACCTTAAGGTATCTTTATAAGCAATTCGGCCGCGATTCTACCAGTCTGAGGCGCTGCTGAGTAGTTATAACTTGGTCTTAGTTCATTTGATCTGGCAAATCCCCGAAGTGTTCAACTCTCCTGAAAGGTTCTGCTCCGTTATGTCAGATTTCCTCTGGCGATGAATAAGCTGCTAATATCATAGAACAATGTTAGATGAATAGATGGGCTGACTATGAGTGTTAAGGGTTTCTTACAGGGCAGTATTATCACCCTATTGGCGTTTTTTTTGTTACTTCATACTTCTATTCAATTGGGCAGAGACTTTGCTGTTCAATGGTTGCTTGATCAGGGGGCGAGTAGTGCCCGTATTCACTCTTTATCGGTGAACTGGTTTACCGGCCGCGTCACTCTGCAAGGGGTCTCAGTGATTACCCCAGATCAGCCCGAGCTAAAGCTGGGCCGGTTGATCGTCGATCTGGATTATTCATCATTGTTGGAACAACGCATTCTGATTAGTGACCTGATACTTGAAGAGGGACGTATTGATCTGCGTGAAGAGGTGCTCGCAGAGTCCAGCCGCTTCTATATAGGTCCGATCGCTCTACCAGCCCCAGCCGCTGAAGAGTCCTCAGAACCGGATGAGCCTTCTTCTCTGTTATTTGGTTTAAATCGTCTCAGCATTGCTGACTTTAGCTGGCAGGCCCGGCTGAAAGAGGGCGATTATCAGCTGTCAATCGACAACGGTAACCTGGATACCTTCTATATGTGGCAGGAAGAGGCGATCACTAATCTCTCTCTTAACGGTGCGATTAATGGTGCTCCTTTTAGCCTGGACACAAAGGCTCAGCCGCTGACAGCAGCGAAGCGTTCCGAGTTGCATATCAAACTCGATCAACTGCCAATCCATTCCTTTTCTGCGCCCTTTGTGCCTGAGTTGCGAGCGACGCTCACTACCGATCTGAAATTAACGGCGATGATGGGAGAGAGCATTACAATTGCTCAAAGTGGCAGTTTTCGGGTAGATAACTTTAGCTGGAATCAGACTGACCTTGATGTTAGTCAGCAGTTACTTACATGGAAGGGAACGACTGACGTGGTTCTTCGCTCAGGAAAACCGGAGTCAGTCGCGCTGGATGGGGCGTTGAAACTGGCAGGGCTCGAGCTTTCTGCCGAGGCGATGTCGGTAAATGTGAAAGCGGGTAACTGGCAGGGCTCAACAGGATTGGCTTTTAATGAGTCTGGTCTGGATAAAGTCGATGTTAAGGGGCAGCTGACGGCGGATGAGTTGATCTATCAACAGCCAGAACGGATGCAGGCAAGTGTTGCGAATACCGATTGGCAAGGTGCGGTTTCACTGTTGCTACAGGAACAGCCTCTGGTTATTAACAGCGATGAAGGTGAGCTCTCTCTCTCGCAGGTGCAGGTTAAGGCGTTAAAGGATGATCAGGTATTGCTGACGTTAGCTGACGCCCGGCTGAAAGCTATCAAACTGGCTCTGCCAAAAGAAGTCAGCGTTGCTGGCCTCAAAGGGAGCGGGCTGAAGGTTGCTCCAGCAGCGGATAATACTCTGGCGCAGCTGAACATGGATATTACGAACACTCGTTTTCAGTTAGGTAAGGCGTTGATGATTGAACGGGTTTCGCTGCAGAACTTGCTGGTTCAGGAACAACTGAGCGGAGATAAGAAACCGGTTAATGTTGAGCGTTTGCAGGCCGGGTTAAACAGCTTGAGTGAAACAGAGGTCGTTAGATCGCCTGGCGATGAATCTGAACCATCATCAGAATCTGCTCTGCGAATACAGGTGAGCGAGTTACTGGTGAATGGTGAGAGTAAGGTAATGTTTACTGATAACAGCACCGAGCCTGCTTTTAACAGTGAAGTTCAAATCATTAAAGCTCAGTTGCTAGGGTTGGATAGCGGCAGTAAAACTCCCGCAAAATTTGACCTGGGCCTCAAATTGAATGGTTTTACGACGCTTGATCTGACGGGGGATACTAATCTGGCCGGTGGTGGAGAGAAAGCCAGTTGGAAAGGTCAGCTTAAACAGCTTGAGTTGCCTCGATTGAGCCCCTATAGCATCCAGTACACGGGTTATTATTTGCAGAATGGGCAGATGGCATTAAATAGCTCGGGTGAGTTGAGTGCTGGCAAGATTAAGGGCACTAACGAGATTAAGATACATCGACTGGAAGTTGAACCCGCTGATCAGGAACAGATGGCCAAGTTCAGTAAAAAGCTTTCAATGCCGCTGGGTACGGCTATCTCTGTTCTACAGGACGGTGATGATAATATCGATCTGGACGTACCTATTAGCGGGTCTTTAGAAGACCCCAATTTTGGATTGCAAAGTGTGGTACAGCGGTTAGCAGGAAAAGGACTTAAAAAGGCAGCATTCAGTATTCTGACAAAGTCGCTAGAGCCATACAGTACGCTAATTAGTCTGGTGGTTGATGCCGCGACCGACGGTAGTTTTATTCGTTTGGATCCAGTCTCTTTTGCCCCAGGCAGTGCTGAACTTGATGCTCACGGGCGGGGGTATCTGACTAAAATTGAGTCAATGCTGACAGAACGTAAAGGGATGCGCCTGAATATCTGTGGCCAGGCGGTACAACAAGATCAGCTGCTGCTTAAAGTGCAACTGGAAGAACAAAACAAGAAGCGTGAAAAACCACTGTCGGTTGAAAAACTGCTAGAGCAGGAGAGGGCGAGCCTGATCGAACTTGCACAACAGCGCGCTGATCGCGTGAAGCAGCAACTGATAAAGAAAGTAAAAGGCGAGCGCCTTTTTACCTGCTTTCCAGTTCCTTCATTGGCTGATCCTAAGGCGCTACCGAGTGTATCACTGGGTTTATAGTTGCAAGGAAGAGGCTACTTTAGCTTTGTTGTAGTTGTTGGTAACCACTGCGACGCCGACTGATCAGCGTCCCCAGTGTAAATATTGCGCAGCCTGTCAGAGGGAGCAGCACCCAGATGACAGGATGTAATATGAGAGGCAGTTCCAGTAACTGGAAACTGATTAATCCCGTCATTATCTCGGCCAGTACTGCGGCCATCGCGCCACTGGCAAAGCCTAGCAAAGCAAATTCCAGCAGATCTAATTGTCTTGTCTGCCGCGGAGTGCTGCCTAATACCTGTAGCAAAGCGTTCTCATGACGCCGTTGTTCTAGCTCCTGATAGAGCAGCAGTTGTACCAGAAGTAAGCCAGCACAGAGAGTGAGCCCCAATACCAGTGTCGAGGCTTGAATCAGACGGGTAATGAGTTCACTGGCCTGGTCGATCCACTGGCTGACATCGATCAGGGTGAGTGCGGGGAACTGTTTAAGCAGTTCACGACTGAGTGCGGCCTGTTCTCCGGTCAGCTTGAAGCTGGTGATATAGGTTTGTGGATACTGCGCCATCGCTTTAGGGCTAAAGATGACATAGAAATTGGGTCGGAATGAGCGCCACTCTACCTGCCGTATATTACGCACGGTTGCATTGAGTTTTTGTCCTGCTATTTCAAAACCGACTGTATCACCCAGTTTCAATCCGAGGCTTTCTGCGAGCTCCTGTTCAATTGAAATTAGGTTGTCCGGAGTCTCCGGATGCCACCATGTCCCGGCAATTACCTGATTATGCTGTGGTGCCTCAGCTGCCCAGCTGAGGTTCAGCTCTCGTTTCAGGGAGTTATGCTGCAACTGTTCCGGGGTTAAAACCTCGGCGGGTAGCTGGTCGTTAATTCGGGTGATGCGACCGCGAATCATAGGATAAAGGTTGGGTGACAGACCGGCTTGCTGGAGGAAATCACTCAGAGGCTCCAGCTCCCAGGGTTGAATATTGATCACAAACTGGTTTGGAGTGTCTTTTGGAATCTGTTCGCGCCAGCGGTCTACCAGTTCTGTCTGACTTAGAAGCAGGCTACTTAACAGTGCCAGTAACAGGCTCATAATTCCCAGTTGAATACGATGCCATTGTCGTTGTTGGCGTATACGAAAGCCCAGTAAGCGGCCTAAGCGTGAATAGCGGGCAAAGAAACGTCCGGCCGGGGGGAGAAACAAGCTGGCAAAAAGGCCCGCCACGAGAATAGTGGCAACGGTTAACAGAATAGCGACCAGTGCATTGATGATCGATCCGAGATAAAGCGCGATGACCACACCGGTCAGAAATAGAATAACCAGACGGGCAGGCCAGCTAAGCCCCTGGTGGCTAAGCTGATCTCGACGTAGTAGGCCCATAACCGGTATTCGACTGATCTGTAATAATGGTGAAAAACCAATCACTAATAACAGGGCCAGACTGAGTAATGGGCCGATCAGGGCCAATCGGTAATCCGGAGCGGGCAACCCAGCAGGCAGGATAGTTTGCAGCAGAGACCCCGTTAGCTGTAACAGAATGATACTGATAAGTGAGCCTAGTATTGCTGCCAGACTCCATCCAAAGATGAGTTTGATGAGGTAGAGGTGCAGTACCTGCTTTGGCTTTAGCCCCAAGCATTTTAATAACGCGCTTCGGCGGTATTGAACACTGCTATAGCGGCGCAGACTCAGGGTGATCAGCAGACCGCATAACAGCAAGCCAAACAGCGAGGTCATCCGTAAAAAGTTTGACGCATTTTTTAATGCACCCGCTGCCATTGGCTGATCTGCATATACGGACCAAAGGCGTTGCTGGGGCGTTAGAGCCTTGTTGAGCTGATCAGCGTACTTTCTTATCTGTGATTCAGTACCGCTGAAGAGGGTACGATAACCAATTCGACTGCCGGGTTGAACGACTTTGGTTGCCTCCAGATCCTGGCGGTTGATTAGCAGTTGCGGACTAAAGCTGCGGAACCCGTTGCCCCGATCCGGTGAACTAATAATCGCAGCGGTGATTTTGAAACTGGAGTATCCAAGACTGATAGTAGTGCCAACCTCTACCCCCATACGCTGTAATAGTTGTTGTTCGGCCCAGGCGGTGCCCGGTAAAGGCACCGGCGTTGCTTGTGGAGGATCGGTTCGCAGCTCTCCACGCAGCGGATAGGGAGCTTCCACCGCTCTGATTGAGCTGAGTAATATCTGTTCCTCGGTACTCAGCATAGAGGAGAATTGGATAACATGGGTGTATTGCAGATTGAGGGCGTCAGCTATAAAGAGTTGATCTTCTGAAACGGGTTTACTGTCGCTAAGGCTTAAGTCTGCTCCCAGTACCGAAGCGCTCTGTCGGCTGAGTCCTTGCTCTAATTGATTACCAAGTAATGTGAGGAAAGTGGCGAGCGTGGTTGCCAGTAGCAGGGCCAGTAGTAAAGCGCGCCATTCGAAGGTTCGTAAATCTGATCGGCTTTGCTTCAGGGCCAGACTGACGAGTTGCTTAGACCTCATCTTATAGCTCCAGTAACTGACCGTTGTGAAGTTGCAGGCGGCGCTGGCAACGTTGAGCCAGAGACGCGTCATGGGTGATCAGGATTAGCGTAGTGTTGAGTTGTTGATTGAGTTCAAAGAGCTGGTCGATGATTTCAGTGCCGGTCTTATCATCTAAATTGCCGGTCGGTTCGTCAGCAAAGAGCAGGCTCGGCTCAGTGGCAAAAGCCCGTGCGATAGCCACCCGTTGTTGTTCTCCGCCAGACATTTGTGCCGGCGTATGATGATGGCGCTGTTCCAGCCCAACACGGTTAAGCCAGTACCCGGCCTGTTTCAAAGGTTCGGAATGCCCCTGAATCTCCAGTGCGAGCTGCACATTATCCAGCGCGCTCAGTTCTGGTAAAAGCTGGAATGACTGAAACACAAAGCTGATGTGATTTGAACGGAGTTCCGCGCGTGATTCTTCATCCAGTCCGGACAGCGACTTGCCTAACAGCACTACATTGCCCTGACTGGGCTCATCCAACCCCGCGAGTATACTCAGCAGAGTCGATTTTCCTGCCCCGGAAGAGCCGAGGATCGCGATACTCTCGCCCGCATCGGCGCGGATACTGATATTATTAAAGATATTCAGCCCACCGTTGTCACCGGGAAAGGTTTTATTCAAGTCGGTGGCCATAAGCACAGCATTGGATTCAGGAGTCTGCATGTCGAATATACTTGGGGTCTGGTTATTACTTCTGTCTAGCTTAGCATGGAGCAGTTCCATTTTAGTGATGGGTGACAGTCTTTCTGCCGCTTATGGGATGCCTCAACAGCAGGGCTGGGTTGCACTGCTGGATCAGAAGTTAGAAAAAAATGGTTTTAGTTATGAGGTCATCAACGCCAGTATTAGCGGTGAAACGACTCATGGAGGTCTTACGCGTTTACCCAGGGCTTTGGATCAACATAAGCCTGAGCTGGTGGTGCTGGAACTCGGTGCTAACGATGGTTTGCGTGGTGCGCCGCTGGCGTTAATAGAGCGTAATCTTACTCGTCTTATTGAGCAGGCCCGTGCAGCCGGAGCTCAGGTGTTACTGCTGGAAATGCGGATTCCACCTAATTACGGTCCCCGGTACAGTGATGGTTTTTCGGCGTTATTTGAGACGGTAGCGCAACAGCAGGAAGTGCCGATGATTCCTTTTTTTATGGCCCCAGTCGTTTTACAGCCTGAATTAATGCAAGCGGATGGCTTACATCCTAATGCAAAAGCCCAACCGGTGTTGCTGGACCAGCTATGGCTGCCTCTGATCGGGTTGCTTCAATCTCCCTCTCAGGTCCGGCAAGAAGGGGGATGATAGCGATGATTCGAGTGCCGCGATCGTGGTTGTGGCGGATTTGAAATACTCCATCTAACGCTCTGACCCGTTCGCGCATTCCTATGAGGCCAAAGCCCTTCTTGAATGCCTCGGTTTCAATGTCGAAGCCGATGCCGTCATCACTGATCATTATCTCTAGTCGGTCGCCGTTGATCTCTTTGCGATTACCTTTGGATACTCTATGGATATCAATCCAGACATTACGGGCTTTGGCATATTTGATAATGTTACTGAATGCTTCCTGGGTCAGTCTGAACAGAGTGATATTGTAGTCTTCTGACATCTCATTCAGTGCCCCCCTAAAGTCAGTATGCAGTGCTATTCCATGTTCATTAAAACGGGTGGAAATAATGCACTCCTGAAGGGCGTCAACCAGTCCCAGATCATCCAGTGCAGAGGGGCGCAGTGTGCGCATCATGCCGTAAGTGACGTCGTATATATTCTGTGCAATCGCATCGATCGATTCCGCCGTCTGATTCACAATGCTGCTCTCTTCGGGGTGGATACGTTTGAGTATTTTAGCATCGGTCCGAATGGCGGTTAGAGACTGCCCCAGTTCATCATGGAGTTCTCTGGACAGGTTACGGCGTTCACGCTCTTGTACGGCGAGGACCTGATGTGTCAGGCGACGATTTTCTATCAACTGCTCCCTGAGCTCACGGGTACGGGTATGAATACGGGTTTCAAGCTGCTGTCGTTCAGTATTAAGCGTGGCGTAGAGCGTCGAATGCTCTATCGCTGTTTGAACTTTCTGACGCAGGTAGGCCATTAACAGGATATATACCGCAAGTGAGCAGCAGAGAAGAATCATTAACGTACTCAGGTTGATGTTTTTTAGTCCAAACTGGTGGGAAATCTGTAGCTGGAAGGATTGCCCGAAGCGGTTAATGGTGCGCTGTTCCTCTAATTGCGGCAGCCAGGACGTTGGCTGGATGTCCTGATCTGACAGATGCTGGTCAAGTATCAGGCCGCTCTCATCCATTAACTTAATACTGCTGTGCTTTGAGAGGAAATTTGTATTGGGAAGCATTCCCTCAATATTAATCACTAATGATGCGATATATAGGTTGAGGCCTGAGGGAGGAGTATTACGCTCAAAGAATGCTAAGAAAAGCCCATAAGCATTCTGTTGCTCGTCCAGTTTGAACGAGGGAGAGGTAATGGGTTGATGGTATTTTCGGGCAAAACGTATGGTGTTCGCGAAAACGGGATCGGACAACAGGTCTTTCTTTAGCAGGTAGCGGGTATCGGGGTTTAAAGGCTCTATAAATGTAATAGGGAAACGCGCATTGAACTCATCGCTGGTGGGGTCTAAATTATACTCTGTGGCCTTGCCGTAGCTGGTAGTGAAGGGCACTTGCTGTTGCTGTATCTGTAGTCGTTCTATATGCGGATACCGCTTGCGCATTTCGTTGGCAAAGCTGCGGATCGCTTCATGATCGTTGGGTAATGAGGAGACCAGAACGCTGAAACTTTGTAGTAGTACTTCGTTTATATAGGCTTTTTCATAAACGGATGCGTAGACGAATTGTGCATCGTTGCTGACACTTTTCTTCAGATTAGTGTAATCGGCGTAAAGGCTTAGCCCAACCATAATTAAGGTAAGCAGGAGCCAGCCGGTTGTAATAAACGGGAAAAAATTTCGTTGCATGATCTATTTTAAGTTCCGTAACCGGTTTTATGAAATCCATATCATCTGCCTAGTGTAAACTATTTTGTTCCGGAGCAAAAAAAAAGACACCCTAAGGTGTCTTTTTCAGTCTGATGTTATCAGTCATTAAGCAGCAAGGTTCTGGTTAACAAAGTCCCAGTTAACCAGTGCCCAGAAACCTTTCAGGTAGTCGGGGCGAACGTTACGATAATCGATATAGTAAGCGTGTTCCCACAGATCGACTGTCATTAGAGCAGTCTGACCGTTAGTCATCGGAGTACCGGCATTGCTGGTGTTAACGATTTCCAGTGAGCCATCAGCATTTTTAACCAACCAGGTCCAGCTTGAACCGAAGTTGTTTACAGCTTTGTCGTTCAGTTCTTCCTGGAATGCTGCGAATGAACCCCATTTAGCGTTGATTGCATCAGCAACCGCGCCTGTTGGCTCGCCGCCACCATTTGGTGACAGGCAGTTCCAGTAGAAAGTGTGGTTCCAGATCTGAGCTGCGTTATTGAATACGCCGCCAGCTGGCGCTGACATGATGATCTCTTCAAGAGATTTATTTTCGTATTCAGTTCCTGGTACCAGTCCATTCAGCTTAACAACATATGTGTTGTGGTGTTTGCCGTGGTGGAAGTCCAGAGTTTCCGCAGAGATGTGAGGTTCCAGTGCATCTTTGGCGAATGGCAGTGCTGGTAGTTCAAAGCTCATAAGTAGTTACCTTTTAGTGTCAGGTTCAGCATAGATAGTGAATCTGTAATATAAATTGGGTCATTGTTGTAATATTTCAAGCGCTGCAGACCTCCCAAGGCCTGTTTGTGCAGAATCATAGCATCCTTAAAAGACGTTTTCATTGCCCGTAAAACCCCTTATTTCAAATGGAGAAATCCAGGGTGGGTCTATTTATATCAGACTAAAGTTTGCTGACAGATGTATTAGAGCTGTTAGAATCGATCTCCCGATCATAATTAGACAGCAGGCGACTAGCGGCTATGGGTAAAGTTTTTCTTTGGATTGCAGCTGTATTGCTGGTGGTGTTTACGGTAAAAACTCAATATCTGACGTCAACAACCTGGACGCCATTTAAAGAGGGGTGCATGGCGGGAGGAACCGCAACCGAAGCGCAGTGCAGCTGTCTGTCGGATTATGTGCATAAGAATTTCAGTGATAAAGATGTCGAACGTATTATGCAGGGTACTATTACTGACCCAGCGGTACAGCGAAAAGTTGAAGAGACGGTTCGTGTCGGCGCGCGGGCGTGTAAAGCGCCATAGTCCTGAGCTAGCGGGTTCAGGTGGAGGGCTTTGCTCCCAGCAGTTGCCGGGGGAAGCCCGGATCACCCAGAGCAAAGAAATCAGGGTTCAGCAGACTGGGCTTATTGTATCTCAGCGGCTGAAGATCATCGCCACTCAGCATCATCCCTCCGGCGGCTTCCAGAATTGCCTGCGCGGCCGCAGTATCCCATTCACAGGTAGGGTATAGGCGAGGGTATAGGTCAGCTGAGCCTTCTGCGATAACGCACATTTTCAGTGAGCTGCCGTAGTTGTCAATCTGAAGCGGACCAAACTGCTGAGCTACTTTTTCCAGAAAAGGCAGGTCCCGATCGTTTTTATGGCGTCGGCTGGCCAGTACTTTGACGGGTTGCTGCAGCGGCCGACATTGAAGTGGCTGAGAAGGCTGCCCTGGAATCAGTTTAACGGGCGCCATCTGCTGACCTCCAATGTAGCAGATGCCGGACACTGGCAGACAGATCACGCCGAAGACTGGGTGGCCGTTATGAATCAGAGCGATGTTAACGGTGAACTCATCGTTGCGGCGGATAAACTCCTTAGTCCCGTCCAATGGATCAATCATCCAGAAGCTTTCCCAATGCTGCCTGCTTGAGTACGGAACCTCAGTATCCTCTTCGCTGAGTTGTGGGAGCTTGGGGGTTAATTGTGCCAGACCCTTTTTAATTATTTCATGAGCCGCAAGGTCGGCCTCTGTGAGGGGGGACTTATCAGCTTTTTCCTGAATTCCGTGATCGTCCCGGCGGTAAACCTGCATAATAGCTTCGCCCGCCTGCCGGGCTACGCCCAGAACGGCGTTATAGAGAGTCTGCTGATTCATCGAGAGGGCCTTTATTCGTTTTTCTGGAGCTGTTCTCTGACCATGTAGAGGGCAGCAATTGCTCTGGCTTCGGAAAAATCATCCCGGCGAAACAGCTCATCCAGCTGGCTAATGGGCCAGCGAACCACTTCCATCTCTTCAGGTTCGTCGCCTTGTAAACGACAAGGGAACAGTCCTTGCGCGAGTACTGTCGTGATTTTGTGTCCCATGTAATTGGGGGCAGACGTCATCTGCTTGATGAACGTGAGATGCTCGGCGCCGAAACCAGCTTCCTCCTTCAGCTCTCTGTTAGCCGCTTGAAAGGCGTCTTCGCCAGGATCGATCAGGCCCTTAGGCAGAGTGAGCAGATAGTCTTCAAGGCCTACAGCGTACTCCTTAATCAGTAGTACGTTTTGTGCTTCATCGATGGCTGCGATCATGACTGCGCCTCGGCCCTTATTGGCCAGGCGTTCGTAGGTACGCTCCACACCGTTAGAAAAGCGCAACTCGATCTGTTCAACCTGAAAGAGTCGGCTTTTAGTGGCGGGTGTTATCTTCAAAATATCCGGTTTTACAGGCATACTGATCCGTTCCTCGGCATTCAATGTCGTTAAGGAGTCTGCGAGCAGGCTCCTTAATCTTAACCTGAGGCGCTGGCTTTTTATATGGATTGGCAAAATATTGATACGGTGCTTCTGGATATGGATGGCACCCTTTTAGACCTGCACTTTGATACGTTTTTCTGGCTTGAGCATCTGCCTGTTCGCTATGCCGAGCTACACAGTATTGACAGGGTAGAGGCGACTCAGTGGTTGCATGAGCGGATTATGCAGGAGCAGGGAACTCTGAACTGGTACTGCCTGGACTACTGGTCCCGTGAACTTAATGTAGATATTAAAGCACTGAAAACTGAGATTCGGGAACGGATCGCTTTTCGCCCCCATGTTCACGATTTTCTGGAGCACCTGAAGGGAGAAGGCATCCGACGGGTTATTGTGACCAATGCGCATCGGGATAGTCTGACACTGAAATTAGAAGAGACAGGGCTGGATCAGCTGGTTGATCGGATTATTAGTTCTCATGATTATCAGGTAGCGAAAGAGCATCAGGGTTTCTGGCACCGGCTTCAGGAAGAGGAGCCTTTTGATCCGAGTCGAACGTTATTGGTCGATGATAGCCTGGCCGTTTTGGCTTCCGCCCGGCAATACGGTATCGCATATTTATTGAGTATTATTCAACCCGATAGTCAAAAACCTGGGCGGGATATCAGTGATTTCAACGCGATAGAACACTTTAATGAGATAATTAAAAAGTAGATGAATAAGCCTAAGCAAGAACATCATCAGGACAAGCCAAAAGCGGAAAAGAAGGTTCGGCTGGATAAATGGCTTTGGGCGGCCCGGTTTTTTAAAACCCGGGGGGCGGCTAAACAGGCGGTTGAAGGTGGCAAAGTCCATTATGAAGGTCAGCGGGGTAAGTGTAGCCGGCATGTTGAAATTGGTGCCACGCTGATTATTCGGCAGGGCTATGATGAGAAAGTCGTGGTAATTCAGGCCGTGTCTGACCAGCGGCGCGGAGCCCCCGAGGCACAGCTGCTGTATCAGGAAACAGAGGAGAGTATCAAACAGCGGGAAGAGGCTACCGCACAGCGTAAAGTGATGCGTGGGAATTTAGGCCCCGAGCATCGCCCCAACAAGAAAGATCGGCGGAAGATTATGCAGTTTAAGGATCGCTAGCCCGACAAGCGTTGTGATAAAATTTCAGTTTTTCCGGGGGCTCAGTTATTGCAACGAGTTATCGCACCGGATCGCCATTCAAAGACAGAGTTTCAGAGATCGATATGAGTAGTTCTGACCAGCTTCAAAGAGTTCTTTTCGAACAAGCAGATATCCGCAGTGTACTGACCGGATTGGAGCAGAGCTATCAACAAGCGATAGAGCATCACCAGTATCCTGCCCTGATTAATAAGTTACTGGGTGAGATGATGGCGGCAGTTAGTCTGCTGAGTGCCACGCTAAAGTTTGATGGCCGGTTATTACTCCAGGCGCAGAGTGAAAATCAGGTGAAAGTGTTGATGGCAGAGTGTAATCATCAGCGGGATTTGCGAGCGATTGCCCGCTTTGACGGAGAGCTGCCTGAGCAAGCTGAGTTCTGTGAACTGTTACGGGGTGGGCAGTTGGTCATTACGATAGAGCCAGACCAGGGTAAACGTTATCAGGGGGTGGTCCCTCTGGAAGGTGAGCAGCTGAGCGATTGTCTAGAAGCTTATTTTAGTCGTTCCGAACAATTGCCAACCCAGATTCATTTGGTTGCGGATGAGCAGCGTGCCGCGGGTTTCCTGTTACAGGTGATGCCGGCTAAAGGTGATTCTCAGACAGATTGGGAGCATTTTAGCTTTCTCGCGTCCACGCTGACCGATGAAGAGTTGCTGGAACTGGATAATGCAACAATATTGCACCGCTTGTTTCATGAAGAAGATTGTCGTCTGTATGATCCGGAAGCGTTGCAATTCAACTGTGATTGTTCCCGTAAGCGTACTGCAGATGCTCTGCGCTACCTAACACAGGATGAACTTGAAGAAATTGTCCGGGAAGAGGGTAGCATCGATGTTAATTGTCAGTTCTGTAATGAACGATATAGCTTTGATCAGGCTGATATCACCCTGATGTTCTCTGATAGTGCCAATATCAAAGGGTCAGATCAGCTACATTAAGGCAAAATTAAATTAGTAACTTAGTCTGAAGGCTTGATTGAAGGCAGATAACCAAAGAGATCTAAGCGCTTAATATTAGAACGTTTTTTTAGTATTTTTGAGCTAGTTAGGAAAGGTTCTCAATTGATGGTGTTTTGCTCGCTTTTTTGACATAATACGCCTCCTTATAACAACGGCCCCGTTGGCTTTCCGGCAGGAATTCCAAAAAAAACAGGGGTCAGGCTGCATAAATCAGGTAAATAATTTTTTTTGGCTAGACGCCAAGGGAATCAAGCAATGAGCAAAGAAACCGTGAACACTGTACACGTAAATTTGAGCCCGGCTCAACTAGTTGAAAAAGCCATTCAGCGTGGTGAAGGAACTCTGGCTGATACTGGTGCACTGGTTGTTATAACCGGTAAGCGTACAGGCCGTTCTCCTATGGACCGTTTTATCGTTGACGAAGCCAGTACCTCAGATGCGATTCACTGGGGCCCCATCAACCGTCCGTTTGATGCTGATAAGTTTGATGCACTCTGGGCTCGGGTTGAAGAGTATCTGGCTGCTCGCGAGCATTTCGTATCTCATGTTCATGTTGGTTCTGACACTAATCAATACCTGCCGGTAGAGATGGCAACAGAAACTGCATGGCAGAATCTGTTTGGCCAGAACCTGTTTATTCGTCCGGAAGAGTTTAATCCTAAGGCGAAAGAAGAGTGGCAGATTTTTAACGCTGCAGGCTTTGAATGTGAGCCTGAGCGTGATGGTACTAACAGCGATGGCTGTGTGATCATCAACTTTGCTAAGCGCAAAGTACTGCTGGCAGGCATGCGTTATGCCGGTGAAATGAAAAAAGCGATGTTCTCTGTTCAGAACTTCCTGCTGCCCGAGAAAGATGTTCTGCCGATGCACTGCTCGGCTAACGTTGGCGAGGATGGCGATACTACGTTGTTCTTCGGCCTGTCTGGTACCGGTAAAACGACTTTGTCTGCTGATCCGGATCGTTACCTGATCGGTGATGATGAGCACGGTTGGGGTAAAGGTGTTGTCTTTAACCTGGAAGGTGGTTGCTATGCCAAGACCATCGACCTGAGTCAGAAGAACGAACCTATTATCTGGGATGCTATCCGTTTCGGTGCGATCGTAGAGAACGTTACGCTGAATGACGCGCGTACTGCTGATTACTGCGATACTACGCTGACTGAAAACGGACGTTGCGCATACCCTCTGGAGCACGTTGAAAAGCGTACTGAAGAGAACAAAGGCGGTGAGCCTAAAGCAATTGTCTTCCTGACATGCGATCTGACAGGTGTATTACCACCAGTGTCTATCCTGTCTAAAGAAGCAGCGGCATATCACTTCTTGTCTGGTTACACTGCGTTGGTTGGCTCTACGGAGATGGGTTCAGGCGGTGGTATTAAATCTACCTTCTCTACTTGTTTTGGCGCGCCTTTCTTCCCGCGTCCAGCGAGCGAATACGCTGACCTGCTGATCAAGCGAATTGAAGAGTTTGATAGCCAGGTATACCTGGTAAATACAGGCTGGACCGGTGGTGCTTACGGTACTGGTTCTCGTTTTAATATCCCGACGACTCGTGGCATCATTGCGGCTATTCAGGATGGTGCACTGATCGATGTTCCGACTCAGCACCTGGCGGGTATCAACCTGACTGTTCCGACATCTGTACCGGGTGTTGATTCTGCGTTGCTGAATCCACGTGATACATGGGCAGATAAAGGTGCATACGATGCGACTGCGAATGACCTGATTGGTCAGTTCACTACTAACTTTACGAAGTTTGAAGGTGTAGCAGAAGCGATCATCGCTGCAGGTCCACAAGCTTAAAGACGACTTGCACAAAAAAAAGGCTCCCTCGGGAGCCTTTTTTTGTTTAGATCAGTTGCTAGAACGTCGCAAAGAACACGACTTGCTAGTGGCTAGAAAAAACGTTCAACCCACCCGATTAGAGTAAGCTTACTTTACACCTTGTAAGGTATTGCTTTAAGGGCAAAAAAGCCCAGAATTCCTCCATAACCGCTCTTCCTAGCCACTAGCAAGCGGCGAAGCCGCGTCTAGCAAGTCATGCTTTTTGTGACGTCTAGCTACTAAATTCCTGGCTACTTAAACGTAAGAGAGAACCCCGCATTCGCGAGATAAGCGGCTTCGTGCTCCAGATCTGTTTGGGTCAGGGGTTGATGGCTGAGCCAGTTGTCAGGAAAGCGGAGAGAGAGTTCATTTTTGTCGGCGCTCAGATAAAACGCGGGCAGGCGTTCGCGACTGCGGTTACGGTGTAGAACAAAGGCGAGTCTGAGGAGTATGGTCAGGCGACTGAAGTGCTTGCTTTCTCGTGCGGGCATCTGCTCAAAGCCTGCAAGGGAAAACTTGCGTCGGTGGTCCCGAACCATCGCTGCCAGCTGAACCTGTTGTCGTTTCGTAAAGCCTGGCAGGTCTGAATTGAGCAGTAGATAGGCGCTGTGTTTGTGGTATTGGCTATGGGCGATTGTCAGGCCGCATTCGCAACAGCGGGCGGCCCAGCTGAGCATGTTATGGTATTCGTTATCCTCAAGGTGCCAGTTATCCCGCACCTGGGTCAGAGCTATGAGAGCGGTTTGCTCAATCCGCCCCGCCTGCTCCTGATCGACATGGTAGCGCTGTATCATCGCGTTGATACTGCGTTCCCGCACATCTTCATGGCGTAGGCGTCCTGCCATATCGTAGAGCAAACCTTCTCGCAGGGCCCCTTCTGATAAGCTCATCTCTTTAATGCCCAGAGACTCAAATGCGGCGGATAAAATAGCGATGCCCGCAGGAAATACGGCGCGACGCTGTTCTTTCAGGCCTTCAATGTCGATCTCGTCCACATGGTTGTAACTAAGAATTTTTTCTTTCAGCTGTTGTAAGGCTGATGCGGTAATTTTGTCAGTGGAATAGCCCAGTGCAATACAGGCATTGCGCACCGCTTTTATAGTGCCGGAAGAGCCAACGCAATCCTCCCAGCCCTGTTGGCGATACTTGCGTTTAATGCTGAGCAGTTCCCGCAGTGCGCCAAAAACCGCCAGCTGAAAGCTTTTCTCACTAATAACTCCGTCGGCAAAGTAGCGCTTATTGAAACTAACACAGCCCATCTCAAGGCTTTCCAGTTCAAGGGGTTCAAAGCGTTCGCCGATGACAAACTCGGTGCTGCCGCCGCCAATGTCGATCACCAGCCTGCGGCCATGGTTACCGGCCAGGGTGTGGGAAACCCCAAGATAGATTAGCCGTGCTTCCTCAATTCCGGCAATCACTTCAATGGAGCAGCCCATCAGTTTTTCGGCGTCTTGGATAAATTCATCACTGTTGACCGCTTCCCGCAGTGCGTTGGTGCCTACAATTCTGATCTGTTGTTCTGGTATATCCCGCACCCGTTGGGCGAACCGTTCCAGGCAGTCAAGCCCTCGTTGCCGGGCTTCCGGGGTTAACATCCGGTTTTCATCAAGGCCCGCAGCCAGTTGAACTTTGTCGGACAACAGATCGATGGGTTGAAGTTCCCCCTGGACCAGTTTGGCAACGACAATATGAAAGCTGTTAGAGCCCAGGTCGATAGCCGCTAACAGGGAGGATTCTGAAGGGTTAAAACTGGCAGTTTCTTGATTCATATAGATAGGGTTCAAGGTGTTGTTTGGGTTAGCTTACCAGATAATGATGACTGATTAGAGTATAGCCTTGTGATAGCTAGCTGTAACTTACAGTGGCTTTCAGCGCTATTCGCATCACTGCCGCGGCATTATCGAATGCGTATAAATGTTGTTCAATGCGCCCGAGTATTCACAACCGTTTAAAGACAGTGGTATGATCGGTGGATATTATATTTGAGTGAATCTCACGGTAGAGGCTTTGTATGAGTGAAAATATTGTTAACGTGACTGATACCTCCTTCGAAGACGATGTATTGAAAGCGGAAGGGCCGGTACTGGTTGATTACTGGGCAGAGTGGTGTGGTCCTTGTAAAATGATTGCGCCGGTTCTGGAAGAGATCGCTAAAGATTACGATGGTAAGCTGAAAGTCTGTAAGCTGAATATCGATGAGAATAATGAAACGCCACCAAAGTTTGGTATCCGCGGTATTCCAACGCTGATGTTGTTTAAAGATGGCGCGGTTGAAGCGACCAAAGTCGGGGCGTTGTCTAAGTCTCAGTTGGCTGCATTTATCGAAGATAGTATCTAAAAGATACTAAAATTATAGGGAGTGACCGAGATCATGGTTTGCTCCCTGATTTACTGGACTCTTTTTGATCAACGCATTATAGTGTCTTCTCCAAATATTTATTTCTGTGCCAGAAACCTGGTTTCTTTATTCAAATCAATCTGACCTGAACGGTGCTAGCTGTTCCGCTCAAGGCCTTGACCTGTCTTCCTACACATATACCTATGAATCTTACTGAACTTAAAAAGAAAAGCGTTCCCGAACTGCTAAAAATAGCAAAAGAGATGGGGCTTGATAACCTCGGTCGTTCCCGTAAACAAGATGTGATTTTTTCGATCCTTAAGCGTCATGCTAAAGGTGGCGAAGACATATATGGTGATGGCGTATTGGAAATCCTGCAGGATGGCTTTGGCTTCCTGCGGTCAGCGGAAGGCTCATACCTTGCGGGCCCTGATGATATCTACGTATCACCGAGCCAGATTCGCCGGTTTAATCTGCGTACCGGTGACACTATCTCCGGTAAGATTCGACCGCCGAAAGACAGCGAACGCTATTTCGCGTTGTTAAAAGTTGATCAGATCAACTTTGATAAGCCGGAAAATGCTAAGAATAAGATTCTATTTGAAAACCTGACGCCGCTGTTTGCGCAGGATCGATTGAAAATGGAACAGGGTAACGGTAGTACAGAAGATTTGACTGCCCGTGTTATCGATCTGGTTTGCCCGATGGGTAAAGGCCAGCGTGCATTGTTGGTGTCGCCGCCTAAAGCGGGTAAGACGCTGATGTTGCAGAATATCGCTAACTCGATTACCCGTAATAACCCAGAAGTTCATCTTATCGTACTGCTGATTGATGAGCGTCCTGAGGAAGTTACCGAAATGCAGCGGACAGTCCGTGGTGAAGTGGTAGCGTCGACCTTCGATGAACCGCCTTCACGTCACGTCCAGGTTGCTGAAATGGTGCTGGAGAAGGCTAAGCGTCTGACCGAGCATAAGAAGGATGTAGTGATCCTGCTAGACTCTATTACGCGTCTGGCCCGAGCTTACAACACCGTGATTCCATCATCCGGTAAAGTACTTACTGGTGGTGTAGATGCGCACGCATTGGAGCGCCCTAAGCGTTTCTTCGGTGCTGCGCGTAACATCGAAGAGGGTGGTAGCCTGACTATCATCGCTACGGCATTGGTTGATACCGGTTCGAAGATGGATGAAGTTATCTTCGAAGAATTTAAAGGTACCGGTAACTCTGAAGTACATCTGGACCGTAAAGTAGCGGAGAAGCGGGTTTACCCAGCCTTCAATATCCGTCGCTCAGGTACGCGTCGTGAAGATCTGCTGACTTCGGAAGAGGAGCTGCAGCGGATGTGGATTCTGCGTAAGCTGCTGGATCCTATGGAAGATTCTGCTGCTATCGAGTTTGTACTTGATAAGCTGAAAGACTTCAAAACGAACGACGAATTCTTCCTCTCTATGCGTCGTTCCTGATTCATATCTCTGTTCTGAAAGGGTAAGCTTACGGCTTGCCCTTTTTTATTGCTGAAAACTATGTCAAATCTGAAATATAAAGACCTGCGCGACTTTATCAACAGCCTGGAGCAGAAGGGTGAGTTGGTACGTATTACGACGGAAGTTGATCCCGATCTGGAAATGACTGAGATCTGCGATCGCACGTTACGCGCGGAAGGCCCTGCGCTGCTGTTTGAAAATCCTAAAGGCTATGACTATCCCGTACTGGCTAACCTGTTTGGGACTCCTAAGCGCGTGGCGCTGGGGATGGGACAGGAAGATGTTTCCAGCCTGAGAGAAGTGGGCAAGTTATTGGCGATGTTGAAAGAGCCAGAGCCGCCCAAAGGGATGAAAGACGCCTGGGAAAAGCTGCCGATCTTCAAGCAGGTGCTGAATATGGGGCCGAAGAAGGTCCGTAATGCGGCCTGTCAGACTCATGTTATTGAAGGGGACGCTGTTGATCTGGGGACTATTCCGGTACAGCGTTGCTGGCCCGGGGATGCTGGCCCGCTCGTTACCTGGCCGCTGGTGATCACCAAAGGGCCTTACAAAGAACGTCAGAATCTGGGCATCTACCGGCAGCAGGTGATCGGTAAAAATAAGCTGATCATGCGCTGGTTGTCCCATCGGGGTGGAGCGTTGGATTTCCGTGAGTGGAAAGAGCAGCATCCAGGGGAAAATTTCCCGGTAGCCGTTGCGCTAGGGGCCGATCCTGCGACGATTTTAGGTGCGGTGACGCCGGTACCGGATACCTTGTCAGAATATGCGTTTGCCGGCTTGCTGCGCGGTGGTAAAACTGAAATTACCAAATGCATTGGCAGCGACCTGCAAGTGCCTGCCAGTGCAGAGTTCATCCTCGAGGGTTATATCGACCCTGAAGAGATGGCCGATGAAGGTCCTTTTGGTGACCATACCGGATACTACAATGAGGTGGATAGCTTTCCGGTGTTTACCGTTGAGCGTATTACTCACAGGCCTGACCCTATCTATCACAGCACTTATACCGGCCGTCCACCGGATGAGCCTGCGGTACTGGGTGTGGCGCTGAATGAGGTGTTTGTCCCCATTTTGCAGAAGCAGTTTCCTGAAATTACCGATTTTTACCTGCCACCGGAAGGCTGTTCTTACCGAATGGCGGTCGTGACCATGAAGAAGCAGTATCCGGGTCACGCTAAGCGGGTGATGTTGGGCGTCTGGTCCTTCCTGCGGCAGTTTATGTATACCAAATTTGTCATTGTTTGTGATGATGATATTAATGCCCGGGACTGGAATGACGTTATCTGGGCGATCACTACACGGATGGACCCGATTCGGGATACCACCATGATCGACAACACTCCGATCGACTATCTGGATTTTGCTTCACCGGTCTCCGGACTGGGCTCGAAGATGGGAATGGATGCCACCAACAAGTGGCCCGGTGAGACAGAGCGTGAGTGGGGCGAACCGATTGTGATGACTCCTGAAGTGAAGCAACGGGTAGACGACATCTGGGATCAATTAGGTATACCGCTTGAGTGATCGTTTTACTATCACCGTTAACGATACCCATGAAGTTAGTGCAGAGCCGGGTTTACCGGTACTGGATAGCTTACGAAATGCCGGCTATACGATGCGTTTCAGTTGTCGTAACGGGGTCTGTGAAATTTGTAAAACAACACTGCTACGTGGCAGTGTACAGCAGCGCTACCCTGAGCTGGCGCTGCAGTTAGAAGAGGGGCAGACGCCAGCGCAAATATTTGCCTGTACCGCCGTCCCTTGCAGTGATATTCGGGTGAGAATAAAAGGGTTATTACGCCCTGGAGAGATACAAGTGAAAGAACTGGTTTGTGATATTGCGTCGGTAGAGTCGCTAAATGAAGAAGTGTACCGGGTGCGCCTGCATCTGCCGGTTACCGGTCGTCAGGCAACAGAGTTTCATGCGGGACAGTATCTTGAACTGATTCTACCCGATGCGCGTCGCGCCGCTTTTTCTATCGGCAGTGCACCGGACTTCAGTAGCGATATCGAACTACATATCCGTTGTACGCCGGAAGGTGAGTTGTCGATGGCGATCATGGATCACCTGAAGAATAACTCCAGCGTGAAGATCGAACTGCCAAAAGGTGACTGTTATCTGGAAGCCAGTCAGCTGGCCGCCGATAAAGTAATCGTTCTGGCCGCTGCCAGTACTGGCTTTTCGCAGATTAAGAGCATCGCAGAACACCTGTTGGCGAATCAGGTTACAAACCCGATTCATATCTACTGGGGCGCCCGGGTAGAAGCGGATTTCTATCTGGAGAAACTGCCTTTGCAGTGGGCTGCTGAACATACTAATGTTCACGTTCATCTGGTTGTTAGCGAGCCAGACAATAGCCCCGGTTGGTCCGGTCGCAGCGCGTTACTGCCGGATGCCATCGTGGCTGATTTTGACAACTTTGAGAATGTTGAGATCTTCACCAGTGGCTCACCGGGCATGGTTTATGCGCTGGCCGACGCGTGTGAGGCCAAAGGTTTGCAGGACGAACAGATTCATTCTGACGTCTTTGCTTACGCGCCCCGGAAGAAGTAAGCGTCTTTAGAACGCAACGAAGAGCGCGTTGCTTGCTAGATGTCGCTGCGCGACTTGCTCGACGGGCTTCGCCCTTGCTAGAAAGAGCATAGAAAAAAGAGAGCCGATGGCTCTCTTTTTTGTTGTAGGAGCTGTGCCCCCACGGCGATGTAGCATGAGTAACTCAGAGGTTAATTTTTCTGCACAATTAAGTAGGTGTGTAACTCGGGGGATTGGTCGTAATCCAGATGCCTGATTGTGCAGTTTAATCCGGCAAACAGCTCAAGAAATCCTGCCACGTCTAAGAACGAAGACCGCAACGAAGAGCACGTTGCTTGCTAGACGGGCTGCGCCCTTGCTAGAAAAATCGGTCGTTACACTGCTAGAAAATCAATGACTCTGACCCCATTGATCTATGGCACGTAATTGCGCCAGCAATTTAAGTGACAGATTTGCAGGTCCATTGCTGGCCCTTGTTAAATTCATCCGAACTTGACCATGCAAGATGGGCCTTGTTTATGCTCATTAAACCTTATTTTGATAGGTTTCTGAATATGTTCAGGTCTATCTGAGAATACTCCATTAAGTCGGATACCATATAGCTCTACTTGCATGCCGATTGTCTTCTCATTTTTCTCTAATGGCGCGATAGATACAGATTCCTTTATTTGGAAGTCCTCTTGTATTTCCATTGCCACTTCTAAATGCAGGTAGTGCTTAATAGAGGTTTCTGAATACACTAGCTTTGCTAATTCTTCTTTGTCTATTGCCGAGTCATATCTGAAGAATTCAGCTAAACCCAAGTAGGTTTTTAAGAACCAACGATTGAAACGATCGTAATTGATACTTTTTGTGTGCAGACTGAACTTTCTTGCGTTTGATTTTCTTCTCTTGATAGATAGCTCTAAGCAATACCTCAGAGATTCTCCATAATGAATCGCTTCAGCATCATATATGGAAAGCCTTTCATTATGCCTCTTGCACAGGCAATTTCTAGTTAGAGAAGCCTTTGAAATCTCTTTACTAGCTCCACCAAGAAAAGGAGCATTTTCAACGAAAAGCATCTTATCGCTGAAAAGTCCCTTTGAGATATAGTGCTCGCTAGATTGCTTATTACAACAGGGAGATACGTTTTTCGCCCAACACTTCATGTTCTTCCCTAGAATTTAACAGCTAGTTATAGAGCCCCTTGGCACTATAATTCCTAAGATTTAATTAGCTAAAGATTACTTTGGTTTTATATATCAGCAGGATAGCTAACATGAAGAGAGTTGTTCTACAGTGTTGTAGTGAACTCTAGAGGCAGCTTCCCTGCTTTTATCTATTTTCTAGCATAAGTCTCAGGTTCAATTAAATCAAAGGGTTAATTCTGACCGTAATAAGAACGCCCAAAAACAAAAAAGAGAGCCTAGGCTCTCTTCTCTTTACGCTTTTTCTAGCCACGAGCAAGTCGCGAAGCGACGTCTAGCAAGCAGCGCTTTTTGCTGCGTTCTAGCGACTATAATGCTGCGATCTTGGTCCCTTTGCTAGGCAACGGCAGAGCAGGCAAACCGCCCCCGATAACCCCCAGATGCCTTTCCATCAGGGCGCGCATTTTATCGGTTTCGCCGAGGTTGTTTAGCAGTCGTGCCAGTTCGCTCAGTGTCTCGGCTCTGGGGCTTTGCTCCAGGCTTTGTTCGAAGTAGGTGATGGCTTTGCCCCAGTGCTCGTTGCGCTGTGACAGGCGGCCCAGTGTGAGTAGCAGGTCGGGGTTGAGTGGGTAGTCTTTTAACCAGCTACGGGCGGTATCCAGTTGTTTCTTAGGATTGCCTCCTTCAATGCGGCCATAGAGGTTCACTAGTTCGTCATCCCACTGGCTTTTGATCAGGCCTTTCAGTACGGGCTCAGCTTTGGCTTCCGCGCCGATGTCGACCAGCAGAGTGGTGTAGTGGCGGGCAAGGACGTTGTCGTTGGTTAGCTGGGATGGCATGTTATGCCAGGTTTCACCCAGTGCTTTACGTTTGTCTTCAGCCGCCGTGCCGTCGGGTAGAGCGATGCTCTGCTCCAGGAGCTTTTGAAAACATAGCTGTTCAGTTTTGGTGAGTTTCTCAGGCTTCAGAGCTTTCTGCTTACGCAGTTCAGGAATCAGTGCCTTCAATGCTTGCCAGTCTTCCAGCTGGATATATGCTTTGCGGAGCAGTTTGAGCACATAGGAGTGCTTAGGTGAGCGCTTTCGCAGATTTAGCAGAGTGGCCAGGCAGGGTTCGAGCTGTCCGCGGGAAAGTTGTGTCTCTGCGTGGAAAATGCCGATGGCTGTCTCGGCTTCAGGGGCTGAGGCTCTGGCTTTCTGTAACAGTTCATCGCAGACATCGTCGTCGCCCTGCTCCTGTGCTGCACGGGCGGCAGCCAGATAATTAATCAGTGGCAGATCAGCGTTATCGGCTGACAGAGTCAGCAAGCGCTGAGCCTTCCACCAGTTGCCCTCTGACAGAGCGATTAAACCTTTAAGGGTTTTGTTATGGGCGATCCGGCTTTTGCGGCTGCCGCTCCAGAGTCTTAGCGTTGTGCCTGACTTAAGCGAGCGACTGAGCAGGTTTAAGCCCCAGTGAAGGGCAAAGAACAGCGCGACGGCTATTACCATAAATACCCATAGGCTCATTTCTATCGTGGTCTGGCCATAGGCAAGCAGAGTATAGCCTGAGTCCTGGATCATCTTCTGGCCGAGCCAGGTGCCGGCAAACATAATGACCAGCAGCAGGATAAATATGCGTTTCATCAGGCAGCTCCCTCTTTCAGCGTACGCATCTGTTTGAGGTAGCTTTTCAGGGTGGCCAGAGAACCAGAAATATTCGGCATCTGTGGGGCAACCTGAACCTGTTCAAGATCTTTCAGGGCTTTCAGCAAGGCCTGGGTGTTACTGTGATTTTGCTCAAAGTAAGTGCCTACCCACTGTTGCGCTTTCGTCAGGCTGTTAAGGTAGCTCTTTGGCTTGTGCTGAAGCAGAGAAAGTTGTGCCTGTTCAAGCATCAGGTGCAGATTTTGCTGCAGGTAGTAGCTTTGCTGGGGGGAGAGCAGAGGCTCTACCGGTTCGCTGCGATCCTGGATAACGACCAGTTGATCGAACTTGCTGGCGACAGTAGCCCAGGCCTGCTTCATATCCGCACCCCAGGTAGAAGCGAACTCGTCGCTGGTTACTTCGTTCACCAGTTCTGGCAATTTATGCTGCTCGGTTAGCGGTACAACCTGAAGCTGATCGACCTGAGCGTTGAGTGCGCCCAGTCGTAGGAAAACTCCCTCGGTATCCAGCTCGGGTACGGCTTCAAGGGCGGCGATATCCGCTGCGACAGCTTTACGTATTGCGTAGATGGTGACATCGTCGGTTTCGCTCAGGATCTTGTCGGCAGAGCGTAACAACTGTAATGCGCCTTTAGGTGTCTGTTCCATCAGTACCCGTTGATTGGCGAGCCGCAGCAGGTATTCAACTTCTGCCAGTAACCAGTCTTCACGGGTATTTTTCTGTTCGGCGGTGACCTGCTGGATACTGCGTGTCAGACGATTTTGCAGTTCAGCAATGTTGCTTTGCTCTTTAGCAGCCTTGCCTTCCAGGGTTGATAGTTTCTGAGTCAGTGAGCTGATCTGCTGTTTCAGCTGTTGCTGACCGCCTTCCATCGAACTATTCAGTTTAGTTGCAGCTTCTTGTTGACGTTGTTCCATGACAGAACCAGCCTGAAGCTGGAGCCAATACAGGTAACCCACACCGGCCAGTGCAATCAATGCCAGCAGAAGTGCGATTCTGCCAGCCCAGCTCGGCTTTTGTTTAGGCGGCTGTGTGTCTGGCTGTTCGGGTTCTTTAGGGGGAGATTTTTTCTGTTTGCTAGCCGTTTTTTCTTTTGTTGTCGGCTTCTCTACCGGCTTTTTAGCCGATTTTTCTTCGGTATTGGCGGGGGAGCTCTCCTTTTCGATCAGTTCTCCCTCAATCACTTCATCTTGTTTATCGGAAGTGGCTGGATTGTTATTCCCGCTTTTTTTCATGTTCTGTCATCCATATCGATAGTCGATAAAACTGTTTCTGCCATCGCCTGATTGTCCGGCCCGCTGGCGGTAATAACTCGAGTATAGCCTAACTCGGCTGCAATTCGTGCGACTCGCTCACTGGGTACAACCAATGTTGTATGCAGAAGCGGCTTAAAACTGTGCTCTGTCATCAGTTGCGTCAGATTATTGAGCGCTTCTCCGCTGGTAATTAATACGGCGGCAAGGGGGGCGGCTCGGGCGCTACTGTTGTTGGTATTACTGATAATACTGCTGATCTGTTCAGAGGTATAGTGTGGTGCAGTGCGACGGTAAAGGTCGGCGTACTCAACTATTGCGCCGCGCTGACTCAGCTGCTCAGCGAGGGTTTCCCGGCCACCTTTGCCGCGCATGATCAGAATCTTATCAGTCGCAATCTGCTGTAATTGAGGGAGGGAGAGAAGCGCTTCAGAATCATAGCCGTTCGAGGGTTGAGTGGCGGTGATGCCAAGGCTATTGAGTTGCGCCGCTGTCTGACGGCCAATTGCCAGCCATTCGATACCGATGGGTAATTGTGGCCAGTACTGGTCTATCAGGTCGATGCCACAGGTGACGGCATTAGCACTGATAAAAATAACTTTGTGATATAGATCGAGATCCATCACTTTGCTTTTTAGCAGGTTAAAGTCAGGATCCGATGCGTCTACCGGTGTGATCTCCAGTAGGGGTAATAGCACCGGCTCAAGGCCTGAACCTTCCAGTAATGCTGCTTGCCCGGCCGCCTGATGTGCAGGCCGGGTGACCAGTATCCGGGGTTTAGGCATTCTGCTGATAAACGGCCGCCAGAATTTTTGCAGCGCCGGCATCCAGCAGGCGTTCAGCCAGCTCGATACCCATCGCTTCAGCATTATCCGGGCTGTTACGCAGTTCGTCCCGCAGAATCTCGGTGCCATCGGTACTGGCAACCAGTCCGCGTAGGTAGAGTTCATCGCCGGCATCGTTAAGGGTGGCGAAGCAGGCGATAGGCACCTGACAGCCGCCTTCTAAACGACGATTCATCGCCCGTTCGGCAATAACCCGGTAAGCGGTTTCCGGGTCGTGTAGCGGTTTTAGCAGTTCAAGAGTGGCCACGTCATTCAGGCGGCATTCGATACCGACAGCACCCTGTCCACCGGCGGGCAGGCTTTCTTCCGGAGTGATTTCGCTGGCGATGCGATCATGCATTTTAAGGCGCATAAGGCCAGCGGTCGCGAGAATGATCGCGTCGTACTGACCCTCATCCAGTTTACGCAACCGGGTATTGACGTTGCCGCGCAGGGTCTTGATCTGGAGATCGGGACGCTTTGCCCGTATCTGTGCTTCCCGGCGCAGAGAGGATGTCCCGACGACAGCTCCCTGGGGGAGATCATCCAACACTTTGTAATTGTTGGAAACAAAGGCATCGGTAGGTTTTTCCCGTGGGCAGATAACGGCCAGTCCGAGTCCTTCTGGAAACTCCATCGGTACATCTTTCATTGAATGTACGGCGATATCGGCTTCATTTGCCAGCATCGCAACTTCCAGTTCTTTTACAAATAACCCCTTGCCGCCAATCTTTGAAAGTGGCGAGTCCAGCAGTACGTCACCTTTGGTGGTCATGCCCAACAGTTCGACTTTTATGCCGGGATGAAACTTTTCTAACTCAGCTTTAACATACTCAGCCTGCCAGAGGGCAAGAGGACTTTCACGGGTGGCAATACGGACTACTTTATCGGTCATACGGGATCCTGGAGGGCGGTTGCCCGGTCAGCTATGCAAAATAATTATCGATTTTAACAGATAAGTAGCCAGTGAGCAGCTGATCAGACATGCGGTAGGGGGGTGGGTTACTGTATAATGCCCGCCATTGATTCAGGACAAGATCCGGCAGCCAAGTGTGCGGATGAAAGATTTGAGGTTTCAGCATGAGTGAAGAACAAACCAACCAGCAATGGGGCGGCCGTTTTAATGAGCCTACAGATGCCTTTGTTGCACGTTTTACGGCATCAGTTCAGTTTGATCAGCGGATGTATAAGCAGGACATTGAGGGCTCAGTTGCTCATGCGAAGATGCTGACTAAAGTCGGCGTTCTGACTGAAGCTGAGTGCGCAGATATTCTGCAGGGACTGAGTGAAATTCAGTCCGATATTGAAAGTGGCAACTTTGAATGGTCGATTGAGCTGGAAGATGTTCATATGAATATCGAGGCAGCCCTGACTAAAAAAATTGGTGTTACGGGTAAAAAACTGCATACAGGTCGTTCACGTAATGATCAGGTGGCGACTGATATTCGTCTTTATGTACGTGAAGAGGTTGACCATGTTCTGGCTGAGATTATCCGGCTGCAACAGGGAATCATTGGCCTGGCTCGTCAGGAAGCGGATACCGTGATGCCGGGCTTTACTCACCTGCAAACGGCACAACCGGTTACTTTTGGTCATCATTTGATGGCCTGGTTTGAGATGTTGAGTCGCGACTATGAGCGTTTTGCTGATTGCCGTAAGCGGGTTAATATTTTGCCGCTAGGTGCTGCTGCATTAGCAGGAACAACTTATCCAATTGACCGTCAAATGACCACCGAGTTACTGGGCTTTACTGCGCCGACTGAAAATTCACTGGATTCTGTATCGGACCGTGATTTTGCGATTGAGTTTTGTGCCGCGTCCAGCATTATGATGATGCATATGACTCGTTACTCGGAAGAGCTAGTCATGTGGGCTTCAGCGCAATTCAACTTTATCAACCTGCCAGATCGTTTCTGTACCGGCTCTTCTATTATGCCGCAGAAGAAGAATCCGGATGTGCCTGAACTGGTGCGGGGCAAGAGTGGTCGGGTCTATGGTCATCTGATGTCATTGCTGACGCTGATGAAGTCTCAGCCACTGGCTTACAACAAGGATAACCAGGAAGATAAAGAGCCGCTTTTTGATGCGATCGATACGATTAAAGGTTGCCTGCGTGCGTTTGCTGACATGGTGCCGGCGATTGAAGCTAAGCGTGAGAACATGCGTGAAGCAGCACTGCGTGGCTTTTCGACTGCAACTGACCTGGCTGACTACGTCGTACGTAAAGGGATTCCATTCCGTGACGCCCATGAGATCGTAGGTAAAGCGGTGGCTTATGGTATCGAGCAGAATAAAGATCTGGGTGAGATGACGCTGGAAGAGCTACAACAGTTCTCCGATCAGATTACTGCGGACGTGTTTGATGTCCTGACCCTGGATGGCTCTGTTAGTGCCCGAGACCATATCGGTGGTACGGCGCCAAATCAGGTACGCAAAGCCTGTGACCGTGCTGAACGCATGTTGTCAGCACGTAGCTAAAAGGCTAACAGTTACGGCTATTCGTTAAATGGCCGGATATAAAAAAACCCGCAAACTGCGGGTTTTTTTTGATTCATTTTTTCTTGCGTAGTGGCTGTTAGTTGAGGGTAATATCAACCATCAGATCGCTAGCGATGTCTTCCAGTGATTGCTGCAGATCATCCAGGTCAACATTGGCTGGTACGGTCAGATCCGCTTCGGCCTTGAACAGTTCTTCGGCGGACATCGATCCGCTGACCAGTTCCGTGGATAGTCGCTCCACATTGATGTTGAAACGACTCAATGCATGCGAAATATCCCGCACAATGCCAGGCTTATCGTGGCCGATCAGTTCCAGCGAAATACTGCTACCCTGAGCCCCAGCTGCCTGTTCCTGGCTGCTTTCTACAGTAACTTTAAGGCCCTGAGATTCAAGTGCCTGCAAAGCATTTTGCAGTGATTCAGATTGTTCTGTTGCGACAGAGACAATGAGTATACCGGCAAACTTACCGGCCAGACGCGACATGTTGCTTTCCAGCCAGTTGCCTCCGTGGGTCGCGATTGTTTGGGACAGCTGTTCAACCAGACCGGGCTTATCCGGGGCGATCACTGTGAGTACGAGAGATGTCATTATTGCCTGCTCCTCTATAGAATGTCCGTGCTGGTATCACTGTCCCCGTTGATGCCAGCTAAATAGGATTATACACATAGATGAATGAGATTCTCACGGCATTGTGGCCGATTTTTGCCCTTGTTTGTGTTGGGCATGCTATTCGACGTGGCGGGTTTCCCGGCGACGGGTTCTGGGAGCCGGCAGAAAAGCTGATCTATTTTTTATTATTTCCAGTGTTGCTTATCTACAAATTGAGCCTTGCTGATGTCGGTGCCGTGCCGATTGGCGAAGTTGCGCTAGCAGTGATTCTGTTATTGGCGGCAGGGACCAGCCTGTTAGTGGCGGTGCAGTGGATAAAACCGTTAGAGAATAGCAGCTTTACCTCGGTGTATCAGGGAGGCATGCGTTTTAACACCTATGTCGGCCTGGCGGCGAGCGCTGCGTTGTTTGGTGATGAAGGGTTAGCGGTTGCTGCGGTAGTGATGGCCGTTATGGTGCCTCTGCTAAACCTGCTTTGTGTACTGGTGTTTAGCTTCTATACCCGCAAAGAAGCCGGATTGCTGAGTGTGCTATTGGCTTTAGTCAAAAATCCTCTGATTATCGCCTGTGTGGTGGGGATCTCTCTGAATATCTCGGGAGTAGGGCTCCCCTGGGCGCTGGCGTCGGTTGCCGGGTTGTTGAGCGGTGTTGCATTGCCGCTGGGCTTGTTGGCGGTGGGTGCAGGACTAAACCTTTCTGCATTACGAAAAACGGGTGGCTCCGTGATCTATAGCAGCGCGGTCAAACTGCTACTGTTTCCCTGTTTGATGCTGCTGATTTGTGGGCTATTTGTTGAGTCGCTGTTGGTCGCGCAAGTGTTGTTGATGTTTAGTGCGTTACCTACGGCATCGACAGCCTATGTGCTGGCACGGCAGTTAGGCGGAGACGCTCAACTAATGGCCGCAATTATTACGGGTCAAATTCTGATCTCCATGGCGACGATGCCGTTTGTTTTGGCGTTTTTCCCTGCTTTTTTGTAAGTTTTTTCCGATTAAGGGGAACTTTTTATGGGAAATCACGGTCTTTTGTTAAAGTTTTAACGTATTTGTCGATAAAGTGCTTATAAGTTGCGGAAAATGCTTGCAAATTTTTTGCGTTATGGAAGACTTGTCGGCGCTTTTTAGTAACCTAATTAACCCGTAGTATTTGAGCAGAGAAAATGAAAAAAGGACCGGATCTAGTTGTTGTTCTGATCGCCGTATTTGTACTGGGCACTGTCTTTACCGGTGTAAGCAATGCGGATATTGAATTCGTATCTCTCGTAGGGGATGTTTTTAAAGGTTAAGTCTTTACTTGAAGGCCTGGTTACCGACGCGCGTTGTAGAAGCTCTTTTCGGTTGCGACACCTTCAAGAGGAATGTCCCAACTCTCGGTTTTTAACCGGTCTGCTTTTTGTAAATCATGTGCCAGCCCGATCAGACGGGTGCCTCTCTCTTTACGCCAGCTCTGCTTAAATGCAAAGGTCCGGTCGTAGTAGCCGCCGCCCATCCCCAGTCGTCCGCCCTCTTCATCAAACGCCACCAGTGGTAACAGAACCAGGTCCAGTGCCCAGGCCGGACGTCGTGGTGCTTTGATCAGCGGGGGTTCTTTAATGCCATAAATATTATTAACCAGAACGGTCTCTTTGTTATACGCAATAAACCAGAGACGGTTATGGCGGACAGGATGAAGTACCGGCAGATAACACTGCTTGCCAAATTTTCGGCAGTAGTGGATGACCTCTTCTGGACTAATCTCGCCATCGCTTGGCAGATACAGAGCAATATTCTGACTACGACGGAACTGAGTGAGTCGGCGTATAGTTGCGAGTAAGCCTCGTGCATGCTGACGTTGCTGTACCGGCTTAAGAGAACGGCGGGCTTTGCGCATTTGACGGCGCAGATTTTTTTTAAAATCGGTAGCTTGAGTCATAGGAAGGACATAGAAGAAAAGATAAAAGACTCCCCAAGGTTGCGGCGCTGATATCGGCCCTGAACCCGAAGGTTCAAGGTGGTAGCCTCCGGAGTAAATTAGGCTTTCCGTCTGGCGGACATGCACATCATTAAACCAGGAAACTTCCAAAAGTGTGATTATCGGCTCAAGGGACTAACCAGACTACCAATAACCTCAGGGAGCTGTTGCCATTATACTGGTCAAAAATCGAAAGTCAGCCTTGAATTAAAACTTAACTGTGCTATTTGATAAATTGAGGAAGATAATTAACCACTTGAAAAGTAATGATTAATTATAATTGATGAAAATTTTTCAAGCATAATCAGCGATAAGGTCAGCCCGATAGTCTACTGAGGCTGCTTTTTTGCATCGGCTATTTAGCGCTGGGTAGGGTCGCTTCAATTAACTTGCTCAGTTCTCCCAGGCGTCCCGAAATTGTCTGTTGTTCAGATGTTTGCTTATTATGTAGTTCATAAGCGATGTTCAGCGCTGCCATTACAGCAACTTTCTCTGTTCCTATGATTCGGCCGCTGGCTTTGATCTCTAGCATTTTCTGATCTAAATACGCCGCTGCTTTAAGTAGCTCAGGCTCTGCTTCAGGGGGGCAGGCAACGACGTAATCTTTACCCATCAGCGAAACGGATATATTGCGGGGGGCGTTACTCATGCCTGCTGCTCCAGTGTTTTAAGACGGCTGATCATCGCTTCAATCTTCTGGTCAGTTTTACCAGTAATCTGTAAGCGTTGATTACGCTCTTCACGCAGCTCGGCAATGTGGCGATGCAACGCCTGGTTTTCCTGCGTCAGTTGCTGGCAGTGCAGGATGAGCTCGTTGATCTGTCTTTCCAGTGTTTCTAAAGCGTGCGCAGACATAGCATTCAGGCCTTGTTATCAGAGTCAGTATAATAAGCGGAAAATGGCTGGTAATCGAGTGCTGTTTCGTGGTGCACCTCTGGTTGAAGTGCTAGGATATAAATCCAGAAAAGTTAAGCTTATACAGAGTACCCCCTTCATGTCTGAAACCCAGTCTCCAGAAGACTTTATCCCTGAATATTATGAGATCTGCGATATGTTAGTTGCAGAGGATAGCATGACAAGCAGTGCTGCAGAATTACACGGCTTGTTATCTGGTTATTTGTCAGCGGGCGCGCGGTTCAGCCATGAAGCCTGGTTGAAACTGTCTGCTGAACTGACCGATATATCCGATTTTCGTCATGAATCCTCTAAGTTGGCGCTAACCGATCTCTACGATGGCGTGCTCGCTCAACTTGAACAGGTCGATTTCGGTTTTCAACTGTTGCTGCCTGATGACGACCTGACTATTGCTGAGCGGGCTGAGGCTCTGGGAAGTTGGTGTCAGGGATTCCTGACCGGATTCGGTCTGCAGGGCGGGCATACCAATGAGTCGCTGAGCGATGAGTTGAAGGAAGCGTTGGGTGATATGGAACAGATTGCCCAGATAGAGCTTGAGCCGGATGCTGACGAGGATAATGAGTCTGACCTGATGGAGCTTCAAGAATATATTCGGGTATCGTCAATGATGATTTTTACTGAGTGTAATCCGCAGCCTCCGCAACAAGGCGCTGCATCGGATACGACTTTACATTGAGCAGGGAGTAATTTCGCATATGCGCATCAGTCAATCGAGTTTTGCCGTTCGTCGTCAGCAGCTGATGGCACAGATGAGCCCCGGCAGCGTCGCCGTTATCCCTTCTGCGAAAGAGATCGCTCGAAACCGGGATGTAGAATATCCATTTCGACAGGACAGTGGTTTCTATTACCTTACCGGTTTTAATGAGCCGGATGCGTTATTGCTGCTGATTCCAGACCGAAATGAAGGGCAGGTTGTAATGTTCTGCCGGGATCGCGATCCTGAGATGGAGATCTGGAACGGTTATCGTGCCGGGCCTGAAGGGGTCTGCAATCAGTATGGTATGGATCAGGCGTATGCTGTTGCTGAAATCGACGAGCGAGTGCCACAGCTTTTGCAAGGCTGTGACCGGCTTTATTACTCTATCGGCACAGATCAGGTGTTGGACGAAAAAGTACGTGACTGGCTGAACAGTATCCGCAAACAAGCTCGTATGGGGGCTGTAGCGCCGGGTGAAATTGTGATGCTGGATCACCTGCTGCACGAGATGCGTTTATTTAAAGCGGAAGATGAAGTCGAGGTGATGCGCGAAGCGGGTCGAATCTCCGCGGAAGCCCATGTTCGGGCGATGCAGCAATGTAAACCCGGCCTTACTGAGTATCAGTTGGAAGCAGAAATTACCCATCATTTTGCTATGAATGGTTGTCGACAACCGGCCTATTCCTCCATCGTGGGTGGCGGTGATAATGCCTGCGTTTTGCATTACACCGAAAATTGGGATGTGCTGAAGCAGGGAGACCTGGTACTGATCGATGCGGGTTGTGAGCTTGATTATTACGCGGGAGATATCACCCGGACCTTTCCCGTTTCTGGAAAATTCAGTGTTGAGCAGAAAGCAGTTTACGAATTAGTACTGGAAGCGCAGAGGGCTTGTATCGAAGCGATTCGTCCAGGGGTTCCCTGGATCAGAATTCATGATCTGTCGGTCGAAGTTTTAACCAAGGGGCTGGTGAAGCTGGGGTTACTCAAAGGCGATGTTGAAGGCTTGATTGAAACGGGGGCGTACAAAGCATTCTATATGCACCGAATCGGTCACTGGCTGGGCATGGATGTACACGATGTGGGTGATTATAAAGTTGACGGGGACTGGCGGCCATTGCAAGCGGGCATGGTGATGACAGTAGAACCGGGTATCTATATCTCACCGCAGAATGAGCTAGTGGACGAGAAGTGGCGTGGCATAGGTATACGCATTGAAGATGATATTCTGGTGACCGAGGAAGGCTGCGAGAATTTAAGTGCGGCGGTCCCCACCGCTGTCGCTGACATAGAAGCCCTGATGGCCAATTAAGCCGTGATAGAGATGAGTATTTTTATGCACCCGAAATCGTTATGAAGTCGCACTACGATATCCTGATTATTGGCGGAGGTATGGTCGGCGCGAGCCTGGCTGCAGCGTTGATACCTGCGGGTAAACGGCTAGGGTTGTCTATCGCTGTGGTCGAAGCGTTCCCTCTGCCTGATGAAGGCTGCCTGGACTATCAGCCCAGTTATGATGCCCGTGCAACGGCACTGGCCTATGGCAGTCGGTTGATCTACGAACAGATTGGTATCTGGGAGCAACTGCGGGAACACCTGTGCCCGATTACCGATATTCATGTGTCAGACAAAGGCCGTTTTGGTGCGGCGCGACTCAATGCGAAGGATGAACAGGTGGCTGCGTTGGGTTATGTGGTTGAAAATCACTGGCTGGGTCGGGTATTACTCAAGCGTCTGGCGCAGGAAGATGCCGGACATATCGATTTTATCTGTCCGGCTGAGGTCAGTGCAGTGCGGTACCAGGATGACTGGATGGAGGTCTCGCTCGCGTCACAGGGACTTGAACATCAGTTGACCGCTGAACTGGTGGTGATGGCTGACGGTGGACGATCAGATTTGCGCGAGCAGCTGGGTATAGGTTATCAACAGCAGAGTTATCAACAGCATGCTGTGGTCACTAATATCAGCCCGGAAGCTGACCACCGCAATGTCGCTTATGAGCGCTTTACCGATACCGGGCCAATGGCCTTGTTACCTTTAGAAGACTTGCCTTCAGAGGCCCAGGATCAAGCAAATGTGAGTCACCGCTTCGGATTAGTATGGACTGTCCCGGATGATCAGATCGAAGATGTGCTGGCGCTTTCTGATGAACAGTTTATCGCCCGGATCCATGAGCGGTTTGGCTACCGAGCGGGGCAGTTTGTTAAAGTGGGTGAGCGTTTTAGTTATCCCCTTAAGCTCAGTGTGGCCGATGAACAGGTCAGACGGGGGCTGGTGGTATTGGGCAATGCTGCTCATGCGCTGCATCCGATAGCCGGACAAGGCTATAATCTGGCATTGCGCGGTGTTGTTGCATTGGCTGCAGAGCTTATTCAGGCGCGTGAAGCCGGTGTGAATCTGGGTGAGATGGCGCATCTCGCCCGGTTTGCCGAACAGGTGCGTGTTGATCAGCAGAAGACGATTGGTTTTAGTGATAAAACGATGAAACTGTTTTCAAATGCTAATCCCTTACTGGCGCTGGGACGTAGTGCCGGATTGCAGTTACTGGATGTGTGTCCTTTGGCGAAAACGGTATTTGCCCGCAGTGCGATGGGGCTGGATCAGCCTACGCCGGATTTGCGTTAATGAACACTATAGTTGTATTACATTCATCCCCCCTCAGAGGAATCCAATGACACAACCGATCGAAACAGACCTGGTAATCGTTGGTGCTGGGATGGTTGGGCTGACGTTGGCAGCCCTGTTGGCTGACAGTGGCCTGAAAATAAGAATACTTGAAAGCCGGGAGATCGAGCCGCAGCAAGCGTTAGCGTGGGAGTTGTCTCAGCGTGAAAAGGGGTATGACCCCCGGGTGAGTGCTCTGACCGTCGCGTCGCAACAGGTGTTATCGGTTGCCGGTGTCTGGGGGAAGATTCAGCAGATGCGTCTGATGCCTTATCGGGCGATGGATGTCTGGGACGGCGAAGGCACGGGTCAGATCCGTTTTGACTGCACTGAATTACATGAACCCTGTTTGGGGCATATCGTTGAAAATCGGGTGACTCAGGCGGCATTGACTCAACAAATCGCAGAGCAGAACAATGTTGAATTTAGCACCGGCGTAGAAATTGTTGAGATGACGGAGGCGGATGCTGACAGTCAGCGGGTGCTGACATTGAATAACGGCGAACAGTGTCGGGTTCGATGTGTCGTTGCGGCTGATGGTGCTCTGTCGAGCACTCGACGTTTAGCTGGCATCGGTATGTGGGAGTGGGATTATGGTCATCATGCCATTGTTACCACGGTGACGACGGATAAACCCAATCGGGCAACCTGTTGGCAGCGCTTTACCGATGATGGTCCGCTGGCTTTTCTGCCGCTGCCTGAGGATGGTCTGAGCTCTATTGTCTGGTCAACCTCACCGGATCACGCTAAGGCGCTGATGGCTCTTGATGAAACAGAGTTCTGTCAGGCGCTTGAGCAGGCGTTTGAGTCTCGTTTAGGTAAAGTTCTGCATGCGGATCAGCGTTTCGTCTTTCCGCTACGGCAACGGCATGCCCGGCAATATGTGAAAGCAGGCTTTGCCGCGATTGGTGATGCCGCGCACACGATTCACCCTTTAGCCGGGCAGGGTGTAAATCTGGGATTGATGGATGCCGCAGCGCTGGCTGAAACGCTTCTGGATAGTCTTGAGAAAGGCGTGCAATGGAATTCAGAGTTTCAGCTACGTCATTTTCAGCGGGCGCGGCAAAGTGAAAATTTACAGATGGCCGCGACCATGGAAGGCTTTAAGCAGCTATTTAATTCCACCGAACCACTGGCAAGATTGTTGCGCAATAGCGGTATGAATCTGATGAATCGTTTTTCGCCGGTTAAAAATCATCTGGTGCAGCAGGCGATGGGGCTGAGTGGAAATCTGCCGCGGCTGGCGCGCCGACCGATTAAAGATTAGTGTGAGCCATCGACTGGCTTTTGAGGTTAGAACTAATGTCTCAGGGGAAATCGCTGGGCAAAATTTGCACTGACCGGTGAATCTATATACATTGTCTGCCCTTTTCAGTTTCGGCCTGCAGGACCGGTACGGAAAGAAAATAATTAACAGTGCCAGGACAGAGTGATCGCTGATTGCTCAGGATGAAAGAGTTACAGACTATGGGACAGAAAACCGCACTACACGAAAAGCACCAGCAGATGAACGGTAAGCTGGTTGATTTTGGCGGCTGGGAAATGCCTATTAATTATGGGTCTCAGGTTGATGAACATCATAAGGTGCGTACCGATGCAGGTATGTTTGATGTTTCTCATATGACGGTAGTCGATGTTACCGGCGCGGATGCTAAAGAGTATCTACGGTACCTGCTGGCGAATGACGTTGCCCGGTTACAGCAACAGGGGAAAGCGCTTTACAGCGGTATGCTGAATGAAACCGGTGGAGTCGTAGATGACCTGATCGTGTACCTGATGACTGAACCTGATGTCGCCGGTGAATGGTTCCGCGTTGTTGTTAACTGCGCAACCCGGGAGAAAGACCTTCGCTGGATGGCGGACCATACGGCGAAGTTTGATGATGTAGCGCTGACTGAGCGCCCAGAGTTGTCAATCGTAGCGATTCAGGGGCCAAATGCCCTGGCCAAAGCTGAGTCGGTACTAACCGAGTCCCGGGTTAAGTTGATTGAAAGCCTGAAACCCTTTCAGGGTGTTGAGTCTGAAGGCTGGTTTTTTGCCAGAACAGGCTATACTGGCGAAGATGGACTTGAGGTGATGGTGCCGGAAGAGTATGTTGCTGATTTCTGGCAGGCGCTCTCCGATGCGGGTGTTGCGCCATGTGGTTTGGGTTCGCGGGATACGTTGCGTCTAGAGGCCGGCATGAATCTCTATGGTGCTGATATGGATGAGAAAGTCTCGCCATTGGCTGCTAATATGGGATGGACTATCGCATGGGAACCTGCAGAGCGTAACTTTGTTGGCCGTAAGGCGCTTGAAGAACAGCGTCAGGCTGGTACTCAAGAGAAGATGATCGGTCTTGTGCTGGAGGCTCGTGGGGTGCTGCGAAGTCATCAGAAAGTGATAATAAATGGCGAGGAAGCGGGTGAAATTACCAGCGGTACTTTCTCTCCAACACTGGGCTGCTCTATAGCGATGGCCCGGGTATCAGCCGATGTTGCTGGTACATGTCATGTAGATATACGTGGCAAACTAATCGAAGTAAAAGTGGTTAAACCGTCATTCGTACGAAATGGCGAGAAAGTGTTTTCATAAACTCTCACTGTAGGAAAGAGAATAATGAGCGATATCCCAAGTGATCTGAAATATGTTGCCAGCCATGAATGGATCCGTGATGAAGGTGATGGCGTGGTTACCATAGGTGTTACCGACCATGCCCAGGATCTTCTGGGTGATGTAGTGTTTGTTGAGCTCCCTGATGTGGGCGCCGACTTCGCTGTAGGTGATGATATTGGCGTGGTGGAGTCTGTAAAAGCGGCTTCTGATATCTACGCGCCTCTCAGTGGTCAGATCGTTGCTGTTAATGAAGAGTTGGAAGATTCTCCTGAATTGGTAAACAGCGATCCGTATGGTGATGGCTGGTTTATCAAGATTCGTTTGTCAGACGAATCTGAAACAACTGATCTGCTGGATGCTGATGGCTACGCGGAACTTTGTGAAGCGGAAAGCTAATTAAGAAAAGCTTTACCTGCTAAGCCCTGCCTTTGGTGGGGCTTTCTGTTTTCTGGACTGGCACTATACTGTGGTCTGGTTTATGAATTTTAAATTGTAACTCTGAAGGTAATTCTCCTTGCAACAACTACGTTTGAATGCCGGCGCTGATAAGCGTCTCCGCGGTGGACATGTCTGGATCTACAGTAACGAAGTCAATACCAAGCTGACCCCGCTGAAGCAGTTTGCCCCCGGTGAGCAGGTGGTGGTGGAGAGTGCTAATGGTAAACCTTTAGGGTTGGCCTACGTAAACCCTAATACGCTTATCTGTGGGCGCCTTGTCAGCCGGGACATCAAGATCCCGCTGGATCGTTCTCTGATCGTTCATCGATTGAATATCGCTCTGTCTCTGCGCGAAGCTTGTTTTGATAAGCCCTGCTACCGGTTGATTTTCGGTGATAGCGATGGTTTGTCCGGACTGGTGATTGACCGGTTCTTTGATATCTTTGTGGTACAGATCTCCACCGCAGGAATGGGATTGTTCAAAGAGGATATTGTTGCTGCACTGGAAAAGGTATTCAAACCACAGGGTATTCTGTTTCGAAATGATGGCAAGATGCGTCAGACAGAGGGGCTGGAAAGTTACTCTGAGGTTGCCTTTGGTGATGTCCCTGAGCTAGTGCCTTTTGAAGAGAATGGGGTACCTTTCCTCGCGCCGGTACATACGGGGCAGAAGACGGGTTGGTTTTATGATCATCGGGACAACCGGGCCCGGATGCAGCAGCATGTGAAGGGTAAACGGGTACTGGATCTGTTTAGTTATATCGGCGGCTGGGGGGTGCAGGCGCTGGCAGCAGGTGCAGATCATGTGACCTGCCTTGATGCTTCTGAGTTTGCTCTGGATGTGGCGGATCAGAACGCTGCTCTGAATAACGGAGCAGAACGTTTCACCACACTTAAAGGCGATGCGTTTGAGGGCTGTAAAATGCTGCTGGAAGAGGGAGAGAAGTTTGATGTCGTAATTCTGGACCCGCCAGGCTTTATCCAGAAGCGTAAGGATATTCGTAATGGTGAGCAGGCCTATAAGCGGATTAATCAGCTGGCGATGCGATTGGTGGAAAAGAACGGCATACTCATCTCTGCGTCCTGCTCAATGCACCTGCAACGGGAGCGGCTGGTAGATATTATCCGTTCAGAAAGCCGTACGGTTGAGCGCCAGGCACAGATCTTTGATCAGGGCCATCAGGGGGGAGATCATCCGGTGCATCCGGCGATTCCAGAGACCGATTATCTGAAATCCTATTTTGTACGATTATTGCCGGTCTCCTAAAACGGCAGAAACACGGGGGAAGGGGGATGGAGTATAAATTACTGGGCGGCAGTGATCTGAATGTTAGCCGTATCTGTCTGGGTACGATGACCTTCGGACAGCAGAATAGCGAAGCTGAAGCTCATGAACAGCTGGATTATGCCGTGTCTCAGGGGATCAACTTTATTGATACAGCAGAGATGTATCCCGTTCCCCCCATGGCTGAAACTCAGGGACGTACGGAAGAGTATATTGGTAGCTGGTTAAAGTCCCGGGGCAACCGGGAACAGCTGGTCATTGCCACGAAAGTGGCTGGCCCTGCCGAGATGGCCAGGCATATTCGGCCGGACGTACGCCTTAACAGAGCTAATATCAGAGCGGCGATCACTGCTAGTCTGCAGCGTTTACAGACCGATTATATCGATCTCTATCAACTACACTGGCCGGAACGGGCCACTAATTTTTTTGGTCAGCTGAATTATCAACATCAGCCGGAGACGGACGGAACACCTATTCTGGAAACGCTTGAAGCGCTTAAAGAGCTGGTTGATGAAGGGTTGATTCGTTATGTGGGGCTCTCTAATGAAGTGCCCTGGGGGGTGATGAAGTTTCTCAGTTATGCTGAGACGTTGGGTCTGCCCCGGGTGGTGTCGGTCCAGAACCCTTATAACCTGCTAAATCGTAAAGATGAGGTGGGATTGACCGAAGTGCTGATGCGGGAACAGGTTGCGCTGCTACCTTATTCACCACTGGCGTTCGGGACGTTGAGCGGTAAATATCTGGATGGCAGTGCGGGGCCGCAGGCGCGGATAAATCAGTTTCCGCGGTTCTCACGTTACCTGACCGAGGCGGGGCTGCAAGCGACCGCTGCGTATGTTCAGCTGGCACGTGATCATGGTCTTGATCCGGCGCAGATGGCATTGGCGTTTGTAAATGGTCAGCCATTTGTTGGCAGTAATATTATCGGCGCAACTTCGATGGAGCAGCTGAAGAGCAATATTGACTCGATCAATCTTACGTTGCCAGCAGAGGTGTTGGCTGAGATTGAGGTGATAGGCACTGCTTTTTCAAATCCTTGCCCGTAATCGTTCTGGACATAAAAAATGCGCCCATCGGCGCATTTTTTATGTCTGGGGAAAGGATATGTATGAAGTCAGGCGACTCTGCAATGTTTCAACTGCTGATTGAGTGCGGCCATGACTTGGCCGCGCTTAACGACTCCCACCAGAATGCCCTGTTTAACCACGGGGTATATCTTCGGCTTATTCGTTGCCATTATCTGGGCTAACTCTAAAACAGTAGAGGCTGGGCTCACTGTTAACGGGTCAGGCTGCATCATATTTTTTACCAGGACATGACTGTCACAGTGATAGCTGTCTCCCAGTAGATAAGGGATGCAGTCGTGCTCTGACAGAAAGCCGATGACACGTTTATTGCTGTCGACCACTGGCAGCCCAAGCATATTACTGGCCATCAGGTGATCTACCGCTTGCGGCAGAGACATCTCTTCGCTTAGCGGAATAAGATGCTCCGACATGATCTCTTGAATTAACATCATCGCCTTAGCCTCCCGTTTGTTATGAATGTGACTTTTAAGACGTTATTTGTCTTTATCTACTGTCAGTCTTGCAGTAAAACGGCAATTTGACCAATAACCTCTGACTATTTAGTTAATAGCCAGAGGTTAATAGGTATAAAAAAACGCCCCGCTTTGAAGGGCGGAGCGTTGTCGAAGCAGGGAGTCTATTAGTCTTATCTAAGGCTGATGATTGGCCAGCTATTGTCGTCTGCTGCTTGCTTCAGGCGTTCGTCCGGGTCAACGGCGACGGGGTTGGTAACCCGGTCCAGTAGTGGTTTATCGTTGATCGAGTCGCTGTAAAAATAGCTGTTGTCCAATGAGTGTTGGGTCTGCGCAAGCCAGGTGTTGAGTCGCTCAACTTTACCGGACTGAAAACAGGGAGTGCCTGCGACTTTGCCTGTGTAGCGACCATCAATCTGTTCGGGTTCGGTTGCCAGCGTATCATCAACGCCTAACGCCTCCGCGATGGGGCCGGTTACAAAGCGATTGGTCGCGGTGATAATAAGCAGATAATCCCCCTGATCCCGGTGCTTCTGTAGCAGTGTAACTGCCTTTGGTAACATCATTGGCGCCACTTTAGTGGTCATGAATTCCTGGTGCAGTTCGCGGAGTATGTGTGGTTCGTTGTCAGCCAGCGGCTTCAGGGCAAACTCAAGAAACTCATAGATATCCAGAGAACCGGCTTTGTATTGCTGATAAAAGTAGTCGTTTGATTGACGATAAAATTCGCTATCCACGATCCCTTTTTCGCAAAGAAATTCGCCCCATGCGTGATCGCTATCACCGTTAAGCAGGGTGTTATCCAGATCGAAAATTGCCAGACTCAATGTGTCATCTCCAACGCTACCAAAAGAGCGCTTAGGATAGAGGGTCGCCGGAGAGGAGGCAATTGTTTCTCCGTGCTATTTGCTGAACTACCTGAAATTATGGAACAATAGCTGAAAAGGTTTTCTAAGGACTTCACCGTGATAGATTCAGACGGGTTCAGGCCGAATGTCGGTATCATTCTGGCTAACTCGATGGGTCAGGTGCTGTGGGCAAGACGTATTGGCCAGAATGCATGGCAATTCCCCCAAGGGGGAATTAACGAATCAGAATCGCCTGAAGAGGCGATGTATCGGGAACTAAAAGAAGAGATAGGCCTCTCACCAGATGATGTTGAGGTTATCGCCGTGACCCGAGGCTGGCTGCGTTACCGACTACCCAAACGAATGATTAGGCACCATTCCCATCCTGTATGTGTAGGACAGAAACAAAAGTGGTATCTGCTGCGAATGTTAAGTGACGACAGCGCGGTAGAGATTGATTCAACTGACTCTCCAGAGTTCGATGGCTGGCGCTGGGTAAGCTATTGGTATCCTCTGGGGCAGGTTGTAGCGTTTAAACGGGATGTTTATCGCAAGGCGATGCGTGAATTGTCGCCGAAGCTGACACGACTAGTCCTTGGAGGCTGGTTTATAAAGGAGTAAGCATTGCATGCTGGAAACGCTGCGTAAAATTGTTCAGGAGGTTAACTCCGCACCGGACTTAGAGTCGGTGCTGGATGTTATTGTCCGACGGGTGCAGCGTGCAATCCGCACAGATGTGTGTTCAATCTATCTGCTTGATCAGGCTCGTGAACGCTATGTGTTGATGGCGACTCAGGGCTTGAATCGAAAATCAGTAGGGCAGGTATCCCTATCGCTTGATGAAGGTATTGTCGGCATGGTGGGTCAGCGTGCTGAACCTATCAATCTTGAGAATGCCGCAGCCCACAGCGCATTTACTTATCTTAAAGGCACCGGTGAAAGGAAGTTTCATGCTTTTCTTGGGGTGCCGATTATCCACCATCGGGTTTTGCTTGGGGTGTTGGTAGTTCAGCAGAAGTTGATTCGTAAGTTTGATGAAGCCGAAGAAGCTTTTATGGTGACTATCTCGGCTCAATTGGCTGGGGTGATCGCTCACGCAGAGGCGACCGGTTCAATAAATCGCATATCGGAACAGGACAAAACCGAGTCGGATCGTAAGTTCGAAGGGGTCTCAGGTTGCATCGGTGTTGCGATTGGACCTGCCGTGGTAATGACGCCGCTGGCCGATCTGGATGGCGTGCCGGATCGGCGGGTCGACGATGTAAAGGCCGAAGTTTCTAAATTTAAGAGTGCTCTGTCGCAGGTTCGCCGTGATATTAAAAAAGTAGGGCGTAGCTTAGCGAAACGCTTGCGTAGTGAAGAGCGAGAGCTGTTCGATGTCTATATCCGCATGTTGGATGATAATGCGCTGGGCGGTGAAGTAATCGCGCGTATCAAAGAAGGTAGCTGGGCTCAGGGTGCGTTGAAACAAGTCATCGGAGAACATGTGAAGCAGTTTTCTCTGATGGATGATCCCTATTTGCGGGAGCGGGCAACCGACATCAAAGACCTGGGGCGCCGGATGTTGACCTGTTTGCAGGAGTCCGGTCCTGCGCTGTCAGAAATTGAGTTTCCTGAAAATACAATTCTGGTCGCCGATGAGCTGACACCGGCCATGTTGGGAGAAGTGCCCACCGAGAAACTGATTGGTCTGTTGTCGGTGAACGGTTCCGGTAACTCCCATGCGGCTATTCTGGCGCGCTCTATGGGCATTCCGACGGTCATGGGGGTGGTTGATCTGCCCTATACCCGCATCGAAGGTTTGAACATTATTCTGGATGGCTACTCCGGCCGGGTTTTCGTCAATCCATCGGAAGATCTGTCCCAGTGCTATCAGGATATCCTTCGCGAAGAAAATGAGGTTAATGCCGGGCTTGAAGGGTTAAAAGACCTGCCTGCAGAAACCACTGATGGATATCGGATGCCTCTGTGGGTGAATACGGGCCTGATTACCGATGTTGCCCGTTCGCTGGAACGGGGGGCGGAAGGTATCGGTCTCTACCGTACCGAAATTCCCTTTATGATCAGGGACTTTTTTCCCAGTGAACAGGACCAGACAGATACATACCGAAAGCAGCTTGAGGCTTTTGCGCCTCGTCCAGTGACCATGCGAACCCTCGATATTGGTGGAGACAAGCCGTTACCTTATTTCCCCATTGTGGAGGATAACCCTTTCCTGGGTTGGCGAGGTATTCGGGTAACGCTGGATCATCCGGAAATCTTTATTGTTCAGATCAGGGCTATGTTACGAGCTGCTGAAGGGTTGGATAATCTGCGCATAATGCTGCCAATGGTTACCAATGTGCAGGAAGTGGATGAGTCAAAAAGGCTGATTGAACAGGCGGTGGAAGAGCTGCGTGAAGAGGGATATACCATTAATCAGCCGCTTATCGGGGTGATGATTGAAGTACCTGCCGCGGTGTATCAGGTGCGTCGTTTTGCCCGCCGGGTTGATTTTATCTCTGTCGGTTCTAACGATCTGACTCAATACTTGCTGGCTGTAGACCGTAATAACCCACGGGTGGCGGGCCTCTATGTCTCTTACCATCCTGCAGTGCTGAAAGCACTGCAGTTTATTGCGTTGGAGGCCCATAAAGAGAATGTGTCGGTGAGTATTTGCGGTGAAATGGCGTCGGACCCTGGCGGTGCTATCTTATTGATGGCGATGGGTTACGATGTGCTCTCAATGAACGCGACCAATTTGCCGAAAGTAAAATTCGCGTTGCGTGGTATCAGTTTTGAACAGGCGAGAGAGCTGCTGAGTCAGATTATTGTGATGGACAATGTGGATAAGATTCATATGAAGTTGCGCCAGACACTACAGGAGCTAGGTCTGGGTCAGCTCACCCGTCCAACTATTCCTGACTGATTACTTCCTTGAACTGTAATCGGATGCTGTTGCGTTCGGTTGCACCTCCTAGCTCGTAGTTCTGCTCGACAATTTCTGCTTCCCCATTGTGTTTAATTAGCAGTGCTGTGGTTGCCCGGGTTCCGTAGTTTTCCGAACGTATAAAGCTGGCGGAGAGCATTCGTTCAAAATCGAGGGTGATGCCGGTATCTGGCAGTCGAGAGTCGGGAAAAGTATCAGTGTTAGCCATTAATTGAATCAGCTTGTCGCTGCTCAGTTCGCCGCTGTCAATGCAGTCTTTCAGGGCTGTTTTGCGGGCTTCAAGCTTGGGCCAGGGAGTGTCGAACACGGCATTGCTAAGGCCATGAATGCCCGCCGGTACGGGTTGCAAAGCATGGCTGCGATTGGATAAATAGCAAAGCTGTTCGCCATCGTCAATTAGCTGATTAAAGCCGTCAAATCGATCGGGTGATAGTGAATTGATAAACGTTTCGCAGCTCTGTTCGCTAAGGAGAAAGTCTAGCGGTAGGTTGCCTCTGGTGCGATCGCCCTGTTTGGGTTGTCGGCCGTCTCTATGGTTCGTTAATGCTGAGAAACGCCCCTGGTTAGTCAGCCCCAGCCAGGTCCCTCCCTGCTCCAGGTCCTTACCCGCTACCAGGCTGCTCTGTTCAGGCCAGTACTGCATCGGACGTGTTGGCCGGGCATAGAACTCGTCCCGGTTTGCTGTCAGAATCAGTCTGTAGTCTGGATGGTAGTTATAGGCGAATAGAATCAGGCACACAGTGGTCTCTCAGCTGGTATCATATCGGCTTTATTTAAAACCAAAAACGTTAATATATCTATTGTAGGATCGCGGCTTACGCCGTTTTCTAGCTAAAAAGGATGACAGGTCAGATGTGGGTGCATGAGATTGATCCGATAGCGGTGGCGCTGGGGCCACTGAAAATTCACTGGTATGGACTGATGTATCTGGTTGGTTTTGCCTCTGCCTGGTATCTGGGTGTGAAGCGGGCGCGGCGTCAGGGCTCTGGCTGGACCGAAGATCAGGTGTCGGACCTGATCTTCTGGGGTGCTGTCGGTGTGGTATTAGGTGGTCGGTTTGGTTATGTCTTGTTTTATAATTTTGGTCAGTTCCTTGATGATCCGTTATGGCTGTTTGCTGTCTGGGAAGGTGGAATGTCGTTCCATGGAGGGTTGCTGGGTGTAATAGCTGCGATCGGCTACTTCTCCCATAAGTATCAGAAGAGTTATTTTGATATCGGTGATTTTGTTGCGCCACTGATTCCTATCGGGCTGGGAGCGGGTCGGGTCGGTAATTTCATTGGTGGTGAGCTCTGGGGGCGTCCTACTGATCAGAGTTGGGGGGTTATCTTTCCCCGTGCCGGCGATATGTTGGCACGTCATCCGTCACAACTGTATGAGTTTGCCCTTGAAGGGGTCGTGCTGTTTACGGTTCTTTGGTTCTATTCATCAAAACCCCGGCCGAAGATGGCGGTGTCAGCTTTGTTTCTGATTCTTTATGGTCTCTTTCGTTCGAGTGTGGAGTTCTTCCGTCAGCCGGATGTCCAGCTGGGTTTTGTCGCGCTGGACTGGATGACGATGGGGCAGTTGCTATCGTTACCGATGATTGTGCTGGGTGGTGTACTGCTGGTGGTGGCTTATCGAAGAGAGACCGGTGAGACGCTGGCTTGAGTGGGTGTATACCAGTTAACAGAGCTGAAGAGGGATAGAATTGAAGATATAAGGTCTGTCGAAAGACTAGCCCCGACGGATCAGCGCTAGCTTAAGTAAAGCGGCAACCGACATCGCGTCAGTGATTTTGCCGCTAATAGCCATCTCAATGGCTTCTGTTGTTTTTACCTTTATCAGTTCGATATCTTCGGTGTCTTCGAGCTGTTGCTTGCCCTGGCGAAGGCCGGTTGCCAGAAAAATAAAGGCGATCTCATCGGTGACAGAGTTGGAGGTTCTTAGCTCCATAAAGGGCTGCCAATGCTCTGCGGTTAAGCCGGTCTCTTCGCGTAGTTCCCGTTTGGCGGCTTCGAGTGGCGGCTCTTCTAATGGGCCACCGCCTTCGGGTATCTCTATCGTCGTTTCATTGTTGGGGTAACGGCTCTGTCGGACCAGCCAGGTATTGTCATCATCGTCTATCGCGATAATGCCGATAGCATGTGACTTAAAGTGAACCACGCCATAAATTCCTTCGGTTCCGTTGGGACGGATGACCTCTTCATGCTGCACTTGTATCCAGGGATTATCGTATACGATGTCCCGTTTTTTTTGCTGCCATCCACCAATTTTAGTTTTTGTCATTATGGTTTCTGTTGAAAGTAAGAGGAAAGATCGGGCTTGTTGTAAAGCCCGTTCAGCCGCTGGGTGCTAAGTTTATACCGAAAAAGGGTATTGGATCGGGTCGTGAAATTGATAGCCTTCCACTTCAAAGTCATCAGTGCTGACCCAGGTTTCCAGATCTTCCAGTGTTTTTATGGCTGGATTAATCTTCAGAACAGGTAGTGGCAGAGGTTCGCGGGTGAGCTGGACATCCCGCATCAGTTCAACCTGATCCTCATAAATGTGTGCGTTAACGATTTTATGGTATGCCTTGCCAGGCTTCTTGCCGGTGATCTGGGCAATGATTGCCAGTAGGAAATATACCTGCACCATATTAAAAGTAAGGCCCAGCGGGACATCACAACTCCGTTGTGTGCTGTTTAAGTAGAGCGTGTCACCCAGTAGAGAAAAGTGATGGCTGTACATGCACGGGCGTAGGCAACCCATATGAAAGGCACCGGGGTGATAAAAGGTGTAAATTTCCCCACGATCATCGATACCGTTGGTTAGATCGTCGATAATTTTACGCAACAGGTCAATGCTGCCGCCGTCTGGCTTAGGAAAGTTTCGGCCCACCTTGCCGTAGATAAAGCCGCAATCATCGTCGCCTTTGCGGTAGGGGTTGGCGAGCCAGGCTTCATTATCATTGGCATTGGCGTCCCAGGTTTTTGTACCGATTTTCCTAAAGTCAGCAGCGTTATCGTAACCGCGCAGATAACCGAGTATCTCGGCTATAGCTGATTTATAGAAACTCTTGCGGGTTGTGACTAGTGGGAATTCTCCTGCCGCTACATCGTAGGTCAGGTCGGCATTAATAACGGTCAGGCAGCGCTTTCCGGTGCGTTCATTTTCCACCCAGACGCCTTCATCAATTATTCGCTGGCAAAGATCGAGGTATTGTCTCATTGGTTTGTTATGAACCCTGTGGTTAAATTCAGGCTAACCATGTTACCAAAGCTGTCTGTAAAGAAAAGAACTGCAGAGCGGTATCAGCATTAGGAGAAGATATGAAGCTGTCGATTATCGTAGCCCAGGCACAGAACCGGGTAATCGGTATCAATAACAACCTGCCATGGCACTTGCCGGAAGATCTGCGTTACTTTAAGCAGGTAACAATGGGAAAGCCTATTATCATGGGCCGCAAGACATTTGAGTCGATCGGTCGGCCATTGCCGGGTCGCACCAATATTGTCGTCAGTCGGGATGCTGAATATCAACCTGATAATGTTAAGGTGGTAAATAGTCTCGAAGCTGCGCGTGATCTGGCTGAGAGCGTCTGTACCGTTAATGGGTGTGATGAAGCGATGGTTATTGGTGGGGCGCAGATCTACGAGCAAGCGTTAGCGCTGGCGGATCGGCTTTATCTGACTCAGGTGCACGCGGATGTTAACGGCGATGCATGGTTTCCTGTATTTCATCCCGGTGACTGGGCTGAGATAGGCCGTCAGGATTTTGCCGCTGACGGGCCTAATCCCTATGACTATAGCTTTATCGTATTGAAGCGGATCTCCTGAAGGGAAAATTATGATTGAGCCGGTATTGTCTATTCTTGCAGATGGGAAATTTCATTCAGGACAGGCGCTAGGTAAAGCGCTGGGGGTTAGCCGCAGTGCGATCTGGAAACAGATAAAAGTTATCGAAGAGTCAGGCCTTGAGGTGTATAGCGTTAAAGGACGCGGCTACCGTATCCCTGGCGGTCTGGATCTGTTGGATAGAGAGCTGATTGAAGAGGCGCTTGATCCCGCGGTCAGCAGTCAATTGAAACATATCGCGTTGAATCTGATTATTCCTTCTACCAATGCGATGGCGATGGATGCTGTCTATCAGAATGGCCATGGATCACTCTATCTGGCGGAACAGCAGACTGCTGGACGGGGGCGGCGTGGACGAAACTGGGCCAGTCCGTTTGCCAGCAATCTCTATTTCTCCCTGACCTGGCAGTTTAATAACGGTGCGGCAGCGCTGGAGGGGCTGAGCCTGGCGGTCGGTATCGCATTGATTCGCGGGTTGAAACAGTTGGGTGTTGATGGTGTTCAGGTTAAGTGGCCGAATGATCTGTTGTGGCGGGGTAAGAAGTTGGCAGGGGTGTTGCTTGAGATGAGCGGCGATGCTGCCGGTGAATGCTTTGTTGTCATTGGTGTGGGGCTCAATGTGCGGATGCCGGAAACGGCGGCAGAGGAAATTGATCAACCCTGGACGGATTTGCAGCAGGCGCTGGGTGTTGCCCCTTCGCGTAACACCCTGTTGGCCGCATTGATGAATCAATTAGTACCGGTGCTGGAACAGTTTTCCAGTGAAGGCTTTATGCCTTTCAAAGAAGAGTGGCAGGGGGCGAATGCTCACCGGAATCAGGAGGTCAGTCTGCATATCGGTAATCGTCGGGAGCAAGGTGTCTGTCGAGGCGTTGATCGTGCGGGCGCGCTGTTGCTGGAGGCTGAAGGTGAGCTGCAAGCTTTCCATGGTGGAGAAGTGAGCGTGCGGCTGGCATGAAAATATTGGATCTGGATGCGGGTAATACCTTTGTTAAGTGGCGACTCGCTGGTACCGCACTGCGTGGCCGGGTATCGCATCATCAATTATGCAAAGTGGTCTGGCCAGATGGAGTAAGTCGTGTGCGGGTTGCATCGGTTGCTGGTGAGCAGGTTAACCAGAAGATTAGTGACTTTGTGATGCGGCAGTGGCAGTTAAAGGCAGAGTTTGCCAAGACGTTAGTGAAAGCCGCGGGCGTAACGAATAGCTATAGTGATCCATCCCGAATGGGAGTAGATCGTTGGTTGGCGATGCTGAGTGCCTGGGATCGTGCGCGAGCAGCCTGTTGGGTGGTTGATTGTGGTAGCGCGATTACGGTGGAACAGATTGATCCGCGCGGGAAGCACGTAGGTGGGTATATTATCCCCGGGATACAGCTAATTAGTCATAACTTACTGACTAATACCGCAGAGGTGCGAGTTGATCACTCGATAGAAGGATTTAATTCTGCCCCCGGCGTGAATACGTCAGAGGCTGTTCAGCACGGTATTAATTTGCTGTTGGAAGCACTTGCGGAGAAGGTGATGCGTGAGTCGGGCGGGCAACCAGTATATGTTACCGGCGGTGATGGGGAGTTGTTTTGTTCCCTGGCGAACGGTGCTATCTGGTGCCCTGATCTGGTGATGGATGGATTGCCGCTGGCGATTGGAGGCTGATGATGCGCTGGATCTTTATCCTGATGTTACTTGGAAATGTGCTTTATTTTGGTTGGCAGATGCGCCAGCCTGCATCAGAAACAGTACAGGCGCCGCTAGTCGGAGTGGCGCATATTCGAATGCTGGATGAAGTTGATCGCTCGTTACTACTGCCTAGGACGCTAGTCAGCGTGCCCCAGGAGTCATCTGATGAAGTGCTTTTGCCACCGTCGGTGGTTCCGGAGAATAAAACAACAGGTCTGTCATCAGAGTCTGATGTGAACCTTACAGTAAAAAAATGTCAGGTACTTAGTGGTCTCGGAGACTCGGTTGTTGCACATGATTTGCAGAGTCGGCTTGCACTGCAGGGAGTGGCGTCCTCGGTGCTACCGGTGGAGGTTGAGCGGGTACTGTCTTATGAGCTGGTGCTGGAACAGCCTGAGTCAGAAGTCGATCGACGCGGCATGGTGGAGAATCTTGAGGCATTGAGCATGGTCGTTGAAGAGGCCAGGTTGGGCAACGCAGCCGTCTATATAATAGGTCGCTATGATAGTCAGGCAGCGCTGAATCAGGCACGAGATGCGTTGATAGGGGCGTTTGAGCCCGTTTTATATCAGGTGATAAGCAAAGAGAAGCAGTTTGAGCTCTGGTTGTCGTCTGATGCATCAGAAGAAACTGTTAATAAAATCAATGAGCTACAAGGTTTTTTTAGTTCTACGATAAAAATTGAAAAAAACTATGTAAAGGGGTTGCAAGCGTAGAGGCGCGTGATTAATATATGCGCCACTTCGCGACTGATGCCGGTATAGCTCAGTTGGTAGAGCAACTGACTTGTAATCAGTAGGTCCCGAGTTCGACTCTTGGTGCCGGCACCATTTTTCTAGTGGCGAAGTATTGGTAGGGTGGGGTTCCCGAGTGGCCAAAGGGATCAGACTGTAAATCTGACGCGCGAGCTTCGGTGGTTCGAATCCACCTCCCACCACCAATTACTAATATGCGGGTATGGTACAATGGTAGAACCTCAGCCTTCCAAGCTGATGATGCGGGTTCGATTCCCGCTACCCGCTCCAGTTTGATGTGCTCATGTGGCTCAGGGGTAGAGCACACCCTTGGTAAGGGTGAGGTCGGCGGTTCAAATCCGCCCATGAGCTCCATTTATGTATTACGAGGGTAGATATAGCGATATGTCTGCCCTTTGTTGTATGTGGCAACGTGGTTAACCACACTTACTTTTTTTGCAGGGTAAATGGCAATGGCTAAAGAACAATTTGAACGTAATAAACCGCACGTTAACGTTGGTACAATCGGCCACGTTGACCACGGTAAAACAACTCTGACGGCAGCGCTGACACGTGTTTGTGCTGAAGTTTTCGGTGGTACTGCGGTAGCATTCGACGGTATCGACAACGCACCAGAAGAGCGTGAGCGTGGTATCACTATCGCAACGTCTCACGTTGAGTATGACTCTACTGAGCGTCATTACGCACACGTTGACTGCCCAGGACACGCTGACTATGTGAAGAACATGATCACCGGTGCTGCACAGATGGACGGCGCTATTCTGGTATGTGGCGCGACTGATGGCCCTATGCCACAGACTCGTGAGCACATCCTGTTGTCTCGTCAGGTTGGCGTACCATACATCGTTGTATTCCTGAACAAAGCTGACCTGCTGGCTGAAGATTGTGGCGGCGTTGACTCTGAAGAATACGAAGAGATGCTGGAGCTGGTTGAAATGGAGCTGCGTGAGCTGCTGGACCAGTACGAATTCCCAGGTGATGACACGCCAATTATTGCAGGTTCTGCATTGATGGCGCTGAATGGCCAGGACGATAACGAGCTGGGTACTACTGCTGTTAAGAAGCTGGTAGAAGCGTTGGATTCTTATATCCCACAGCCAGAGCGTGCAATCGATCAGCCATTCCTGATGCCTATCGAGGACGTATTCTCTATCTCCGGTCGTGGTACCGTAGTAACGGGTCGTGTAGAGCGTGGTATCGTTAAGACTGGCGAAGAGATCGAAATCGTTGGTATTAAAGATACTACCACTACTACTTGTACTGGTGTTGAGATGTTCCGTAAGCTGCTTGACGAAGGTCGTGCAGGCGAGAACGTTGGTGCGCTGTTGCGTGGTACTAAGCGTGAAGACGTTGAGCGTGGTCAGGTTCTGGCTAAGCCGGGTTCTATCACTCCTCATACTCGTTTCGAAGGTGAAGTATACGTACTGTCCAAAGATGAGGGTGGTCGTCACACTCCATTCTTCAAGGGCTACCGTCCACAGTTCTACTTCCGTACAACTGACATCACCGGTGCTTGTGAGCTTCCAGAAGGCGTTGAGATGGTAATGCCAGGTGATAACATCAAGATGGATGTTACCCTGATCAACCCAATCGCGATGGAAGAAGGTCTGCGTTTTGCGATCCGTGAAGGCGGTCGTACTGTTGGTGCAGGCGTTGTGTCTAAAATCATCGAGTAATCGTTGATTTTTAGCAACTTAGTTGTTGCTACCTGACGGGGACGTGTGTAATATATGCGTCCCTAGTTAGCACTAGGCCAGTGGCTCAATTGGCAGAGCAGCGGTCTCCAAAACCGCAGGTTGGGGGTTCGAGTCCCTCCTGGCCTGCCAACTCTAATCGGAGTTGGCATCTAACAAAGTTATAGCAAATTATCGATAACAGAGGCCCATCGTGAATTCTAAAGTGACTTCCGAAGGTTCAAAGCTGGATGGCCTGAAATGGGTCGTAGTGGTAGCGCTTGTTGCTGCTGGAGTAGTGGGTAATTCTGTTTATTCAGAAGAGTCTCTATTGTATCGGGTAATTGCGTTGCTGGTTATAGCTGGTGTCGCTGGCTTTGTTGCCCTGCAAACTGCAAAAGGGGCAGCTTTCTTTACTTTGTTTAAAGAAGCTAAGGCTGAGATCCGTAAGGTGGTTTGGCCGACACGACAGGAAACAACGCAGACTACATTGATTGTTACGGTTGTAGTGCTGGTTGTAGGTTTACTTTTATGGGGTCTTGACTCGCTTTTGAGTTGGGGTGTCTCCGGCGTAATCGGATAAGAGGAAAGAGGCATGGCTATGCGTTGGTATGTTGTACATGCGTACTCCGGTTACGAGAAGCGTGTAATGAATACTCTACTGGAACGGGTTGAGCTGCATAATATGCAGGACAGCTTTGGTGATATCTTAGTTCCAACTGAAGAAGTAGTAGAGATTCGCGAAGGTAAGAAGCGCAAGTCTGAGCGGAAGTTCTATCCTGGCTATGTTCTGGTGCAGATGGATATGAATGACGATACGTGGCACATGGTTAAAGATACGCCGCGTGTGATGGGCTTTATCGGCGGTACAGCTGATAAGCCGGCGCCGATTACAGAAAAAGAAGCGGAAGCTATTCTGCAGCGGGTTGAGAGTGGCGTTGATCAGCCGCGTCCTAAGACCTTGTTTGAGCCAGGCGAGATGGTTCGCGTTGTAGATGGCCCGTTTGCTGACTTCAACGGTGTCGTTGAAGAAGTGAATTACGAGAAGAACAGGCTGCATGTTGCAGTGTTGATCTTCGGTCGTTCGACTCCGGTCGAGCTGGAGTTTGGTCAGGTCGAAAAGGCCTGATAGCAGTATTATCGGAACAAACCTCGGCTCTTATTTGAGAGCTGGGGTTTTTCCGTCTTTGAATCGGGGAGCCGAAAGGCGCTACTACCCACTAGGAGTAAAACATGGCTAAGAAGATCGAAGCTTATATTAAGCTACAGGTTGCTGCCGGTCAGGCAAATCCAAGTCCACCAGTTGGTCCAGCACTGGGTCAGCATGGTGTGAACATCATGGAATTCTGTAAAGCGTTCAACGCTGCGACGCAGAGTTTAGAGAGCGGCATGCCGACTCCTGTTGTGATTACTGTTTATGCAGATCGCAGCTTTACTTTCATTACTAAAACTCCTCCAGCGTCAATTCTGCTGAAGAAGGCTGCAGGCCTGAAGAGTGGTTCTGGTCGTCCAAATACTGACAAGGTGGGTACAGTTACCCGTGCTCAGTTGGAAGAGATCGCTACTACTAAAATGGCTGACCTGACGGCTGCTGATATGGATGCTGCTGTTCGCACCATCGCAGGTAGTGCACGTAGCATGGGTATTATTGCTGAGGGAGTTGAGTAATGGCTAAGTTGTCAAAGCGCCAAAAGGCGATTGCTGAAAAAGTTGAGATTGGCAAGCAGTACGCAATTGAAGATGCTGTAAGCCTGCTTACTGAGCTTTCTACTGTAGATTTTAAAGAGTCTGTAGATGTTGCAGTGAATCTGGGTATTGATCCACGTAAATCTGACCAGAACGTTCGTGGCTCAAGTGTTCTGCCAAGCGGTACTGGTAAAGATGTTCGTGTTGCAGTGTTTGCACAGGGCGAGAACGCTGAGAAAGCTAAAGCTGCTGGCGCTGATGTTGTTGGTTTTGAAGATCTGGCTGAGCAGATCAAAGGCGGCGACCTGAACTTTGACGTTGTTATCGCGACTCCGGATGCGATGCGCGTTGTTGGTCAGCTGGGTCAGGTTCTGGGTCCTCGTGGACTGATGCCTAACCCTAAGGTTGGCACTGTAACGCCAGACGTTACTACTGCAGTAAACAATGCTAAAGCTGGTCAGGTTCGTTTCCGTACTGATAAGAACGGCATCATCCACGCTGGTGTTGGTAAAGTTGGCTTCGAAGCTGATGCTATCAAAGCAAACCTGGATGCATTGGTTGGCGAGCTGAAGAAGCTGAAGCCGGCATCTGCTAAAGGTGTTTATCTGAAGAAAATTACCCTGTCCACCACTATGGGGCCAGGCCTGGTAATCGATCAAAGCTCTTTAACTGCTTAATCGATTGTCAAAAAAATTGAGGGTCTCTGCGGTATTGCTGCAGAGGTCGTCAAAGACCGCAGGTGAGGATGGCGAAGCCGGACTCTTAATCAATCAGCCTGCGCAGACGGTGTGATCCCCTTAACCGGATCAATTTAACCACCGTACTCGGCGCTTCAGTGATTAATGCTGGAGTGATTGGTAAACAGTCGATAAGACTAAACCCAGGAGTAATTCGTGGCATTAGGACTCGAAGATAAAAAAGCGATTGTCGCTGAAGTCCAGGAAGCTGCTAAGGGCGCTCTCTCTGCTGTAGTTGCAGATTCTCGCGGTGTTGCCGTTGAGGATATGACTGTACTGCGTAAGCAGGCACGTGAAGCGGGCGTATGGCTAAAAGTCGTACGTAACACGCTGGCACGTCGTGCAGTAGAAGGCTCTGATTACGAATGCATCACTGATGCATTTGTAGGTCCGACTCTGATTGCATTTTCTACCGAGCACCCAGGTGCTGGTGCGCGAATCCTTAAGGATTTCGCAAAGGGAAATGACAAGCTAGAAGTTAAGACCGCTGCTTTCGAAGGACAGGTTGTTGACGTTGCAATGCTGGCATCACTGCCAACTTACGACGAAGCAATCGCCAAGCTGATGGGCTGCATGAAAGAAGCAGCTGCAGGCAAGCTGGTTCGCACTATTGCGGCCATTCGCGATCAGAAAGAACAAGAAGCTGCCTAAGTTTATTAGCAGCTTAAGAAACGAGTTAAGAGCCTCTGGCTCATATATTTAGGAATTGAACCATGTCCGTATCTAAAGAAGATATCTTGAATGCAATCGCAGAAATGTCTGTAGTAGATGTTGTTGCGCTTGTTGAAGCAATGGAAGAGAAGTTTGGCGTTTCTGCTGCAGCTGTTGCTGTTGCTGGCGGTGCTGGCGGCGACGCTGGTGCAGCTGCTGAAGAGCAGACTGAATTTGACGTTATCCTGGCTTCTATTGGCGATAAGAAAGTTAACGTAATCAAAGCTGTTCGTGCAGCAACTGGTCTTGGCTTGAAAGAAGCTAAAGGCATGGTTGACGGCGCTCCTGCACCTGTTAAAGAAGGTGTTACTAAGGAAGAAGCAGAAGAGCTTAAAGCTGCTCTGGAAGAAGCTGGCGCAACTGTTGAAGTTAAGTAAACAGCGTTATGCTTTGTATCAGACTATTTAAGTAGCTGATACATATACGGCTGGTGGCAAAATGCCACCGGCCTTTTTCCGTTATTAGTATCAGTAAATAATAACGGTTCACAAGCCGAGAAATTCCTTCGGTTTGGTTGAATTTTTCAGGTGCAGATGCTGGGGAACTTAGATGGCTTACTCATATACTGAAAAGAAACGCATCCGTAAAGACTTCGGAAAGCTGCCGGAAGCGATGGATGTGCCATATCTGTTGGCAATCCAGTTGGATTCTTATTTGAAATTCCTGCAACAGGATGCTGACTCTGCAGAGCGCAAAGATGTCGGACTGCATGCGGCTTTCAGTTCCGTATTTCCGATTGTTTCCTATTCCGGAAACGCTGCATTGGAATATGTAGGTTACCGTCTGGGCGAGCCTGTTTTTGACGTTAAAGAATGCCAGATGCGCGGCATTACATATGCTGCTCCACTACGCGTAAAAGTACGCCTAGTAATCTACGATCGTGATTCATCGAATAAAGCGATCAAAGATATTAAAGAACAAGAAGTATACATGGGCGAAATGCCGCTGATGACCGACAACGGTACATTCGTTGTTAACGGTACTGAGCGAGTAATCGTATCTCAGCTGCATCGTTCGCCAGGTGTATTCTTCGACCATGACAAGGGCAAAACTCACTCTTCTGGTAAGTTGTTGTATTCTGCTCGTGTTATTCCTTACCGTGGTTCTTGGTTGGACTTCGAGTTTGATCCTAAAGATAGCCTGTTTGTTCGTATCGACCGTCGTCGTAAACTGCCGGCAACTATTCTGCTGCGCGCGCTGGGCTATACCACTGAAGAGATCCTCGATACCTTCTTTGATAATACAGAGTGGTCTCTGACTGCCGATAAAGTGTTGATGACACTGGTGCCATCACGTTTGCGTGGTGAGACTGCAACATTTGATATCAAAGATGGCAGCGGTAACATTGTTGTTGAATCTGGGCGCCGTATTACGCCGCGCCATATTCGTCAGCTAGAGAAAGAAAAATTACAGCAGCTGGATGTCCCATCTGAATACCTGATCGGTAATGTCATCGCGAAAGATATTATTGATCCTGCGACTGGCGAAGTGCTGTGTGAAGGCAACAGTGAGATCACTGAAGAGTTGCTGGAACAGATGCGCGGTGCTGGTGTTGCTGGCCTTGAAACGCTTTACACCAATGAGTTGGATTGTGGTCCGTTTATCTCTGATACTCTGCGTATCGATACTACCCGCAGCCAACTGGAAGCGCTGGTAGAGATCTACCGTATGATGCGTCCTGGTGAGCCACCAACCAAAGAATCTGCTGAGAACCTGTTCGAAAACCTGTTCTTCAGTGAAGAGCGTTATGACCTGTCAGCGGTTGGTCGGATGAAGTTCAACCGTCGTTTGACCCGCGCTGATGAAACCGGCTCAGGTATTCTCGATAAAGACGATATTCTGGCGGTGATGAAAACCCTGATCGACATTCGTAACGGTAAAGGCGTTGTGGATGATATTGATCACCTGGGTAACCGTCGTATCCGTTCTGTTGGTGAGATGGCAGAGAATCAGTTCCGTGTCGGACTGGTGCGTGTTGAGCGTGCTGTTCGTGAGCGTCTGAGCATGGCTGAATCTGATAACCTGATGCCTCAGGATCTGATTAATGCTAAGCCGGTCGCTGCTGCAGTTAAGGAGTTCTTCGGATCTTCTCAGCTGTCTCAGTTTATGGATCAGAACAACCCGTTGTCAGAAGTTACCCACAAGCGCCGTGTATCAGCGTTAGGGCCTGGCGGTCTGACCCGTGAACGAGCTGGTTTTGAGGTTCGTGACGTACACCCGACCCACTATGGTCGTGTATGCCCAATCGAGACACCTGAAGGACCAAACATCGGTCTGATCAACTCGCTGGCGACTTATGCCCGCACTAACGATTACGGCTTCCTGGAAAGTCCGTACCGGAAAGTGGTTGATGGTAAAGTAACGGATGAAGTTGAATACTTGTCTGCGATTGAAGAAGGTCGACATGTTATCGCCCAGGCATCTGCCGGAATGGACGATAGCAACAATCTGACCGATGAATTGGTTGCCGTTCGTCACCAAAATGAATTTACCGTAATGCCTCCGGAAAAAGTAACCTACATGGATGTATCTCCACGTCAGGTTGTATCCGTAGCAGCGGCATTGATTCCATTCCTGGAGCACGATGATGCTAACCGGGCATTGATGGGATCGAACATGCAGCGTCAGGCTGTACCAACACTGCGTGCTGATAAGCCGTTAGTAGGTACTGGCATGGAGCGTTATGTAGCCCGTGATTCCGGTGTATGTGTGACGGCTGAGCGTGGCGGTGTTATCGAGTCTGTTGATGCGGCGCGTATCGTCGTCCGCGTGAGCGACGAAGAAACACTGGCGGGTGAAGCAGGTGTAGATATCTACAACCTGACTAAGTACACCCGTTCAAACCAGAATACCTGTATCAACCAGCGTTCTATCGTCCGTCAGGGCGAGACTGTGCAGCGCGGTGATATCATGGCTGACGGTCCTTCCGTTGACTTGGGTGAGCTGGCTCTGGGGCAGAATATGCGTATCGCATTTATGCCTTGGAATGGTTACAACTTTGAGGATTCCATCCTGATCTCTGAGCGTGTTGTTCAGGAAGATCGTTTTACCACTATCCACATTCAGGAGCTTACCTGTGTGGCGCGTGATACTAAGCTGGGTTCAGAAGAGATTACATCCGATATTCCAAATGTTGGTGAGTCTGCACTGGGTAAGCTGGATGAAGCCGGTATTGTACACATCGGTGCTGAAGTAGGCCCGGGCGATATTCTGGTTGGTAAAGTGACGCCTAAAGGTGAAACTCAACTGACGCCGGAAGAGAAGCTTCTGCGTGCAATCTTCGGTGAGAAAGCCTCCGACGTGAAGGATACTTCACTGCGCGTAAAGACTGGTACTATCGGTAAGGTTATCGATGTACAGGTATTTACCCGTGACGGCGTGCCTAAAGATGAGCGTGCTGTATCGATTGAAGAATCTGAACTGAAACGCATTCGTAAAGATCTTAATGAAGAGTTACGCATTGTTGATCAGGCAACCTTTGAGCGTCTTGAGCGTGCACTTTGCGGTCTGAAAGCGGAAGGTGGTGCAAACTTCAAGAAGGGTGAGGAGATCACCTCTGAAGCTCTGGCTGAACTGAAGAAGTCTGACTGGTTCAAGATCCGTGTTGCTGATGAAGCAACTCAGGAAATGCTGGAGAAGGCTCAGGAGCAGCTGGAAGAGCGCCGCGTTGAGCTGGATGCGAAGTTTGAAGATAAGAAAAACAAGCTGCAGACAGGTGATGACCTGGCGCCAGGCGTACTGAAAATTGTCAAGGTTTACGTTGCTACTAAGCGTCGCGTACAGCCAGGTGACAAGATGGCAGGACGTCACGGTAACAAGGGTGTTATCTCGGTTATCATGCCTGTTGAAGATATGCCATACGATGAGAACGGTGAGCCGGTCGATATCGTATTGAACCCGCTGGGTGTACCGTCTCGTATGAACGTAGGACAGGTACTTGAGACCCACATGGGTATGGCAGCTAAAGGTCTGGGTGTGAAGATTAATGCGATGCTACAAGCAGAGCGTGATCGTCTCGAGACCGTTAAAGAGTTACGTGAATTCCTTGACCGTATCTACAACAGCGAGCTGGGTGGATACAAGTCGGGCCGTCATGAAGATATAAGCAGCTTTAGCGACGACGAAGTACTGGAACTGGCGAAAAACCTGAAAGGCGGTGTTCCGCTGGCAACGGCTGTATTCGACGGTGCGAAAGAAGTTGAAGTTAAAGAGCTGCTGCGCATGGCAGACCTCAGCGATACTGGACAGTTCACACTGTTTGATGGTCGTAGTGGAGATCAGTTTAGCCGTCCGGTAACCGTTGGTTACATGTACATGCTGAAATTGAACCACTTGGTTGATGACAAGATGCACGCGCGTTCTACCGGTTCTTATAGCCTGGTTACTCAGCAGCCGCTGGGTGGTAAGGCGCAGTTCGGTGGTCAGCGATTCGGTGAGATGGAGGTATGGGCACTTGAAGCTTACGGTGCTGCCTACACCCTGCAGGAGATGCTGACGGTTAAGTCTGATGATGTGAATGGCCGTACCAAGATGTATAAGAACATCGTGGATGGTGATCACAGAATGGAGCCGGGCATGCCAGAATCGTTCAACGTGTTGGTGAAAGAGATCCGCTCGCTGGGTATCGACATCGAGCTGGAATCCGACTAACCATTTAACAGATAGTTTACTGCGCAGCTGATTTAACCGCTGTGCAGTCAACTCCCCCGAGGAGCTGAATGAAATGAAAGATTTACTTAATCTGTTGAAATCCCAGGGACAGAACGACGAGTTTGACTCGATCCGTATCGGTCTGGCATCACCTGAGATGATCCGGTCTTGGTCTTTTGGCGAAGTTAAAAAGCCAGAAACCATTAACTACCGTACCTTTAAGCCGGAACGTGATGGTCTGTTCTGTGCCAAGATTTTCGGTCCTGTTAAGGATTACGAATGTCTGTGTGGTAAGTATAAGCGTCTGAAGCACCGTGGTGTTATCTGTGAGAAGTGTGGTGTAGAAGTTGCACTGGCTAAAGTTCGTCGTGAACGTATGGGTCACATTGAACTGGCTTCTCCTGTAGCCCACATCTGGTTTCTGAAATCACTTCCATCCCGTATCGGTTTGATGCTGGATATGACTCTGCGTGACATTGAGCGGGTCCTGTATTTCGAATCTTTTGTTGTTATCGATCCAGGTATGACCACGCTTGAGCGCGGCCAGCTGATGAACGATGAGCAGTACTTCGAAGCACTGGAAGAGTTTGGTGACGACTTTGATGCCCGTATGGGTGCCGAAGCTGTTCAAGAGCTGTTGAAGTCTATCGATCTTGCAGAAGAGATCGAAGTCATGCGCGAAGAGCTGCCAGCGACAAACTCTGAAACTAAGATTAAGAAGCTGTCTAAGCGTCTGAAACTGCTGGAAGGCTTTCATACCTCAGGCAATAAGCCAGAGTGGATGATTCTTCAGGTTCTGCCGGTTCTACCGCCAGATCTGCGTCCTCTGGTACCGCTTGATGGCGGTCGCTTCGCGACTTCTGATCTGAACGATCTGTATCGTCGTGTAATCAACCGTAACAACCGCTTGAAGCGACTGTTGGATCTGAGTGCACCAGATATCATCGTACGTAACGAAAAACGTATGTTGCAGGAATCTGTTGATGCGCTGTTGGATAACGGTCGTCGCGGTCGTGCAATTACCGGTTCTAACAAGCGTCCTCTAAAGTCCCTGGCTGATATGATCAAGGGTAAGCAGGGTCGTTTCCGTCAGAACCTGCTGGGTAAGCGTGTTGACTACTCAGGCCGTTCAGTAATCGTAGTTGGACCATACCTGCGTCTGCATCAGTGTGGTCTTCCTAAGAAGATGGCACTGGAACTGTTCAAACCATTTATCTTTTCTAAGCTGGAATTGCGTGGTCACGCGACGACGATTAAAGCAGCTAAGAAGATGGTAGAGCGCGAAGAAGCGTTGGTTTGGGATATTCTGGATGAGGTTATCCGTGAGCATCCGATCATGCTTAACCGGGCACCTACTCTTCACCGTCTTGGTATCCAGGCATTTGAGCCGGTACTGATCGAAGGTAAAGCGATTCAGCTACACCCATTGGTGTGTGCTGCATACAACGCTGACTTTGACGGTGACCAGATGGCGGTACACGTACCGCTGACAATCGAAGCGCAGCTGGAAGCACGCGCGCTGATGATGTCAACCAACAACGTATTGTCGCCTGCCAACGGTGAACCAATCATCGTACCGTCTCAGGACGTAGTACTGGGTCTCTACTGGATGACCCGTGATCGCGTTAATGCTCAGGGTGAAGGCACTGTCTTCGCTGATATTCAGGAAGTTCAGCGCGCCTACGGTGCCAAGCAGGTTGATCTGCAGGCACGGGTTAAGGTTCGTATTAATGAAACTATCCGTGATATCGAGGGTAACGAAGAGCAGCGTACGACGATTCAGGATACAACCGTTGGTCGTGCAATACTGTTTAATATCGTGCCAACAGGTCTGCCATTTGAGTTGGTAAACCAGGCGATGACGAAAAAAGCGATCTCTCGTCTGATTAACACGGCTTATCGTATCGTCGGTCTGAAAGATACGGTTATCTTTGCTGACCAGGTTATGTACATGGGCTTCCGTCAGGCAACTGTTTCCGGTTCTTCTATCGGTGTTAACGATTTTGTTATCCCGGATGAGAAAGTCGAGATCATTACTTCTGCAGATACAGAAGTAAAAGAGATCGAGATGCAGTTCGCAGACGGCCTGGTTACCCAGGGTGAGAAATACAACAAGGTTATCGACATCTGGTCTCGCGCCAACGAAATTCTGGCGAAGAAGATGATGGATAACCTGAAGCGTGAAGAAGTTGTTAACCGTGAGGGTGAAGTCGAAATTCAGGACTCGTTCAACTCGGTTTACATGATGGCCGATTCCGGTGCGCGAGGTAGTGCTGCTCAGATCCGTCAGCTGGCGGGTATGCGTGGTCTGATGGCGAAGCCGGATGGCTCTATCATCGAAACGCCTATCACCGCTAACTTCCGTGAAGGCTTGAACGTACTACAGTACTTTATCTCGACTCACGGTGCTCGTAAGGGTCTGGCAGATACCGCACTGAAAACAGCGAACTCCGGTTATCTGACGCGTCGTCTGGTAGACGTGGCGCAGGATCTGGTAATCACTGAAGAAGATTGTGGTACCGAAGAAGGTCTGATCATGACGCCGTTGATCGAGGGTGGCGACGTTGTTGTTGGCCTGGGCGATCGTGTTCTGGGTCGTACTGTTGCACATGATGTGATGGATCCAAGCGGCAAAGACGTGCTGATCGAAGCCGGTACTCTGATGGATGAGGCTTGGGTTAAGCGTCTTGACGATGAAGAGCGTTACTCTTCTATTGACGAGATCATTGTTCGCAGTGCGATTACTTGTGAAACTGCATTTGGACTTTGTTCTAAATGTTACGGTCGTGATCTGGGTCGTGGACATCGGGTTAACCCGGGTGAGGCAGTCGGTGTTATCGCTGCGCAGTCAATCGGTGAGCCGGGAACTCAGCTTACCATGCGTACGTTCCACATCGGTGGTGCCGCATCACGAGCAGCTGCAGTTGATAGTGTTCAGGTGAAAAACTCCGGTACAATTCGGATGCACAACCTGAAGGCTGTAGAGAAGGCTAACGGCTCTCTGGTAACGACATCTCGTTCAGGTGAGCTGGGTGTGACCGATGAGCACGGACGTGAGCGTGAGCGTTATAAGCTGCCTTACGGTTCTGTGATTAAGGTTAAGGACGGTTCCACCGTTGAAGCCGGTGCCATTGTTGCGAACTGGGATCCGCATACCCACCCAATCATCTCTGAGGTTGCGGGTAAGATCGAATTCGTTGGTATCGATGACGGTGTTACCGTTAAACAGCAGACGGATGAATTGACGGGTCTGTCGACTATTGAAATCCTGGATCCGACTGTGCGTCCTGCAGCGGGTAAGGATATTCGTCCTATGATTCGTCTGGTTGATGCGGCTAATGGCGGTGACTTGTTCCATCCGGGAACCGATCAGCCAGCACAGTACCTGTTGCCTGCTAAGGCGATTCTGAACCTGAGCAATGGTGCAGAGGTCGGTGTTGGTGATGTATTGGCTCGTATCCCTCAGGAAGGCTCTGTGAACAAAGACATCACCGGTGGTCTGCCACGGGTTGCTGACTTGTTTGAGGCGCGTAAGCCTAAAGAGTCGTCTATCCTGGCGGAGATCTCCGGCACGATTACCTTTGGTAAAGAGACTAAGGGTAAGAAGCGTCTGGTAATCTCGCCTCAGAATGCTGATCCGATTGAGATCATGATTCCTAAGTGGCGTAACCTGAACGTATTTGAAGGTGAAACGGTAGAGAAAGGTGAAGTAATCTCTGACGGTCCTTCAAATTCGCACGATATTCTGCGTATCAAAGGCGTGGCTGAACTGGCGAAATATATCACCTCTGAAATTCAGGACGTATACCGTCTCCAGGGTGTTGGTATTAACGATAAGCACATTGAAGTTATTGTTCGTCAGATGCTGCGTAAAGTTGATATCACTAATGGTGGCGATAGTTCATTCATCAACGGTGAGCAGGTTGAGTATCACAAGGTTGTTGAAGAGAACAAGCGTCTGGAAGCTGAAGGTAAGATGCTGGCTAAGTATGATCGTGTACTGCTGGGTATTACCAAGGCATCGCTGGCAACAGAGTCATTTATTTCAGCGGCTTCTTTCCAGGAAACAACCCGCGTACTGACCGAAGGTGCGGTATGTGGCAAGAAAGACTACCTGCGTGGTCTGAAAGAAAACGTTGTTGTGGGACGTCTGATTCCGGCTGGTACCGGTCTGGCGTATCACAAAGAGCGTAAGCGTAAGGCTCAGAAAGTTGATGAAAACGTTACTGTAAGTGCAGAAGACGTTCAATTGGCGCTGACCGAAGCGTTGAATCAGGCAGCGATGCCTGATTCAGAATAAATCTGGTCGAATATTGACCTGATGGGCCGAGATTGAGTACAATCTCGGCCCTTTCGTACAGGAGTGAAATAAATCCTGTTTTTTTGGTGCTTAAATAAAGCGTGGAGTTTGCTTAATGGCAACTATTAACCAGTTGGTACGACAGCCGCGCAAGCGCAAAGCGACCAAGAGTGATGTACCTGCACTGCAGGCTTGTCCTCAACGTCGTGGCGTTTGTACCCGCGTCTATACTACAACCCCTAAGAAACCGAACTCAGCATTACGTAAAGTATGTCGTGTTCGTCTTACTAACGGATTTGAGGTTACTTCCTACATCGGTGGTGAAGGTCATAACCTGCAGGAGCACTCTGTTGTTCTGATCCGTGGTGGTCGTGTAAAAGACTTGCCGGGTGTTCGTTACCACACAGTACGTGGCGCACTGGATACCAGTGGCGTTAACGACCGTAAACAGGGTCGTTCTAAGTACGGTACCAAGCGTCCTAAGTCTTAATAGTTTACGGGACAGCGACAGAAGTCAGGCTACGGTTGTGCAAACAGCCGGCTATACAACTAGAGCTAGACCGCAAGCAATAAGAGTAAGGTCAGGTATCAATTCCTGAAATAACCTGAAGACCTAGATTAAGGGGCTTATCATGCCAAGAAGAAGAGTTGCGGCAAAACGTGAAATCCTGCCGGATCCTAAGTTCGGTAACATTACACTGGCAAAATTTACTAACCACCTGATGATCAGTGGTAAGAAATCTGTTGCTGAGAAGATCGTTTACGGCGCGCTGGATACAATTGCCCAGCGTACTGACGAAGATCCAATTGAAGCATTTAACAAAGCTTTAGAAGCTATCCAGCCTATGGTTGAGGTTAAATCTCGCCGTGTAGGTGGTGCTACTTACCAGGTGCCTGTAGAAGTGCGCCCATCTCGTCGTGTAGCGCTGGCTATGCGTTGGTTGGTAGATTCTGCTCGTAAGCGTGGTGAAAAATCCATGGCGCTGCGTCTGGCCGGTGAAATCGGTGATGCTGTTGAAGGTCGTGGTGCAGCTGTGAAGAAGCGTGAAGACGTTCATCGCATGGCTGAAGCGAACAAAGCATTCGCTCACTACCGCTTCTAAGCTTTTTTATAAAGTTCCGAGGATTGAGTTTTGGCTCGTACAACGCCTATTAATCGATACCGAAATATCGGTATTGTTGCCCATGTGGATGCAGGTAAAACCACGACGACTGAACGCGTTTTGTTCTACACCGGTATGTCTCATAAGATCGGTGAAGTGCATGATGGCGCAGCGACCATGGACTGGATGGAGCAGGAACAGGAGCGTGGTATCACTATCACCTCCGCTGCGACCACCTGTTTTTGGAGTGGCATGAGCCAACAGTTTGAACAGCACCGGATCAACATCATTGATACCCCCGGGCACGTGGACTTCACTATTGAAGTTGAGCGTTCTCTGCGGGTACTTGATGGAGCGGTTGTGGTGTTGTGTGCGTCTTCCGGTGTTCAGCCTCAAACTGAGACCGTGTGGCGTCAGGCAAACAAGTATGAAGTGCCGCGCATGGTGTTCGTCAATAAGATGGACCGTGCCGGTGCTGATTTCTTCATGGTCATTGACCAGTTGAAGGAACGCTTGGGTGCACATGCTGTGCCGATCAATTTCCCGATCGGTGCGGAAGAAGGGTTTAGGGGTGTCGTTGATCTGATCCGTATGAAAGCCATTATGTGGAATGAAACGGATCAGGGGATGACTTACGAGCTGGAAGATATTCCAGCCGAGTTGCAGGAGCAAGCTGACGAACTGCGTGAGCAGATGGTCGAAGCAGCTGCTGATGCTTCCGATGAGCTAATGGATAAATACCTTGAAGAGGGTGATTTGTCTGTTGATGAGATCAAGGCAGGCTTGCGTCGCCGTACCCTTGATAATGACCTTGTTCTGATGCAGGCAGGTTCTGCCTTTAAGAACAAAGGTGTTCAGGCGGTCCTGGATGCTGTGATCGAGTATATGCCATCGCCAATTGAAGTTAAGGCGATTGAGGGTGTGCTGGATGATGATGAGACCGTGGCAGTTCGTGAAGCTGATGATAGTGCTCCGTTTGCGGCATTGGCGTTTAAAATTGCGACTGACCCATTTGTCGGTACCCTGACGTTTGTACGGGTGTACTCCGGCGTGCTGGCTTCCGGTGACAGTGTTATTAACACTGTCAAAGGTAAGAAGCAGCGCGTTGGGCGAATGGTTCAGATGCATGCAAATAACCGGGATGAGATTAGTGAGGTTCGCGCAGGCGATATCGCGGCTCTGATCGGTATGAAAGATGTAACTACCGGAGATACTCTGAGCACACCTGATCATAAGATCATTCTGGAGCGCATGGAGTTTCCTGAGCCGGTAATCTCGGTAGCAGTTGAGCCCCGATCTCAAGCAGATCAGGAAAAGATGGGTATCGCATTGGGCAAGCTTGCTCAAGAAGATCCTTCTTTCAGGGTTGAGACTGACGAAGAGACCGGCCAGACTATTATTTCCGGTATGGGCGAATTGCACCTGGATATTCTGGTGGATCGTATGAAACGTGAATTTAGCGTAGCAGCGAACATCGGTAAGCCGCAGGTAGCCTATCGCGAAAAAATCCGCCAACCTGTCGATGCAAACCATAAGTTTATTCGTCAGTCTGGTGGTCGTGGTCAGTATGGCCATGTTGTCATCGAGTTCAGTCCATCTGATGAGGAAGGGCTTGAATTCATCAATGAGATTGTGGGTGGTGCGATTCCTAAAGAATACATCCCTGCGATTGAAAAAGGCGTATTTGAGCAGATGAAGAACGGTGTAATAGCCGGCTATCCGCTTATTGGCCTGAAGGCACGTCTTTATGACGGCTCCTTCCATGATGTTGACTCCAACGAGATGGCATTTAAAATTGCCGCATCTCAGGCGCTTAAAAAGTATGCACAGGAAGCAAATCCCTGTCTGCTTGAGCCGATGATGAAAGTAGAAGTTGTAACCCCTGAGGATTACATGGGTGACGTGATGGGTGACCTGAATCGTCGTCGAGGTATCGTACAGGGCATGGAAGACAGTAGTGCTGGCAAGATAATCAATGCTCAGGTTCCGCTGGGCGAGATGTTTGGCTATGCTACTGACCTGCGCTCTGCTACTCAAGGTCGTGCAACCTACTCAATGGAATTCTTTGATTACGCAGAAGCATCAAATAGAGTTGCTGAAGCAGTAATTAATGCAAGATAATTTGCCCAATATATTAATGAGGTATTAATCGTGGCTAAAGAACAGTTTGAACGTAATAAACCGCACGTTAACGTTGGTACAATCGGCCACGTTGACCACGGTAAAACAACTCTGACGGCAGCACTGACACGTGTTTGTGCTGAAGTTTTCGGTGGTACTGCGGTAGCATTCGACGGTATCGACAACGCACCAGAAGAGCGTGAGCGTGGTATCACTATCGCAACGTCTCACGTTGAGTATGACTCTACTGAGCGTCATTACGCACACGTTGACTGCCCAGGACACGCTGACTATGTGAAGAACATGATCACCGGTGCTGCACAGATGGACGGCGCTATTCTGGTATGTGGCGCGACTGATGGTCCTATGCCACAGACTCGTGAGCACATCCTGTTGTCTCGTCAGGTTGGCGTACCTTACATCGTTGTATTCCTGAACAAAGCTGACCTGCTGGCTGAAGATTGTGGCGGCGTTGACTCTGAAGAATACGAAGAGATGCTGGAACTGGTTGAAATGGAGTTGCGTGAGCTACTGGACCAGTACGAATTCCCAGGTGATGACACGCCAATTATTGCAGGTTCTGCATTGATGGCGCTGAATGGCCAGGACGATAACGAGCTGGGTACTACTGCTGTTAAGAAGCTGGTAGAAGCGTTGGATTCTTATATCCCACAGCCAGAGCGTGCAATCGATCAGCCATTCCTGATGCCTATCGAGGACGTATTCTCTATCTCCGGTCGTGGTACTGTAGTAACGGGTCGTGTAGAGCGTGGTATCGTTAAGACTGGCGAAGAGATCGAAATCGTTGGTATTAAAGATACTACCACTACTACTTGTACTGGTGTTGAGATGTTCCGTAAGCTGCTTGACGAAGGTCGTGCAGGCGAGAACGTTGGTGCGCTGTTGCGTGGTACTAAGCGTGAAGACGTTGAGCGTGGTCAGGTTCTGGCTAAGCCGGGTTCTATCACTCCTCATACTCGTTTCGAAGGTGAAGTATACGTACTGTCCAAAGATGAGGGTGGTCGTCACACTCCATTCTTCAAGGGCTACCGTCCACAGTTCTACTTCCGTACAACTGACATCACCGGTGCTTGTGAGCTTCCAGAAGGCGTTGAGATGGTAATGCCAGGTGATAACATCAAGATGGATGTTACCCTGATCAACCCAATCGCGATGGAAGAAGGTCTGCGTTTTGCGATCCGTGAAGGCGGTCGTACTGTTGGTGCAGGCGTTGTATCTAAAATCATCGAATAATCTTCGATGATGTTAAAAAAGGCTCCTTCGGGGGCCTTTTTTTGTTTGTGGGCGGCGGGTGTTGGCAGGTAGCAATAGGATTGTGTCGATATTGCGCAGTTTGGCCTGCTACGATATGCCCGGGTTTTGCTCTTGAGTTTGCGGTCATGCTGAGCGGGGAGTAGAGGTTTTTGCCTGTTTTAAACCCTCCATTAAGGCTCTTTATGTGTTTTGTGCTGCGTTGGCTTCACTAGGTATAAGTTTCTGAAAAGCAGGCTGTTTAATTCGTGACCGATACAGGCTTGACTTGGGGGTATAGGGTAAGTAGAATGCGCTACCCCGTTAAATGGGGTTAGGTGGCGAAAGCCGAATTTAATATTCTAGGAATTGTATTCAAATGCAAAACCAGAAAATCAGAATCCGTCTAAAGGCTTTTGATCATCGCCTGATTGACTCTTCCGCTCAGGAGATCGTTGAGACTGCTAAGCGGACAGGTGCTCAGGTGCATGGTCCGATCCCACTTCCTACTCGCAAAGAACGTTTTACAGTTCTGGTCTCTCCTCACGTGAATAAAGACGCACGTGATCAGTATGAGATCCGTACTCATAAACGTGTTCTAGATATCGTTGAGCCAACAGAAAAAACTGTTGATGCTTTGATGAAGCTAGATCTTGCAGCGGGTGTTGAAGTGCAAATTAGCCTAGGCTAATTTAGACGACTGCGTAGATTAGATAATCTACGTGTGGAATGCCTTTTAGGCAGCCATAGCGGGTTTTAGCCCCGTACACAACTGGCAATGTGAGGTTTATAAAATGTCTGTATCTTTAATCGGACGTAAAGCAGGTATGACTCGTGTCTTCACAGAAGACGGCGTGTCAGTGCCAGTCACTGTCATCGAGGTGGAACCGAACCGCGTAACACAGGTTAAGACCGAAGAAACTGATGGTTATACTGCTGTGCAGGTAACTGTAGGTTCTCGTCGTGCTAGCCGCGTTACTAAGGCCGCTGCAGGTCACTTTGCGAAAGCAGAGACCGAAGCAGGTCGTGGTTTGTGGGAGTTCCGTCTGTCAGGTGACGAAGAAGTAAATGTTGGTGATCAACTGACTGTTGAACGCTTTGAAGCGGGTCAGAAAATTGATGTAACCGGTCAATCCAAAGGTAAAGGTTTTCAGGGCGGAATTAAGCGCTGGAACTTCTCCATGCAGGATGCGACTCACGGTAACTCACTTTCTCATCGTGCTCCTGGTTCTATTGGTCAGTGTCAGACTCCTGGTCGTGTGTGGAAAGGTAAGAAGATGGCAGGGCATATGGGTGCTGAACGTGTAACCGTTCAATCCCTGGAAGTTGTTCGCATCGATACCGAGCGCAATCTGCTGTTAGTAAAGGGTGCTGTACCTGGAGCTACCGGTGGCGACGTAATCGTAAAATCAGCTGTTAAAGCTGGTGCCTGAGGGGGTTTGAAATGAATCTGAATCTTGCAGGAGCTGGAGGAAGCGTAGAAGTTTCCGATCTGGCATTTGGTAAAGAATTCAATGAATCACTGGTTCATCAGGTTGTTACGGCATACCTGGCCGGTGGTCGTCAAGGCACCAAGGCTCAGAAGAACCGCGCCGCTGTAAGCGGTGGTGGTGCTAAGCCATGGCGTCAAAAAGGTACTGGCCGTGCACGTGCTGGTACTATTCGTAGTCCTCTGTGGCGTACTGGTGGCGTAACATTCGCTGCTCAGCCACGTGACCATGCTCAAAAAGTTAACAAGAAAATGTATCGCGCTGCGATGCGTTGCATCTTGTCTGAGCTGGTACGTCAGGAGCGTCTGGTTGTTGTTGAAAACTTCCAGGTTGACGCACCTAAGACTAAGCAGTTTGTTGCCAAGCTAAATGAGCTTGAGCTGGCAAACGCGCTGGTTGTGACAGAAGACGTAGAGCAGAATCTGTATCTGGCTGCACGCAACGTACCACACGTTGATGTACGTGATGCTGCCGGTATCGACCCTGTTAGCCTTGTTGGCTTTGAGAAGGTTGTAGTGACCGTTGCTGCTCTCAAGAAGATTGAGGAGGCGTTGTCATGAACGAAGGACGCATCTATCAAGTGCTGCTAGGGCCGCACATCTCTGAGAAAGCAACTATCGTTGCTGAAGGTTCTCAGCAGGTAGTATTCCGCGTTGCAACTGATGCGACTAAGCCTGAGATCAAAAAGGCTGTCGAGCAGTTGTTTGACGTTAAAGTAACAGGCGTGAACGTCGTCAACGTTAAGGGCAAAACCAAGCGCACACAGCGCGGTATGGGTAAGCGCTCTGACGTACGCAAGGCATATGTTTGCCTGGCAGACGGACACGACATCGACTTCATCGATGGCGAATAAGAGGGGTTACAAGAATGGCTATAATCAAATCTAAACCGACCTCTGCTGGACGCCGTCACGTAGTTCGGGTGACTAATCCTGATCTGCATAAGGGTAAGCCACACGCTGCTCTGGTCGAGAAGAAAAGCAAAACCGGTGGTCGTAACACCTATGGTCGCATTACGACTCGTCACATTGGTGGCGGTCATAAGCAACATTACCGTGTTATCGATTTCCGTCGCAACAAGCTAGATATCCCTGCTACCGTTGAGCGTCTGGAATATGATCCAAACCGCTCTGCACACATCGCGCTGCTGATGTATGCTGACGGTGAGCGTCGCTACATTATCGCCCCTAAGGGTGTTAAAGCTGGTGATACTCTGATATCTGGTCAGGCTGCTGACATTAAACCAGGTAACTGCCTGCCACTGCGTAACATTCCTGTTGGTAGCGTCATCCACTGTATCGAAATGAAGCCAGGTAAGGGTGCTCAAATTGCACGTTCTGCTGGTACTTCCGCTCAGTTGGTTGCACGTGAAGGTGCTCACGCAACACTACGTCTTCGTTCCGGCGAAATGCGTAAAGTGTTGGTTGATTGCTGCGCAACACTAGGTGAAGTTGGTAACTCCGAGCATTCCCTGCGTCGTCTGGGTAAAGCTGGTGCTACTCGCTGGCGTGGTGTTCGTCCTACCGTTCGTGGTGTAGCGATGAACCCGGTTGACCATCCACATGGTGGTGGTGAAGGTCGTACGTCTGGTGGTCGTCATCCTGTGACGCCATGGGGTGTTCCGACTAAAGGTAAGAAAACTCGTAAGAATAAGCGTACCGATAAGATGATCGTACGCCGTCGTCAAGCGAAATAATCAGAGGATACAGCTGTGCCACGTTCACTGAAGAAAGGTCCTTTTATCGACCTTCACCTGTTGAAAAAGGTAGAAGCTGCAGTTGAGGCCAATGATCGTCGTCCGATCAAAACTTGGTCTCGTCGTTCTACAGTTTTTCCAAACTTTGTAGGACTAACGATTGCAGTTCATAATGGCCGTCAGCACGTTCCGGTGTTCATCACCGAAGATATGGTTGGTCATAAATTAGGCGAGTTTTCTGCTACCCGTACGTATAAGGGTCATGCAGCAGACAAGAAAGCTAAACGCTAATCGGGAGTTAAGAAAATGGAAGTAGCCGCTAAGCACAAAGGCGCCCATATCTCCGCTCAGAAAGCGCGTTTGGTTGCCGATCAAATCCGCGGAATGGCGGTGGGTGAAGCCCTGAATATTCTGGCTTTCAGCCCTCAAAAAGGTGCGGTCCTTGTTAAGAAGGTACTCGAGTCTGCTATTGCTAACGCAGAGCATAACGAAGGTGCTGATATTGATGAGCTGCGCGTTTCTGAAGTCTTCGTCGATGAAGGCATGACAATGAAGCGCATTAGACCGCGTGCGAAGGGTCGCGCTGACCGTATTTTGAAGCGCACCTCCCACATCACCGTTAAGGTAGCTGACTGCTAGGAGATACCACGATGGGTCAGAAGGTACATCCAACAGGTATTCGTCTTGGGATTGTTAAAGATCACACTTCGGTGTGGTATGCAGACAAGAACGAATACGCAAGTAAGCTGCTGAACGATCTTAAGGTACGTGAGTACCTTGAAGGTCAGTTGAAAGCAGCGTCTGTGAGCCGCATCGAAATCGAGCGTCCTGCACAGAATGCAAAAATCACCATTTACACTGCCCGTCCAGGCATTGTAATTGGTAAAAAAGGTGAAGATGTAGAAAAACTGCGTAACGCTATCTCTAAAATGATGGGTGTTCCGGTTCACATCAACATCGAAGAAATCCGTAAGCCAGATCTGGATGCTAAACTGGTTGCTCAAAGCGTAGCGAGTCAGCTGGAACGTCGTGTGATGTTCCGCCGTGCTATGAAGCGTTCTGTACAGAATGCTATGCGCCAGGGTGCTCAGGGTATCAAGATTCAGGTAGGTGGCCGTTTGGGCGGTGCAGAGATTGCACGTTCAGAATGGTACCGCGAAGGTCGTGTGCCATTGCACACCCTGCGTGCTGATATCGATTACGGTACTTATGAGGCGCATACCACTTATGGTGTGCTTGGTATTAAAGTCTGGATCTTCAAAGGTGAGATTCTGGGTGGTATTGAAGAAGTACGCGCTCAGAAGAATGCTCAACCTAAGAAGAAAGGTTCAAAGTAGGGGTAATTATCAATGCTGCAACCTAAGAGACTTAAGTTCCGTAAAGTAATGAAGGGCCGCAATCGCGGACTTGCAGAGCGCGGTAGTGCTGTTAGTTTTGGTGAAATTGCACTGAAAGCTACTGGCCGTGGCCGTATCACTGCTCGTCAGATCGAGGCTGCTCGTCGTACCATGACTCGTCACGTAAAGCGTGGTGGTAAAATCTGGATTCGCGTGTTCCCGGACAAGCCGATTACAGGTAAGCCACTTGAAGTACGTATGGGTAAGGGTAAAGGTAGTGTTGAATACTGGGTTGCCCAGATCAAGCCAGGCAAAGTGCTGTTCGAAATGAGCGGTGTGCCTGATGAGCTGGCAATTGAGGCATTCAACTTGGCATCGGCTAAATTGCCGGTTGCTACCACCATTGTTAAACGGACGGTGATGTGATGAATGCAACTGAACTGCGTGGACAGTCCGCTGAAGAGCTACAGCAAACGCTGATAGGTCTTCTGAAGGATCAGTTCAATCTGCGTATGCAGAAAGCGACTGGTCAGCTGGCTCAGAACCACATGTTGGGTCAGGTACGTCGCGATATCGCGCGTGTTAAGACCATACTGAATGAGAAAGCAGGTAACTAATGATGGCTGCAGAAAAACGTACACGTACTGTGACCGGTAAGGTAGTTAGCAACAAAGCTGACAAAACCATTACCGTTCTGGTTGAGCGTAAAGAGAAGCACCCGATCTACGGGAAATTCGTAACTCGCTCCACTAAGCTGCATGCGCATGACGAACAGAATGAATGTCAGATGGGTGATACGGTAATTATCGCTGAATCCCGTCCGCTTTCAAAAAGTAAGTCTTGGACGCTAGTTAAGATTGAAGAACAGGCAGTAAAGGTGTAATATAACGCACCTTTGCTTCTGGCAGGCTATTTTTTGGGCCCGAAAGAGCAAAGAAAATAGTCTGAATTTTGGAGTAGAGACCCATGATTCAAACAGAATCTATGCTTGATGTTGCTGATAACAGTGGCGCCAAGCGAGTACAGTGTATCAAGGTCCTGGGTGGCTCACACCGTCGTTATGCCGGTGTAGGTGACATCATCAAAGTTACTGTTAAGGAAGCAATTCCTCGCGGTAAGGTGAAAAAAGGTCAGGTCCTAAACGCTGTTGTGGTACGTACCCGTAAAGGTGTTCGTCGCCCGGACGGTTCAGTTATCCGCTTTGATACAAACTCAGCGGTATTATTGAACGCCAGTGACGCTCCGTTAGGAACACGTATCTTTGGCCCAGTAACTCGTGAACTTCGTAATGAGAAGTTTATGAAAATCATTTCCCTGGCGCCTGAAGTGCTATAAAAAATCTCGACTTTCGCAAGTCAGGATTTATGCAAAAACGCTAAGCTCGAAAGGGCTTGGCGTTTTTAAGCATGAGAGGGTAGTAGGAAAGGATGGATATATAATGCGTAAAATTATTCGTGACGACGAAGTTATCGTCATCGCAGGAAGAGACAAAGGTAAGCGCGGTAAAGTTCTGCGCGTACTGACTGACGGTCGTCTGATCGTTTCTGGCATCAACATGGTTAAGAAACACACCAAGCCAAACCCAATGCTGGGTAAGGCTGGCGGTATCGTAGAGAAAGAGGCAGCGATTGCAGTATCTAATATCGCTATCTTTAACTCTGCTGCCGGTAAAGGTGACCGTGTTGGCTTCAAAGTTCTGGAAGATGGCAACAAAGTCCGGATCTTCAAATCCAACGGCGAAGTAATCGCTAAGTAATAGGAGTTGATGCCATGTCTAGACTAAAAAGCCTTTATAATGAATCCGTTAAGCAGCAGCTGAAAGATGAGCTGGAATGCCCTAACGTGATGGCTGTTCCTCGCCTGACCAAAATTACCCTGAATATGGGTGTTGGTGAAGCGTTGGGTGATAAAAAGCAGCTGGAAAATGCTGTTGCAGAGATGCAGCAGATTGCAGGTCAAAAGCCTGTTGTTACCCTGGCCCGCAAATCTATTGCAGGCTTCAAGGTACGTGAAAACTGGCCTATCGGTTGCAAGGTAACACTGCGCGGTGAGCGTATGTGGGAATTCCTTGACCGCTTGGTAGATATCTCGATTCCTCGTATTCGTGACTTCCGTGGTCTAAACCCTAAGTCTTTTGACGGTCGTGGGAACTACAGCATGGGTGTTAAAGAGCAGATTATCTTCCCTGAAATCGAATACGATAAGGTTGATAAGCTGCGTGGTATGGATATTACCATCACCACTACTGCTCGCACTAACGACGAAGGTCGTGCCCTGCTGGCAGCCCTAAACTTCCCATTCAAAAAGTAAGGGTAGAATAATGGCTAAGGAATGTATGAAAGCGCGCGAAGTTAGACGCGCAAAAGTAGTTGCTAAGTATGCTGAAAAGCGTGCTGCTCTTAAGGCAATTGTTAAAAGCCCTGCTTCTTCTGAAGATGAAGTTTGGGAAGCACAGGTAGCTCTTCAGAAGCTGCCGCGCGACGCTAACCCGGTTCGCCAGGTACGTCGTTGTCAGGTTACTGGTCGTCCACACGCCGTTTACCGCAAGTTCGGTCTGAGCCGAATTAAATTGCGTGAAGCAGCTATGCGTGGTGATGTTCCGGGCCTGAAAAAAGCAAGCTGGTAAGCATAATGGTCTGGGCAGGGTGATTCGCACCCTGCTACCGCATTACGCTGCACAAAGGAAATTAAACCATGAGTATGCAAGACACTCTTGCGGATATGCTTACGCGTATTCGTAATGGTCATATGGCTGAAAAAACAGCTGTAACTATGCCTGCTTCCAAAATGAAAGCTTCTGTAGCTGCCGTTTTGAAAGAGGAAGGTTACATTGCTGACTTCGCTGTTGAAGGCGAAGGTAAGCCAGTTATGACTGTTGAATTGAAATACTTCGAAGGCAAGCCGGTTATTGAGTCTATCCAGCGTGTTAGCCGTCCATCCGTACGTGTATACCGCGGCGCTTCCGAGCTGCCTAAAGTATCTGGCGGTCTGGGTGTTGCTATCATCTCCACCTCTAAGGGTGTGATGACTGACCGTGCTGCTCGTGCTGCCGGTATCGGCGGCGAAGTCATCTGTACGGTATTCTAGGAGCTAGAACTATGTCTCGAGTTGCTAAAAGTCCAGTTGTCCTACCGGCAGGTGTAGAAGCTAAAATTGATGGTCAGACGATCACTGTAAAGGGTAAGAACGGTACTCTTGATCTGTCTGTACACCAGTCTGTAGAAGTAACCAGTGAAGAAAACGTAGTCAAGTTTGCCCCACGTGATGGCGGCAAATCAGCCAATGCGCTGGCGGGTACTACTCGTTCTCTGGTTAATAACATGGTTGTAGGCGTGAACGCTGGTTTCGAAAAGAAACTGCTGCTTCAGGGTGTTGGTTATCGTGCTGCTGTTAAAGGCAATACGCTTAATCTGACTCTGGGTTTTTCACACCCAATCGATTACGAACTTCCTGAAGGCGTTAAAGCTGCAATGGAAGGCCAGACTACTATCGTGCTGAATGCAGCCGATAAGCAAGCTCTAGGCCAGGCCGCAGCAGAGATTCGCGCATTCCGTCCACCAGAGCCTTATAAGGGTAAAGGTGTTCGTTACGCTGACGAATATGTTCGCCGTAAAGAAGCTAAGAAGAAGTAAGGTAGGGTCATGAACGATAAGAAAACATCTCGTATTCGCCGTGCCCGCCGTGCTCGTTTTAAGATGCGTGAGCTGGGTGCAGTCCGTCTGTGCGTAACCCGTACTCCTCGCCATATCTATGCACAGGTAATCTCTGCTGATGGTGGCCAGGTTCTTGCTGCAGCTTCGACTGTAGAGAAGGATCTGCGTAGTGATGCAACCGGAAATTCCGATGCAGCTACTAAGGTTGGCACATTGATCGCTGAGCGTGCGAAAGACGCTGGCGTGACTAAGGTTGCTTTCGACCGTTCAGGGTTTCGATACCATGGACGTGTTAAAGCATTGGCAGATGCAGCCCGTGAAGGCGGCCTGGAATTCTAAGGGGTTTGACAATGGCAAATCACGATCAGAAAGACGGTGACCTGCAAGAGAAACTTGTACAGGTTAACCGTGTTGCCAAAGTAGTTAAGGGTGGTCGTATTTTCGGTTTCACCGCCTTAACTGTTGTTGGTGACGGTAATGGCCGCGTAGGCTTCGGACGTGGTAAAGCACGCGAAGTTCCTGTGGCTATCCAAAAAGCAATGGAACAAGCGCGTCGTAATATGGTCAGTGTTGATCTGAACGGCACAACTCTGCAATACCCTATTAAAGCCCGTCACGGTGCTTCTAAGGTATACATGCAGCCTGCATCTGAAGGTACTGGTGTAATCGCGGGTGGCGCGATGCGTGCTGTACTTGAACTTGCAGGTGTTCACAACGTACTGGCTAAGTGCTACGGCTCTACAAATCCAGTAAACGTTGTTCGCGCAACTATCAATGGTCTGGCTGGCATGACATCTCCTGAAGATGTTGCTGCTAAGCGTGGTAAGGCCGTTGAAGACATCCTAGGGTAATTAACGATGGCATCTACTCTCAAGGTTACACTTGTACGCAGCACCATCGGTATCCTGCCTAAGCACAAATTGTGCGTTAAGGGTCTTGGACTGCGTCGTATCGGTCATTCTGTTGAAGTGGAAGATACACCTTCCGTTCGCGGTATGATTAACAAAGTAAACTACATGGTTCGTGTAGAAGGCGAATAAGGAGTCTGTTATGCGTCTGAATACACTGAGTCCTGCCGAAGGTTCTAAGCACGCTCCTAAGCGTGTGGGCCGCGGTATTGGTTCCGGCCTGGGTAAAACCGGCGGTCGTGGTCATAAGGGTCAGAAATCCCGCTCCGGCGGATCTGTGAGACCAGGTTTTGAAGGTGGTCAAATGCCACTGCAGCGTCGTCTGCCTAAGTTCGGCTTTACCTCTCGTCAGGCTGCATTCGTTGCAGAAATTCGCCTGAATGAGTTGGCTAAAGTTGACGGCGATGTCGTTGATCTGGAAGCACTGAAGAAAGCCGATATCATCAAAGACAGCATCAAGCGTGCGCGCGTGATTTTGTCTGGTGAGATCAACAAAGCAGTTACCGTTAAAGGTCTTAAAGTGACCAAAGGCGCGTTGGCTGCAATTGAAGCTGCAGGCGGAAAAGTCGAGGAATAAATGGCTAAGAAAGGACCAGTACCAGCAGGAAATCAAAACGGCTTAGGCGAGCTTAAGTCACGCCTGCTGTTTGTTTTGATTGCGATCGTTGTATACCGTATCGGTGCACATATTCCGGTACCTGGTATCAATCCTGATCGTCTGGCTCAACTCTTTGACCAGAATCAGGGCACAATCCTGAGCATGTTTAACATGTTCTCAGGTGGTGCGTTGGAGCGGATGAGTATTCTTGCTCTGGGTATCATGCCGTACATCTCTGCATCTATTATTATGCAGCTGATGACGGTAGTTAGCCCTACTCTGGAACAGCTTAAGAAAGAGGGTGAAGCTGGTCGTCGTAAGATCAATCAGTATACTCGCTATGGTACTGTTATTCTGGCGACTGTTCAGTCGTTTGGTATGGCAGTTGGCCTGGCTAATCAGGGTGTTGCATTTAATGCCGGTCCTAACTTCTACTTTGTAGCGGTTGTGACGTTGGTTGCGGGTGCGGTCTTCTTGATGTGGCTGGGTGAGCAGGTAACTGAGCGTGGTATCGGTAACGGTATTTCGATATTGATCTTTGCTGGTATTGTGGCCGGTCTGCCTGGTGCAGTCGGTCAGTCCTTTGAAGCAGCGCGTCAGGGGGATTTGAATATCCTGGCGTTGCTGGCCATAGCTGTGCTGGCGGTTGCCACTGTCGGTTTTGTAGTGTTTATGGAGCGCGGCCAACGTCGCATTACCATTAACTATGCAAAGCGCCAACAGGGGCGTCGTATGTATGCTGCACAGACAAGTCACTTGCCGTTGAAGGTCAACATGGCTGGCGTAATCCCGCCGATCTTCGCTTCAAGCATTCTGCTGTTCCCTGCTTCGCTTGGCCAATGGTTTGGTCAAACCGAAGGTATGGAACTGCTTCAGGATATCGCTCTTGCGCTGGGCCCGGGTCAGCCGCTGTATATCCTGCTGTTTTCTGTATGCATCATCTTCTTCTGTTATTTCTATACCGCGATTGTTTTCAATCCAAAGGAAGTAGCGGATAACCTGAAGAAGTCTGGTGCATTCATCCCGGGTATTCGCCCAGGGGAGCAATCTGCTAAGTACATCGATAACGTACTGGGCCGCCTGACACTGTTTGGCGCTCTGTACATCACTGCGGTATCTCTGATGCCTCAGTTCCTGGTAGTTGCCTGGAATGTACCTTTCTACTTCGGTGGAACGTCGTTGCTGATCGTAGTTGTTGTTGTGATGGATTTCATGGCACAAGTACAGTCGCACCTGATGTCCCATCAGTATGAATCCCTGATGAAGAAGTCGAATCTTAAAGGTGGTGGTGCTGGCCTGCTGCGCTAGCCCCTGCTATTTGGAGTTGATCATGAAAGTACGTGCATCTGTTAAGAAGATCTGCCGTAACTGCAAGATCGTACGTCGTAACGGTACTCTGCGGGTAATCTGCAAAGTTGAACCACGACACAAGCAGCGCCAGGGTTAATTAACGCCTGGTCTGGGGTGGAAGGTAAGAGTCCTTGATTTATTTTTGATCAAGGTGTAGAATCTCGCGCCTTCCATTAATAGAAGAATTTGCAGTACCTGTGAAAAGCACAGGCTACATGCTAATAAGTTGGAGTAAATTGAATGGCCCGTATAGCTGGCGTCAATATTCCTGACAATAAGCATGCGGTAATTTCATTGACTTACATCTTCGGAATTGGCCGCACTACAGCGAAAGATCTCTGCGCTGCTTGTGGGATTACAGAATCCACTAAAATTGCAGAATTGTCAGAGAGTCAACTGGATAACGTTCGTGGCGAAGTTGCCAAGTTAACAGTTGAAGGTGATCTTCGCCGTGAAGTATCCATGAACATCAAGCGCTTGATGGATCTGGGCTGTTATCGTGGTCTGCGGCATCGCCGTAGTCTGCCTCTTCGAGGTCAGCGCACTAAGACTAACGCGCGTACTCGTAAGGGTCCACGAAAGCCAATCCGTAAGTAATGGTAAGCGATAGGAATTTCCAGTATGGCTAAGCCAGGTAATCGCACACGTAAAAAGGTTAAAAAGCAGGTTGTTGACGGATTCGCTCACATCCACGCTTCATTTAACAACACGATCATTACTATTACTGATCGTCAGGGCAATACCCTGAGTTGGGCAACCGCAGGCGGCTCCGGCTTCCGTGGTTCTCGTAAGAGTACACCCTTCGCGGCACAGGTTGCTGCGGAACGTGCAGGTGTAGCTGCTCAAGAGTATGGTCTAAAGAATCTAGACGTTTTTGTTAAGGGCCCAGGCCCAGGCCGTGAATCCGCAGTGCGTGCATTAAACGCTTGTGGTTACAAGGTTAACAACATCACGGATGTGACACCGATACCACACAACGGTTGTCGTCCACCGAAGAAACGTCGCGTTTAAGCCGGAGACAGTAATATTATGGCTCGTTATTTAGGACCAACATGTAAGCTGTCTCGCCGTGAAGGTACTGACCTTTTCCTGAAGAGCGGTGTTCGTGCTCTGGACAGTAAGTGTAAAGCTGAAAATGTTCCAGGTGTACATGGCGCTCGTCGTGGTCGGTTATCTGATTACGGTTTACAGCTTCGTGAGAAACAGAAAGTTCGTCGTACATACGGCGTGCTTGAAAAGCAATTCCGCAGCTACTACAAGGAAGCTGCCCGTCGCAATGGCGCGACTGGTACTAACCTTCTTCAGCTGTTGGAAGGGCGTTTAGACAATGTCGTCTATCGTATGGGCTTTGGATCTACTCGTGCTGAAGCACGTCAGGTAGTTTCTCATCGTCAGATTACGGTTAATGGTCAGTCTGTTAACGTACCGTCTTACCAAGTTAAGACTGGTGACGTTGTTGCAGTACGTGAAAAGTCTAAAACTCAGTTGCGTATTAAACACGCACTTGAGTTGGCTTCTCAGCGTACAGCTATTGAGTGGGTAGATGTTGATGCTGCGAAAATGGAAGGTACTTTCAAGTCCCTGCCAGAGCGTAGTGAACTGTCTGCTGACATCAATGAACAGCTGATTGTTGAACTGTACTCTAAGTAAAATATTGACTTCTTAATTGGTGGAACTATGCAGCGTTCAGTAAACGAGTTTCTAAGCCCACGTCACATCGACGTACAGGAAATTAGCTCTACTCGTGCAAAAGTTACTTTAGAACCACTGGAGCGCGGTTTTGGCCATACGCTGGGCAATGCACTGCGCCGTATCCTTCTCTCTTCAATGCCAGGCTGTGCCGTCACTGAAGTAGAGATCGAGGGCGTGTTGCATGAGTACAGCACCATCGAAGGTGTGCAGGAGGACGTAATTGAAATCCTGCTTAACCTGAAAGGTGTTGCAGTTACTCTGCACAATGGCGACGAAGTAACCCTGACTCTGTCTAAGAGCGAAGCTGGTCCTGTTACTGCAGCTGATATTCAGCTGAACCAGGATGTAGAGATCGCTAACCCAGAGCATGTCATCGCTCATTTGAGTGAAGGTGGAAGCCTAAACATGCAACTTAAGATCGTTCGTGGTCGTGGCTATGTGCCAGCCGACCTGCGCGTATCTGAAGAAGACGAGTCTCGGACCATCGGTCGCTTGCTGCTTGATGCTACTTACAGCCCAGTTCGCCTGGTGTCTTATGTAGTGGAAAGCGCGCGTGTTGAACAGCGTACTGACCTAGACAAGCTGGTTATAGACATTGAATCCAATGGTACTATCGATCCAGAAGAATGCATTCGTCGCGCTGCTACTATTTTGCAGCAGCAACTGGCTGTATTCGTAGATCTGGAAGGTGGTAAGGATCAGGTTAACGATGAGCCGGAAGAGCCAGAGATCGATCCGATCCTGCTTCGTCCGGTAGATGATCTGGAGCTGACTGTACGTTCCGCCAACTGTCTGAAGGCAGAGCAGATCTACTATATCGGTGACCTGATTCAGCGTACCGAAGTAGAACTGCTTAAGACTCCGAACTTGGGTAAGAAATCGCTGACCGAGATCAAGGACGTTCTTGCGTCCAAAGGTCTGTCGCTGGGTATGCGCCTTGAAAATTGGCCACCAGCGAGCATCAGAAACGACGATAAAGTCGCTTCCTGATCCGCGGTTTTAAACCTAACAGTTTGGCAAGGATAAAAAGATGCGTCATCGTAAATCAGGTCGTCACTTTAATCGTACAAGTGCGCACCGTAAAGCAATGTTCAAGAACATGGCTGTAAGCCTGTTCGAACATGAGCTCATCAGGACCACGCTGCCTAAAGCTAAAGAGCTGCGTCGTGTTGCTGAGCCACTGATCACATTGGCAAAAGAAGACTCGGTTGCTAACCGTCGTCTGGCATTTGCTCGTACCCGCAGCAAAGAAGCTGTCGGTAAACTGTTTAACGAACTGGGTCCTCGCTACGAAGGTCGTCCAGGCGGATACATTCGCATTCTTAAATGTGGATTCCGTACTGGTGACAAAGCGCCGATGGCTTACGTTGAGCTAGTTGACCGTCCAGCAGATGCTGTAGCGGTAGAAGATTCTGAAGATTAAGTTTTAATTTTCATTTCTAATAAAACCCGGCCTTGGCCGGGTTTTTTTTGCCCAAAAAAAGGCAGATTGGAAGGTCCTCAGTACTGTTTGTTAAACGGCAGTGCGGCCTTTTGATGCTCAAAGCGGCTTTCATATGTTGTAAGAAGGGGCTAGCTTGTGTCGAGTGGCTACTTCAGAGAGTTAATTCAAAGCGTTGTGGCTTAACCAGTGATTTATTTATCTAATGCCAGGTTGATACTTCAGTGCTTATAAAACAGATGTAACTAGCATTGGGCTCATAGCCATAGGTGGAATTGCCGGTTTTTAAGGGTCAGAGGGGGATCTAACTAGTTTTTGAGTGACGAAAGCATGTATTGGGAGTATTTATTAATATCATAAATTACCCACTTTGGTGTATCTCTATGCAGACACTTATCTAAATGGCACTATAATCCGCGCTTACATAATTTTGTGTTGGAAGTAGAAATATGGGGCTAGTTAGCTGCGAAGTTTGCGAGGTAGTGCTAAGGGATCAGCCAATTTCCGTACCGACAGGATATATACCAAGAAATCAAAACTTTAACGAAACAATCTATACTTGTAGCAAGTGTAGAGTCGATGTTCGGCTTACTTCGGTTCCGCATCGCTGGAGTATGCTTGGAATACCTCGCTAATACCTTAAATGAAAAGGCCGACGCTAACCTGTCGGCTTTTCATAGAGAGCTTGTTAGCTAGTTCGTCGCTTTTTCTAACATCGGTTTCAAAAACTCTCCGGTGTAAGAGCCCTTAATCTCTGCAACAGTTTCCGGGGTGCCTGTGGCGATAATCTCACCGCCCCTTACGCCGCCCTCAGGCCCCAGATCGATGATCCAGTCGGCAGTTTTGATTACGTCTAGGTTATGCTCGATGACGACGATAGTGTTGCCATGATCGCGCAGGCGGTAGAGTACATTCAGCAGTTGTTGAATATCGTAGAAGTGCAGGCCGGTGGTAGGTTCATCGAGAATGTAGAGGGTTTTACCGGTATCTCGTTTACTCAGCTCTTTGGCGAGTTTCACTCGTTGCGCTTCACCACCGGACAGTGTGGTAGCGGCCTGCCCCAGGCGAATATAGGATAGGCCTACATCGATCAGTGTTTGCAGGCGACGAGAAAGCGCAGGGATAGCTTCAAAGAACTCGCGGCCATCTTCAACGGTCATCGCCAGTACGTCGTGAATACTCTTACCTTTGTATTTAACTTCGAGTGTCTCTCGGTTATACCGCTTGCCTTTACATACATCGCAAGGAACGTAGATATCTGGCAGGAAGTGCATCTCGACCTTGATCACACCGTCGCCCTGGCACGCTTCGCAACGTCCACCTTTGACGTTAAAGCTGAAACGCCCTGGCTTATAACCCCTTGAGCGGGCTTCTTGTGTGCCGGCGAAGAGTTCCCTGATTGGCGTAAAGATGCCTGTATAGGTCGCGGGATTGGATCTTGGGGTGCGGCCGATAGGACTCTGATCGATATCGATCACCTTATCTAACTGCTCCATCCCTTTTAGTTCTCTGTAAGGCGCTGCCGTGAGGGTAGTGGCGTTGTTTAATTCGGTGGCCGCAATTGGATACAGGGTACTGTTGATCAGTGTTGACTTGCCCGAACCGGATACGCCGGTTACACAGGTAAGGAGGCCCAGAGGTATGTCCAGATCTACATCATTGAGGTTGTTCCCTGACGCGCCATGTAGCTGCAGCCAGCGCCCATCTTGCTGATGGCGTTCGCCAGGAACTGCAATCTGGCGACGGCCTGACAGGTAATCGGCTGTAATGGAGTCTTTTGACTGCATTAGTTCTGCCGGGGTGCCCTGAGCGATAATCTCGCCTCCGTGAACGCCGGCCCCGGGGCCTACATCGATAACATAGTCGGCCAGGCGGATCGCATCTTCGTCATGCTCGACGACGATGACGGTGTTGCCCAGGTCACGCAGATGGATCAGGGTTTTAAGCAGGCGATCATTGTCTCGTTGATGCAGGCCGATAGACGGCTCATCAAGGATATACATAACGCCTACCAGACCAGCACCGATCTGACTGGCTAAACGAATGCGCTGTGCCTCACCACCGGATAGCGTATCGGCGCTGCGCTCTAGTGACAGGTAGTCCAGGCCGACATTGACGAGAAACTCCAGTCGCAGGCGGATCTCCTTAAGAATCTTATCGGCAATCTCACCCTGTTTGCCGGTCAGTTTCAGATTATCAAAGTAGTCACAGCTATCTCCGATGGAGAGTTTGACTATCTCAGGCAGGGTCTGCTCATCAATATACACATGGCGTGCATCTCGTCGCAGACGGCTACCGTCGCAGCCAGGGCATTCCTGCATGTTGATATATTTTGATAAATCCTCACGAACCATATCGGATTCGGTTTCCCGATAGCGTCGTGACAGGTTGTTCAGTACGCCTTCAAAGGGGTGAGATTTGCTGATGACATCACCGCGATCATTAAGGTAACGAAAAGCAATATCCTCTGTACCGCTGCCTTCCAGAATCACTTTCTGTTGTTTTTCGTTCAGATCTTTGAAAGGGGTGTCGATGTTAAAGCCATAATGTTCAGATACGGCTTTCAGCTGCTGAAAATAATAAAGTGCCCGGCGGTCCCAGCCACGAATTGCGCCTTCAGACAGGGTCAGGCTAGCGTCACTGACTACTTTGTTTGGGTCAAAGAACTGCTTTACACCCAATCCGTCACAGGATGAGCAAGCTCCATGAGGGTTGTTAAACGAGAACATCCGGGGTTCCAGTTCCTGAATGCTATGGCCGCATTTGGGGCAGGCAAAACGGGCTGAAAAAACCAGTTCCTCACCATCGCCATCCATATAGCTGATAGTGGCAATACCATCAGTCATGTTCAGGGCGGTTTCAAAAGATTCCGCTAGGCGAATCTGTAGGTCGTCGCGTACTTTGAATCGGTCAACCACCGCTTCAATATTATGTTTTTTGTTCTTATCCAGTTCTGGAATGCTATCGATGTCGCAGACGATCCCGTTCACGCGAGCGCGGACGAAGCCTTGTGCCTGTAATTCGTTGATAGTATGTAAATGCTCACCTTTACGGCCCTGAATAACAGGCGCCAGTAACATCAGCTTCGTGCCTTCAGGTAGCGCTATAACCTGATCAACCATCTGGCTGATAGTTTGTGCAGCCAATGGAAGGTCATGATCCGGGCAGCGAGGTTCTCCCGCCCGGGCAAACAGCAAGCGGAGGTAGTCATATATTTCAGTAATTGTACCGACGGTAGAGCGAGGGTTGTGTGATGTGGATTTTTGCTCAATAGATATTGCCGGTGACAGACCTTCAATATGATCGACATCGGGCTTTTCCATCATCGACAGAAACTGACGGGCATAGGTCGAGAGAGATTCTACATAGCGTCGTTGACCTTCAGCATAGAGCGTGTCAAATGCCAGCGAAGATTTGCCTGAGCCGGACAAGCCTGTGATAACAACGAGTTTATCCCGTGGGATATCCAGGTCGATATTCTTGAGGTTGTGGGTTCTAGCGCCCCGAACCAGTATCTTGTCCATGCTGTTTCCGTGTGTGAAGTAAAGGGGTCAAGTATAAAGAGTTATGCGCGCCGCCAACACCTGATCTGAAGATATTTTACGCTGATAGCAGTAATATTTATGATATGCTTTAGCCCAATGCATTAGCTGTAATAATTGTGCAGCAACGGTTGCAACTAGTTAAAGAAAATTGGAGAGATCAATGGCACGCGGTGTTAACAAAGTCATCCTGATTGGTAATCTGGGCAACGACCCTGAAACTAAATATATGCCTAGTGGTAATGCGGTGACTAATATCACAGTCGCGACCTCGGAGTCATGGAAGGATAAGCAAACCGGTCAGCAGCAGGAACGTACTGAGTGGCACCGGGTGGTGTTTTTTAACCGCTTGGCTGAGATTGCAGGCGAATACCTGCGCAAGGGGTCTAAAGTTTATCTGGAAGGGTCTTTGCGGACTCGGAAATGGCAGGATCAGCAAGGGCAGGATCGCTATACTACAGAGATTGTTGCCAGTGAGATGCAGATGCTGGACAGTCGCGGTGAAGGGGGCGGTGGATATCAGCAGCCTCAGGCCGGTGGTTATCAGCAAGCCCCGCAGCAAGCGCCTCAGCAGCAGGCCCCGCAGCAGAATTATCAAAAGCCACAACAACAGCAACCACAGCAGTCATATCAGAAACCACAGCAGAACACTGCGCCGCAGCCTGCCCCTGGTCTTGATGACTTTGATGATGATATCCCGTTCTGAGGCACACCTTAGATTGGATATGTAAAAATACATATAAGCCCCTGATAATAGGGGCTTTTTTTGTTTTAGGTGTTAGGTGTTGTCAGTGATATAAAATAAATAAATGGCCGTCTTAGGTTGGTTCATGAGTTCATCAGGGTAAGCGTTTAGTGTGATGCAGTGGTAAGGGGCGCCAAGCGTTACTCTGTTCTTTGCTAGTCAGCACGAGTGGTCAATATGGGTAGTGTTAGTTTCTACAAGGCAAGCTTCCGCAGTAATCTATATTGCATATAATGTATTATGAAAAATATAACAGCATTTGATTTAAAGTCGTTGAGTCTTTATTTAGGCATTGCTCAAAAAACAACCGGGCATTATAACGTATACATCTAAGTATAATGGCGTATTTATCATTACATAAAGTGAGAGAATCATAAGGGATTTTCGGGTATGTGAATGCTAACTATCATGGACAGAGCAGTTAGGTTGATTCAAACAAGCGATCCTTAATATCGTTGGAGTTAATAGATTCTATGGCCCATCACAATTTAGCTTGTCCGTTCTGTCAGGAGGCTAAGTCTCAAGTACAAGCCATGGGGGAGGGCTCTCATCAGGTTTGCTGTAATCACTGTATGGCTATGGGGCCTGCTGCAGAGAGCGCAGAGCTTGCTTTGAAACAGTGGGAAACCTTCTATCAGGAAGTAAGCTTATCAAAGCTGGTAATTGAAGAGTCGCCGGATATCATCCTGATTAAAGATTGGGATGGTCGATTCTTGCTGGGCAACAGAGCGTTGGCTAATCTATATGGTACTACGCCCAGTGAGTTGATCGGTCATGATGACGGGTATTTCAATCCTAACCAGAAACAAGTTGATTTCTATCTTGAGAGTGTTCGTGAGGTTATTCGGTCAGGTAAGGTTCAACAGATTGAGGAATCATCAACCGATCACGAAACCGGTGAAACTAAACATTACCTTTCAGTAAAAAAACCTTTCGTTGGCCCCTCAGGGGAGCCCAGAATCTTAGTTATTGCCAATGATATTACCGAACTGAAACTGGCCTATCAGAAGCTGGAAGAGCGGGAAAACCGATACGCTTACGCGATGAATATTGCCGGTGAGGGGATCTGGGACTGGGATCTCCAGAATAACACTGTGACTCATAATAAGCGTTGGTGTGAAATTCTCGGGCTTGATGATGAGAGTTTACAGCATCCAGTTGAAGACTTTATTGCCTTGTTGCATGAAGAAGATCGTGATGCAGTATCTGACGCACTGAATCTGATGCTGTCGGATAAAACCGGTGGGGAAAATTATAACCATGAGCATCGTATGCGTCGTGCCAACGGTGATGTTTTTTGGGTCCTTGATCGCGGTGATATAGTTGAGCGTGATAGTAATGGCAACCCGCTAAGGGTTGTGGGTGCGATACGCGATATTGATGAGCGTAAGCAGTTTGAGCTTAATATTAGTGAAGCAAAACAGGACTTGTCCGTACTGAATGCGCAGTTGGAAACAACCGTTAAAGAACGTACCGCAGAACTGTACAGAAACGAACAGCGATTTGCTGTTGCGATGCGCAGTGCCAACGATGGTCTGTGGGACTGGGACCTGAGGACTGATCGGGTATATTACTCGCCACGCTGGAAAAGTATGCTCGGATATTCCGCAGATGAGTTAGAGCCTTCTCTTGAAACCTGGGCTTCGATGGTTCACTCCGACGATAAAGAGAATGTCTTGCAAAAAGTGCAGAACTACTTGTCTGGAGAGGAAGAAGAGTTCGAAGTTGAAATGCGTATGCGGCATAAGAGTGGTGGCTATGTCTTTATACGCTCCCGCGCATTTAAGATACTTTCTAAATCCACAGGAGAAGCGACTCGCCTAATTGGAACTCACGTTGATATTTCAGATAAAAAACGATCAGAAATCTTTGATCAACGTACGACTAATGTTCTTGAGATGATCGCTAAAGGTAATCCAGCCTCGGAAATTTATGATGAGATAGCGCACCTTTATGAAAGCCGGCATCCTGGGTTGCGCTGTTCAATGCTTGAGCTTGAAGGTGATACGTTGCTTCACGGCGGGGCTCCCAGTTTGCCGAAAGCTTATTGCGACGCGGTAAATGGGCTAAAAAATGGTCCCGAAGTTGGCTCTTGTGGGGCGTCTACTTACACCGGGCAACGGGTTATTGTAGAAAATATTAGCACTGACCCCAAATGGGCGGACCTCAAAGCGTTTGCGTTACCTCATGGTATGCGTTGTTGCTGGTCTGAGCCTATCATCAACTCTACCGGCACTGTCTTAGGTGCTTTTGGCATGTACTATAATCACCCGGCATTACCTAATGATGAAGAGTCTGAAGCCCTTACCTCCGCAGCAAGGCTGGCGGGCATTATTATGGAGAGAGAGCATAACCACAGACGCATGCGGGAACTAGCCTATAAAGATACGGTGACCGGGTTGTCGAGTAGAGGTTATTTCTATTTAACGCTGGAAGAGCTGCTAAAGCTGTCTGAGCGCAACCAGAACCAGTTTAGTCTGCTTTATTTGGATCTGGATGATTTTAAAAATGTAAATGACAGTCTGGGCCATGATACGGGAGATCTGTTGCTTAAGGAGGTCGCTGAGCGACTTAAAGAAGCGTGTCGGGAAGCTGACTTTATCGCGCGTCTTGGAGGTGATGAATTCTGCATTATTATTCATGATGTCGATGAAAGTTATCATTCGGTCAAGATCGCGGAGCGTTGTTTAAGCTTTATATCGCAGCCGATCATGCTGGCAGGCAGAAAGCTTGTTCCTACCTGTAGTATAGGCATTGCCCACTACCCGGCGGATGGAGACAGCCTGAATACGTTAATAAAAGCGGCGGATACCGCGTTGTATGAAGCGAAAGATCTTGGTAAAAACCGATATTCTTTTTATGAATCTGAATTTACTGAAAAAGCGGAGTACCGGTTCCAGGTTGAACAGCATCTGAGGGAAGCCGTTGAACAGCGGCAAATAACGCTGGTTTATCAGCCTCAGATTGATATCGCCTCGGGAGAAATTATCGGCGTTGAAGCGTTGTCGCGTTGGTATCACCCGCAGCTAGGGCACGTATCCCCTATAGATTTTATTAAAATTGCTGAACAGATAGGTTTGATCAAGCCACTTACTGAATGGATATTGCAGACGGTGTGCGATCAAATGGCTGTATGGAACAGCGAAGGTTTCTCCGATATTCATACGGCGGTAAATATCTCCCCCGACCACTTCTTAGATAAAGGTCTTGTCTCCTTAATAACTGAGACGCTAGAAACGAAAGGTATTGCTTTCGATAAACTAGAGTTGGAGGTGACCGAGAGTACCGTACAGACTAATGCGCAAAATTTGTCAGCATTTGAACGGTTAAAAGATCTAGGTATTTCGGTGGCAATTGATGATTTTGGCACAGGTTATTCATCATTTTCATCTTTGAAACATATGAATGTGGATATTTTGAAGATCGATAAAAGCTTTATTGATGATATTTTAACTGACGAAAAAACCCAGGTTTTGGTCGGCTCGATGATAAAAATGGGGCATAACTTAGGTTACAAAATTATCGCCGAAGGTATTGAATCACATGCGCAATTACAGTTATTACAACGATTACAATGCGATATAGGCCAGGGGTATCTATTTAGTAAGCCGGTAACGGCTAAAGAGATATCCACAATCCTCGGGTCAAGCTATTGAGTTCGTGAAGCTGGCGGATAAGCTGCTTAGCGGGCGTCCATAACCCTTAATTTAGCGGCAATGAAATCCATGTGTGAGACATGCGTCAAATCAGCAATTCGCCGAATTAAATGTTCCTCGTAATGGTGCAGTTCACCATCGGCATAGGCGACCCGCCAAAGATTCTCAATCAGAGTCACCTTTTCCTGAGGGGTGCAGCTATCGTTAATTTGAGATGTGAAGCGAAAATAATCAGTCGCTTCCTGCTGCGCTTTTTCTGCTTGATTGAGTAGTTCCTCAGTTGTTGCCTGGTCGAGTGAAAAACTCTTTTTAATAATCGCGATAAGTGTTTTTTGCTCTTCAGGTTTGCGCTCATAATCCGACAGAAGGACTTCAATCATCAGGGCTGCTGATGCCACAGAAAGCAGTGCCTGTGAGTTATTGTTTGGATTGCTGTCAGGGGGCAGAAAGGCACCCAGAAAAGATTTTAGTTTTGTCATCATGATTTCTTCCCCATTACAGCAAGTAGACAATCGGTTGTGGCGCTGAGTTCACTGGAAGGTATTACTATCTTTGCAATGTCTGACTTTACCCTGTCGGGAGAGTCAAAAGAAGGCATTGTTATAGCAATATGTTGTGCATTTTAGTTTCGCTGTCGGCTTGATATGGTATCGTTGATTTAGCAGCGAAATAGTTGGAGCTTTAACTTAATGACACAGGATTTTTTGACCACCCCGGCAAAGATATTAATTACCGGCGCTGATGGTCAGATTGGCTATTATTTGAATCAGATAGCTCAGGATGAGCCGTTCTTTTCTGTCGTGGCGCTTACCGATGCTGAGCTGGATATCAGTAGCCGGGATCAGGTTCAGCAACAATTGGATAGGCACCTGCCAGATTATGTTATCAATACCACCGGTTTTAATGCGGTTGATCAGGTTGAGGTTGAGTCAGATCGCTGTCTCGCGCTGAACCGAGATGCCGTTGAAAACTTAGCAAACGCCTGTGGCGACTTGGCTATCCCGCTACTTCATCTTTCTTCTGATTATGTGTTCGATGGCCACTATGAAAGTGGATACACCGAAGCTGACCAGGCCAGTCCGCTGGGGTTGTATGGAGAGAGTAAGTGGCAGGGAGAGGAGTTATTACGGGGGGCGTTACCGCAGCACGTGATTCTCAGAGTTAGCTGGGTCTTCAGTACTATTGGTGACAACTTTATGCGCCGGGCCCTGTTGCAGGCAAAAGGACAGGAAGAGATCTTTGCAGCGGATGATCGTAGGGGGTGTCCAACCTCTGCCAGTGATATTGCCCGGGTTATCGTAGCCATTTTAAAACAGCTTCATAATGGCGCGGAAAACTGGGGGACTTACCATTACTGTTGTGCTGAAATTACAACGCGTTACGGTTTTACCGAAGCGGTGCTGGCTGCGGCTGGGCAGTATGAAAAGCTAAAAGCGGAGAAGTTAGTGCCGATTAGCTCTTCACAGCTGGGTAGCGATGCCGAACGTCCGGCCTCATCAGTACTGGTTTGTAATAAGCTGCTAAATGATTTTGGTATCCATCAGCTTCCCTGGCGAAGTCAGCTCGTCGCGATGATACGTGATTATTACCAGAACGAAGAGCTGAGTAAGGCCTAGGTTTACTGTCAGAGTAACCAGGGCTGGGGGTTGTGACTCAGCGCGACCCAGACAATATAACCAACACAGAGCAGTGCCATAATAAAAGCCAGAGTGCGAATGTTTCTGGTTTTTCCTCTCTTCAGGGCGATGGTGCCTAAAACAATATACGCAATTAACGCTATCAGCTTTGCCGTTAGCCAGCTTTCACTAAAGGGGTATTGGTTAATGGTGAAAGCAAGTGCGATAGCACTGGCTAGAAGCAGTGTGTCGATAATATGGGGAGCAATCCTGACCCAGCGCTGTTGCAGTTTCTCCGATGAAGAGAGCATCCAGAATCCCCTAAGCGTGAAAAATAGAATGCTTAAAACTGCAAAAGTGATATGTGTATGTTTTAGGGCTAAATACATGCGTGTGAGCTCGCTTAAAATAGAGTTAATAACTGATTAAAATAGTCGGGTATATTTTTGCCTATAAGATCGTGAGATACTAGCCCTGATATGAAAACAAATCAGAGTAATAGCGTAGAAAGTTCACTAGTTGACCGATTTGGTCGGCGGGTTGAGTATGTGCGCTTGTCCGTTACTGACCGTTGTGATTTTCGCTGTGTTTATTGCATGGCTGAAGAGATGCAGTTTCTGCCGCGTAGTGAAGTATTATCGTTGGAAGAGATATATAACGTAGCCAAAGCCTTTGTTGAATTAGGTGTGAATAAAATCCGTCTTACCGGTGGTGAGCCGTTAGTAAGGAAGGGTATTTTAACGCTGGTGGAACAGTTGGGGCAGCTGCCAGCGGAGCTATTGATTACGACGAATGGCTCACAACTCCCGAGGATGGCTGCCGAACTCAAGCGCCTGGGTGTTGATCGGTTAAATATTAGTCTCGATAGCTTGCAGGAAGATAAGTTTAAGCGCCTGACTCGAACAGGGCGTTTGTCACAGGTACTGGAAGGTATTGATGCAGCGATTGCGGCGGGCTTTAAGGGTATTAAGCTGAATGCTGTTGTGCTGAAAGGCCGAAACGACACTGAGGTGCTTGATCTGATCGCTTTTGCTCGTGAAAAAGAGGTCGATATTACGTTTATTGAAGAGATGCCCCTGGGGGTTATTACTGAGCATGATCGGGCTGAGGTGTATTGCTCCAGCGATGAATTGAAAGAACAGATTAATCCTGTATATCCGTTGCTGGATTCGGATGCTAAAACGGGAGGGCCTTCCCGTTACTATCGGATGACAGATAGCCGTAGCCGGGTTGGTTTTATCTCCCCTCATAGTCATAACTTCTGCAGTGAGTGCAATCGGGTCAGAATGACTGTTGAAGGGCGTTTATTGCTTTGTCTGGGCAATGAGCACTCGATGGACCTGCGTCAGATCTTACGGGATTTTCCCGGTGATTCTGAGGTGCTTAAGCGGCACCTTATTAGCGCGATGGATCTGAAGCCAGAAGAGCATCACTTTGATCTGAGCGATGAGGCGCCTCAGCTTGTGCGGTTTATGAATATGACCGGCGGTTAATACAGAGGACATGAGATCCCGGATCTTGCTTCGAATGCGAGCTTTTTGAATGCTGCTCTTTTTATTATCTATAGAGGGCAGGCTGAAGGGATTCGGCAGCTTCAGGTCATTTTATCTAAAGAATGCATAATCTCCGCTGAAATTATTCCCATCTCCCTGTAAAATATCCGGCTTAAATATTCGCAGTGCCTCAGGAGGCAGAATGGTAGCCAGCCAGTCAAACGATCCATTTCAGAACATTCGCCCCTATCATGATAGTGAAGTAAGCGATGTGCTGAGTCGGCTGATCCATGATGATGAGTTTATCTCTGCCATTACGCAATACCAATTTCCTCGTATGGCAGGGATTTTTGGCTGGTTGTTAAAGCCTGCTGTGCGGATTTTTCTGGCACAGAAGGCTGGCGATATTGAAAGTATTCAGGACTTTCAGAATCTGGTTAGTGGTTATATGGCCAAGATGATCGCACGTACAACGACGCGTTTGAGTTGTACTGGGTTTGAGAATCTTGAGGCGGATGAGGCTTACCTGTTTGTCTCTAATCACCGGGATATCGCTATGGACCCCGCCTTTGTTAACTGGGTCTTGTTTCAGAATGGTTTTGATACGGTGAGGATCGCTATCGGCGATAATCTGTTGCGTAAGTCTTATGTTTCCGACCTGATGCGATTAAATAAAAGCTTTATCGTTAACCGCTCTGCCAAAGGGCGTGCAGTGCTAACGGCGCTAGGGCAGCTTTCCTCCTATATTGATCACTCCTTGGTGCAGGATGAGGCGAGCGTCTGGATAGCTCAGCGTGAAGGGCGGGCAAAGGACGGAAATGATTTTACCGATCCAGCCATTCTGAAAATGTTTTATATGTCGCACCGTAAGCAGCGCAGCTTTGCTGAGTTTCTTGAGCGGGTCAAAATAGTACCGGTGTCTATCTCATATGAGTATGACCCTTGTGATCGGGCAAAAGCTGAAGAGCTGGATGCCAAGCAGCAGGGTGGCGAATATCAAAAGTCGCAGTTTGAAGATATAGAAAGTATTGTAGCGGGGATTACCGGTAACAAAGGCCACGTCCATGTGTCTTTTGGTAATGTGATTACCGGTATTGATTCTCCGGATGAGCTGGCAGCAGAGATTGATCGACAGATAATTGAAAATTACTACCTGCATCCTTCTAATCTTCAGGCGGCGGGGAGTGAGAGTGATCAGGTAGATGATGAGTCACGGGCGCTGTTTTCTGCTCGTATGGATGGAATGAATACTTCTGCAGCTGAGATACTAAAACAGATGTATGCCAATCCGGTGCTTAATAAAAAGACGCAGCAGGAGGTTGTATGAGCCGCTTGACCCATCTGGATGAGAATGGCCACGCTAACATGGTGGATGTTTCAGAAAAGACTGTAACCACCCGAGAGGCAACGGCTCAGGCCGTTGTTACTATGACGACTGAAACCCTGGAAATGATCACGGTGGGGAGTCATAAAAAGGGCGATGTTCTGGCGGTGGCTCGCATTGCCGGGATTCAGGCAGCAAAACGTTGTTCCGACCTGATTCCGCTGTGCCATCCTCTGATGTTGAGTAAGGTTTCCGTGGAATTGTTGCCTCAGCCAGATTCTGATTCGGTTTTGATTTTGGCGACTTGTAAGCTGGCAGGTCAGACCGGTGTCGAGATGGAAGCGCTTACTGCGGCGTCTGTGGCGGCGCTAACTATCTATGATATGTGTAAGGCGGTCGATAAAGGTATAGTTATTTCCGACGTTAAGTTGTTAGAAAAGAAGGGTGGGAAAAGCGGTCACTGGAAGGTGAACACTTGAAACCATCCGCAGAAATTGATGTGAACGTCGTAAAGGATAGTGACCAGACGATGACCAGAAAACCTACTCTGTTTTTATACTTGCGCGCGACGCTCTTTTATATCGGCTTTTATCCGGTGACTCTTGTATTCGCTGCGTTCTGTTTGCTGGTGGGGTGGATGTTGCCATTCGGTCCGCGTTTTAAATTGTTTACCCTGATGAACTATTTCTCGATGTTTTGGTTACGTCTCTGCTGTGGCGTAAAATATCGGGTTGAAGGCCGGGAAAATCTGCCGCAGGATAGTGCTTATGTGGTTGTTGCTAATCACTCCAGTGAGTGGGAAACGTTATTCCTGCAAACCCTGATACGCCCACAGAGCGCGGTATTGAAACAAGAGTTGTTGAAGATTCCGTTCTTTGGCTGGGCACTGGGTATGCTAAAGCCTATCGCATTAGATCGTAGCAAGCGTCGAGGCGCATTAAAGCAGCTGCTTACGCAGGGTAAGGCGCGTCTTGAAGAAGGTATTAATGTTGTTATTTTTCCCCAGGGTACCCGTGTAGAGACGGGTAAGCTGGGGAAATTTAATAAAGGCGGTGCAATGCTGGCGGCCAGTGGTCAGGTGCCTGTTGTGCCTTTAGCGCATGATGCCGGTTTGTTCTGGCCAGGTAAGAGCTATGTAAAGTATCCGGGAACGGTAACTGTGCGCGTTGGTGTTGCGGTGGCTGTGGCTGACCGTAGTGTCGATGAAATACATACTGACTCTATCGGCTGGCTGGAAGCTCAGATGCGTGACATGAGAGTTGTTGATGAGTAAGTAGTGTAATGAATAATAAAAAACCCGCCTAGTGGCGGGTTTTTTTATAGATCGGCAGAATCAGCTATCGAACTTCTGGAAAACCAGTGTCGAGTTAGTGCCACCAAAACCGAAGCTGTTAGACATGACGCGTTGTAGATCAACATTGTCTTTACGCTCAGTGACTACAGGCAGCCCTTCAGCTGCAGGGTCAAGCTCATCAATGTTGGCGGAAGCGCAGATGAAGTTGTTCTCCATCATCAGCAAGCTGTAGATAGCTTCCTGTACGCCGGTTGCGCCCAGAGAGTGGCCGGTGAGTGATTTGGTTGAGCTGACAGAAGGCATTTCTGCACCGAAGGTTTCTTTCATCGCCTTCAGTTCCTGAATGTCGCCTGCAGGTGTAGAGGTGCCGTGTGAATTGATGTAGTCGATGCTACCCTCTACGGTGCTCATCGCCTGTTGCATGCAACGCATTGCGCCTTCACCAGAAGGGGCTACCATGTCGTAACCGTCAGAGGTTGCGCCGTAACCGACTAGTTCGCCGTAAATCTTCGCGCCGCGTGCTTTAGCGTGTTCCAGTTCTTCCAGAACTAACATGCCGCCGCCGCCAGCGATAACAAAGCCATCGCGATTGGCATCATATGCGCGTGATGCTTTTTCAGGCGTGTCATTATACTTGCTGGACAGAGCGCCCATGGCGTCAAACATCATGCTCAGAGACCAGTGTAGTTCTTCACCACCACCGGCAAATACGATGTCCTGCTTGTTCAGCTGAATCTGTTCCATCGCGTTGCCAATACAGTGTGCGCTGGTGGCGCAGGCAGAGGTGATAGAATAGTTAACGCCTTTGATCTTAAATGGAGTGGCCAGACAGGCTGATACTGTGGAACCCATAGTACGAGTCACTCGGTATGGGCCTACACGACGAACACCTTTAGTGCGCAGAATATCGGCAGCTTCAACGATATCAGCAGAAGATGCGCCGCCAGAGCCGGCAACCAGGCCGGTCCGTACATTGGATACCTGCTCTTCAGTCAGGTTGGCATCCTTAATGGCCTGATCCATCGAGAGATAAGCGTATGCTGCTGCATCGCCCATAAAACGAACCAGCTTACGGTCGATCAGATCTGTATAGTCCAGATCAATACTGCCTGCTACATGGCTGCGAAAGCCCATCTCTTTGTACTCTTCCTGAAATTTGATGCCAGAACGGCCTTCTTTCAGTGAGTCAAGGACGGTTTCTTTATCAGTACCCAGACAAGATACGATACCCATTCCGGTAACAACGACACGTCTCATAGGATGCCTCTTTAAATTCAGTAAAAACGTTGTAATTATAGATCTGCAGCTGAGTTAAAGCCCGACATAGCGGGCTTTGTAATATCAGAAGCTATCAGTAGATACGAACAGACCAACACGCAGATCTTTAGCGGTGTAAATCTCGCGACCGTCAACGGAAACTGAACCATCAGCGATGCCCATAACCAGTTTGCGTTCGATAACCCGAGATAGGTCGATGCGGTAAGTGACTTTCTTTGCCGTTGGCAGGATCTGCCCGGTGAATTTTACTTCGCCTGATCCCAGTGCGCGTCCACGGCCTTTATTGCCGCGCCAGCCCAGATAGAAGCCAACAATTTGCCACATAGCGTCAAGTCCCAAGCAGCCAGGCATAACTGGATCGGTTGGGAAGTGGCAGTCGAAGAACCAAAGGTCCGGATGGATATCCAGCTCAGCTTCGATATAGCCTTTGCCATATTTGCCGCCTTCACCGGTGATCATAGTGACGCGGTCCATCATGAGCATATTGCCGACAGGCAGTCGTGCATTGCCCTCGCCGAACATTTCGCCGTTACCGCACTGAAGAAGTTCTTCTCGATTGAATGAGGAAGGATTTGTCATTTGAGCTGAGTACCCGCTTTTTTTTTAGCCAAAATATCGGGGAATTATACCGGGTTAGTGGTCCGGGATCACGACCTGTATCACCAAAAAAGAAAAATTAAGGCAGATAAGCACGAAATGTCGCTGTTTAGGAGAGGGAGATGGGCGTAATTCGTGGCTTGAACGTTACAAAAGGTATGATTTACCCGTTGTTTGAAGAGAAAGAGTCAAGAGTGCTTTTGTTAGGCTTTGCAGAAGCGGATTGTTAGTCCGAAAGCCCCGAGCCGAGGCGCAGTTTAACTACTGCGCTTAACGGCCAGGTCGGCTAGTTGGATCATAGTGTCTTTAAATGAGCTGTCTGGTAGGGCGTCCAGTGCTTTGATCGCTTTGTCAGCTTCGGCGCAGGCTGTCTCGCGGGAATAGTCGATAGAGCCGGTGGCATGAACGATATCCATGACAGGCTGAAGATCGTCCAGTCCGCCTTTTCGGATTGCCTGGCGGATCAGTTGGCGTTGCTCCTCAGTGCCTTCGCGCATGGCGTGGATCAGCGGCAATGTTGCTTTTCCTTCTGCCAGATCGTCACCCACGTTCTTGCCCATCTCTTCAGCACTGCTGAGGTAATCCATTACATCATCAATAATCTGGAAGGCGATGCCAATATGGCGCCCATAAAGACGGAGTGCTTCCTGCTGGGCTTTATCCGCGCCTGCCAAGAGTGCGCCTGACTCAGTCGCAGCTTCAAATAACATGGCAGTTTTGCCCAGGATTACCTGCATATATGAGTCTTCTGAAGTGTCCGGATTGCGGGCATTCAGTAGTTGTAATACTTCGCCTTCGGCGATGATGTTGGTGGCATTGGATATGACCTCCATGATCTCCATATTGCGGATCTCAACCATCACCTGGAATGATCGGGAGTATAGGAAATCACCAACCAGCACGCTGGGGGCGTTACCCCATTTTGCATTAGCAGTATCATTGCCGCGACGCAGTTCTGAGTTATCAACGACGTCATCATGAAGCAGTGTAGCTGTATGAATGAACTCAATTACTGCGGCAAGTGGAACGTGATTGTCGCCCTTGTAGCCCGCAGCATTAGCAGCCAGTAGGACCAGCAAAGGTCTGATGCGTTTGCCGCCACTTTCTACAATATAGTGTCCGATCTTTTCGACTAACGGAACGCCTGAGTGTAAGTGATTGACAATATAATCGTTTACCGCTTCAAACTGCGGTTCAATAATGGGATTTAACTGATGTGGCAGCATAGGAACGGATACTAAGCTCTTAATATGTATGGGGGCATGCTAGGGGGTGCGTATCCGGGTGTCAAGAAAGTCTGGCTATTATCTATATTTATGCTTGAGTCTGGAGAGGTGTTTATATATAATCTCGCGCCCTAACCTATCCAAATTCGCTCCCTACCATATGGTTCAACCATTTAAAGTAGGCGTCTTATTTAGTAGCAGGGTGGGTTTTAAACTGGAGATTAAAATGTACGCAGTAATTGTGAGCGGCGGTAAACAGTACCGAGTTCAGGAAGGTCATACTCTTAAACTGGAAAAGTTGGCTGTAGAAGCGGGTTCAAATGTTGAATTTGATCGTGTTCTTTTAGTAGCTAACGGCGACGATGTTAAAATCGGCGCGCCAGTTGTTGACGGTGCTAAGGTTACAGCTGAGGTTGTTAGCCACGGTCGCGCAAAGAAAGTTCATATCATGAAGTTTAAGCGTCGTAAGCATCACATGAAGCAGATGGGTCACCGTCAGCACTTCACAGAAGTAAAAATCACAGGCATCAGCGCCTAAGACTGTTTGGTAGGAGATGACAAATGGCTCATAAGAAAGCAGCAGGTAGTACGCGTAACGGTCGCGATTCCGAGTCGAAACGCTTAGGTGTTAAGCGCTTCGGCGGTCAGGCAGTTATTGCAGGTAATATCCTGGTTCGTCAGCGCGGAACTAAGTTCCACGCAGGTGAAAACGTAGGTATCGGCAAAGATCACACTTTGTTTGCTAAGGCAGACGGTGTTGTTAAATTTGTTGTAAAAGGCCCGCAAAAGCGTAAATACATCACTGTAGAAACCGCTTAATTCGGCTTTATGCTTAAAAAAGCTCCGCGGTTGCGGGGCTTTTTTTGTTTCTGGTAGCTGATTAAGCTTGTTGTTGAAAGTCTATCCTGTATGAAGAGGAATGCTTTCAACAGCCGGTTTGAATGGCATTATGTTTAGCACCTGGATCCAGAGTGTCTGGAGGTGAATAGTGAAATTTGTAGATGAAGCGACAATAACCGTCGAAGCAGGCAAGGGGGGTAATGGTACCCTGAGTTTCCGTCGCGAGAAGTATGTGGCCCGTGGTGGCCCGGATGGTGGCGATGGTGGTGATGGTGGTTCGGTGTTTGTGGAGGCTGATGAGTCTCTCAATACGTTGATTGATTTTCGCTTTCAGCCACGACATAAGGCTGATAACGGTAAAGGCGGTCAGAGCCGTAACTGCACGGGCGCTAAAGGCGAAGATCTGGTCATGAAGGTGCCGGTAGGTACTACGGTGTTTGATGTTGATACTGATGAAGTGTTAGCGGATTTGACTGAGATTGGTCAGGTTGAAAAGATTGCTCAGGGTGGTTTCCATGGTTTGGGTAATACGCGTTTTAAAAGTAGTGTAAACCGCGCGCCTCGCCAGACGACTAATGGTAGTCTGGGTGAGACTCGTAACGTCAAGCTTGAGCTGAAGGTTTTGGCTGATGTTGGTTTGCTGGGGTTGCCGAATGCGGGTAAGTCTACTTTCATTCGCTCAGTATCAGCAGCGACTCCGAAAGTGGCTAATTATCCGTTTACCACTTTAGTGCCAAATTTGGGTGTGGTGAGTACTGAAAAGCATCGTAGCTTTGTTATTGCTGATATCCCCGGGATTATTGAGGGAGCTGCTGAAGGTGCGGGCTTGGGTATTCAGTTCCTCAAGCATCTGGCGCGAAACCGTATTTTGCTGCATCTTGTGGATATGGCGCCGTGGGATGGAGTGACGCCAGCTGAGTCTGCGCAGGTTATTGTGCGTGAGCTGGAAAAATTTAGCCCTACCCTGGCGGCTCAGCCGCGCTGGCTGGTATTGAATAAGCTGGATATGGTGCCTGAAGATGAGCAAGAGGAGCGCTGTCAGTCGGTGATCGATGCGCTGGGTTGGGAAGGTCCTGTTTATCGGATCTCTGCGATCAATAAAATGGGTACCAAGCCGTTAGTGCAGGATATTCAAAAGCTTCTCGATCAGCTGTCTGAGCAGTTGTTGGAAGATCCTGAGCGATTAGAGCAGGAAGCTGCCACGCGTCGTTTGATTGATCGTGAAGGGCGAGAGCGTATCGAGCAGATGCGTGAAGAGGTTCGCGCTAAGCGTCGTGGAGATGATGATTTTGATGACTTCGACGATGATGACTATGACGTTGAAGTGGAGTATGTGAAAACTTAGAGGTTGTTCTTGCTACCGGAACAGTCTGTGGCGAGATCTGTATCTCGCTTTCCTGTTGTAGGTTAATTTTTTCAGTAAAAGTCACTCAGGTAGTGTGGGCTGGCTTTTTAAGAGAGTGGTTACCAGTGAGTCAGGCGCGAAATAAACTTAAGACTTCCCGTCGCTGGGTTGTAAAGATAGGTAGTGCGTTACTTACAAATGATGGCGAGGGGCTGGATCTTGCGGCTATTGGTCGCTGGGTGGATCAGCTGGATCAGCTGCGCCGGGATGGTGTAGAGGTTGTGTTGGTTTCCTCAGGCTCTATTGCTGAGGGGATTGTGCGATTAGGTTGGTCGAAGCGTCCTCATGAGGTTTATAAGTTGCAAGCTGCTGCCGCAGTAGGGCAGATGGGGCTGGTGCAAGCTTACGAAACCAATTTTAAGCGGCATAATACCCACACAGCTCAGATTCTGTTAACCCACGAAGATCACTCTGATCGCAAGCGCTACCTGAATGCGCAGGCGACGTTAAAAACGCTGCTGTCTGTAGGTGTTGTTCCGGTTGTAAATGAGAATGACACGGTGGTGACCAAAGAGATTCGTTTCGGTGATAACGATACTCTGGGTGCATTGGTAGCGAACCTAGTCGAGGCTGATGCGCTGATTCTGCTAACCGATCAAGATGGCCTGTTTACTGCGGATCCACGTTCTAATCCTGAAGCAACGCTTATCTCTGAGGCGATGGCGGGCGATAGTTCCTTGGAGGCGATGGCGGGTGGTGGTGGTCTTCTGGGGCAAGGTGGTATGGCGACGAAAGTGCGTGCTGCGAAATTAGCGGCGCGCTCTGGCGCGGTGACGTTGATTGCCAGTGGCAGGGAAGATGATGTGTTGCTGAAGCTACGCGATGGTGCTGAGCTAGGAACGATGTTGGTGCCAGAGAAGTCGCCTATGGCGGCGAGAAAGCAGTGGATTGCCGGGCATTTACAGGCGCGGGGTACGCTGGTTTTGGATGCCGGTGCTGTGGCGGCGCTGGTTGAGCGGGGTAAGAGTTTGCTGCCTACCGGAGTGCGTGCAGTAACCGGTTCGTTTTCTCGTGGTGAAATGGTGGTGCTCTCAGATGAGCATGGCAAGGTGATTGGTCGGGGGTTGGTGAATTACGGTATCGAGGATGCACAAAAAATCATCGGTCAGCCTAGTTCGCGTATCGAGGCTTTGCTGGGGTTTGTGGGTGAGGAGGAGTTGGTGCACCGGGATAATTTAGTGCTGGCGTAACGGTGTTTGATCTTTAGTCGCTTATTCAAAGAGCAAAAAAAAACCGGCATAGCCGGTTTTTTTATTGCGGGTTGCGTCTCAGGGAGATTATGCAGCCAGCTTTTTGATCTCAGCGTTCATGCGGCTCTTCTTACGAGCAACCTGATTCTTGTTGTATATGCCTTTAGTGACAGCTCCGTCCATTACAGGCTGTGCTGCAACGAAAGCTGCTGTTGCTGCTGCGTGGTCGCCAGACTCAATAGCAGTCGCTACTTTCTTAACGTAGGTGCGAACCATGGAACGCAGACTCGCGTTATTTTGACGGCGCTTCTCGGCTTGGCGAGCGCGTTTACGGGATCCTGCGGAATTTGCCACAATCCGACTCCTCTAAACAATTAAAAGTTGATCGACGAAAATTAGTCGATATTGAGATGATCAGAAAGTTTGTTATAAAGCGTCTGATCATCGAAAATTAAGACGCGAGATTATTCATGTTTGTAGCTTGGGTGTCAATAGATAATTATGAATAAATCTATATAAAGTGCCCGGAATTATGGGTGTTTAGCTTAGTTGGAGAAGCATTTTCATGACGTAATGGGTATCATCGTCTGCAAATCATCGGGGTGATAGGAAAGCAGGGCATTGGACAAAAAAGAATCACAGCCGGAGGGCTCTCAGGAAGAGGGCGCTAAGGTGGCGGAACAGAATACTCCGAAAGGGCGTAGTTTATTACGTTCCAGTGCGTTGGTAGGCATTATGACGATGCTCTCAAGGGTCCTGGGGCTGGCACGTGATGTGGTGGTCGCTAACTATTTTGGTGCCGGCAGTAGTGCGGATGCTTTCTTTGTTGCCTTTAAAATACCGAATTTTCTGCGCCGTTTGTTTGCTGAAGGAGCCTTTTCTCAGGCTTTTGTGCCGGTGCTGTCTGAGTATCGCAGTTTGAAAGATTTGTCTGCCGTCAAAGGATTGGTTGATAGGGTTGCGGGAAGTCTCGGCTTGGTGCTGGTTTTTATTACCGCGCTGGGGGTGTTAGGTGCACCGGTATTGGCAGCGATCTTTGCGCCCGGTTTTTATATGAACGACCCGTTGCGGTATAGCCTGGCGGTTGAGATGTTGCGCTTTACCTTTCCCTACTTGTTGCTCATCTCCCTGACCGCTTTTGCCGGTAGTATCCTGAACAGTTATGAGCGTTTTGCCGTGCCGGCGTTTACTCCGGTGCTACTGAATTTGTCACTGATCGGTGCTGCTATCTGGATGCAGCCGCTGTTTGATCAGCCAGTGATGGCGCTGGCGCTGGGTGTACTCATTGCCGGTTCTGTGCAGTTGTTGTTTCAGATTCCGTTCCTCTGGCGAATTCAGTTGCTCCCGTCGCCTAAGCTGGGTTTCGATCATGAGGGCGTTAAGCGCATCATGACGCTGATGGTGCCAGCACTGTTTGGTGTTTCTGTTAGCCAGATTAATTTGTTGTTGGATACTTTGCTGGCATCTTTCCTCCAGACGGGCAGTGTCTCCTGGCTTTACTATTCAGACCGTTTGGCTGAGCTGCCACTAGGGGTCTTTGGTATCGCAATCGCGACCGTCATTCTGCCAAGTCTGTCCCGCAAGCATGCTGAGAAAAGTACCGATCACTTTTCCCGAACGCTTAACTGGGCGATGCGGATGGTCTTGCTTATTGGTATGCCGGCGGCGATGGCGCTATTAGTGCTGGCTGAGCCTCTGATAGCAACATTGTTCCATTACGGCGAGATGGCTGATCGGGATGTGATGATGGCGGCGATGAGTTTGCGTGCGTACGCCTGTGGTTTGATGGCCTTTATGTTGATTAAAGTATTGGCCCCTGGTTACTTTTCCCGCCAGGATACTAAAACGCCTGTCAGGATCGGTATCTATGCGATGGTCGTGAATATGGTTTTGAATTTACTATTGATTGGTCCGCTTGATCATGTGGGTTTGGCGTTGGCGACCACGCTTTCGGCCTTTTTAAATGCAGGTTTATTGCTGCATGGGTTGATAAAAGAAGGGGTGTTTAGCTGGCAGGCAGGTTGGTTGAAATGGCTGGTGAGGCTGGTGGTTGCCAACGCTGCGATGATCGCTTTTTTGTTGTTGTTTGCGGGTAATCCAGAGCAGTGGCTGGCGTTTGATCTGTGGCAGCGGATATCACAGATGGCGGTGTTAGTTGCTGGTGGAGGGTTTATCTATCTGCTGGTATTGCTGTTGTTGGGGATGCGGTTGCGGGATCTGCGCCATTAATCGGCCGATATCCCCGTTGATTGATAGCGAATATCGGTCTAACTGGGGTATAATTTCGCGCTTATTTTTATTTGCTGATGAGATCGGGGTGACATGGAGCTAATTCGGGGTTTGCATAATCTGCGCGACAAGCACAAAGGCTGTGTCGCAACGATCGGCAACTTTGATGGTGTGCATCTGGGTCATCAGCAGGTGCTGGCACAGGTTCTTCGGAAAGGAGAGGAGCTTGGTTTGCCAGCGGTGGTGATTATTTTTGAGCCTCAGCCCAGAGAGTTTTTTTCGGGTAGTCAGGCTCCGCCCCGCCTAACGCGCTTTGATGAAAAAGTGCGACAGTTGAAAGCCCGGGGCGTCGATAGAGTGTTGTGTCTCACCTTTAATGAGCGATTGCGCACCATGAGTGCTGATCAGTTTGTCGATGAATTATTGTTAAAGGGTCTGGCAGTACAGCATTTTGTGGTAGGGGATGATTTCCGCTTTGGCTGTGATCGCAGTGGTGATTATAACATGCTGCGTCAGAGTGGTGCTCGCTACGGTTTCAGTGTGGTGAATACTGAAACATTTGATGTTGCGGGTGAACGGGTCAGCAGTACCCGCATCAGAGCGGCTTTGCAGTACAATGATCTGACGCTGGCGCAAACGCTGTTAGGCCGCCCTTATTCGGTTACTGGCCGGGTTATGCATGGCCAGAAGTTGGGAAGAACGATAGGTGTGCCGACCGCGAATGTGCGAATGCACCGTTTTCACTGTCCGCTTGAGGGTGTCTATGCGGTAACAGTTACCGGTAAGGGGCTGGTGGCAGAAGGTGTTGCTAATGTAGGCATGCGCCCGACGGTAAATGGCAAACACCCGGTATTGGAAGCACACTTGTTTGACCTTGATTGCGATCTCTATGGTCAGCTACTGACTGTAGAATTTAAAGCCTTTATTCGTCCGGAACAAAAGTTTGATGGACTGGACAGTTTAAAGCAGCAGATTGATAACGATATTAAACAGGTCAGAAGCTACTTTCTGACAGGCGCCTTATAAGGCCAAATTAGACGATCCAGAAGCGATACGACAATGACCGATTATAAACCGACCCTGAACTTACCTAATACTAAGTTCCCGATGCGCGGCAATCTGGCTCAGAAAGAGCCTCAGATGCTAAAACAATGGCAGAAGATGGATCTGTACCAGAAAATTCGTGAAGTCAGTGCGGGTCGCAAAAAGTTTATTCTGCACGATGGCCCTCCCTACGCGAATGGTGATATCCATATCGGGCATGCGGTTAATAAAATTCTGAAGGACATTATCGTCAAATCCCGTACATTGGCGGGCTTTGATGCTCCTTACGTTCCGGGTTGGGACTGTCACGGCTTGCCGATCGAGCACAATGTTGAAAAGAAAGCCGGTAAAGCGGGCGTTAAAGTCTCTTACGGCGATTTTCGCAAGAAGTGCCGTGAATATGCGGCGCGCCAGGTGGCTGGCCAGAAGAAAGACTTTATCCGCTTGGGCGTGTTGGGTGACTGGGAAAATCCATACCTGACTATGAACTTCGATACTGAAGCGAATATCATTCGGGCATTGGGGCGTATTGCTGAAAACGGCCATCTGGTTAAAGGTTACAAGCCGGTGTACTGGAGTGTGGTTGGTGGTTCTGCACTGGCAGAAGCCGAAGTGGAGTATCAGGATAAATTCTCACTGGCGATCGATGTGCGTTTTGCGCCGGTAGATCAGTCTGCTTTCCTGAGTTGTTTTGATGAACTCTCAGGTGAAGGCGAAGCGTCTGTTGTTATCTGGACTACAACGCCCTGGACACTGCCAGCGAACCAGGCGGTCTCGTTGAATGCTGAACTGGATTACGTACTGGTTCAGGCTGGAAATGAGCGTCTGTTACTGGTTGAGGCGTTGGTTGAAGATGCGATGCAGCGTTATGGCATCGAAGAGTACAGTGTCGTTGGCCGTTGTACGGGTGCCGCGCTTGAAAATCAGCAGCTGCATCATCCGTTCTACGATAAGCAGGTGCCGGTAATTCTGGGTGATCACGTTACTACCGAGGCGGGTACCGGCGCGGTACATACGGCTCCCGACCATGGTGTGGAAGATTTTAACGTTGGTCGTGCATACGGTATAGGCACGCTGAATCTGGTTGGCCCTAATGGTGTTTTTACGGCCAATGCCGGTGAGTTTGAAGGACAGCATGTTTATAAAGTTGAAGATGCTATTGTGGCCGCTTTGGAAGCGAATAATCGTCTGATTCTGAAGAATAAATTCAGTCACAGCTATCCTCACTGCTGGCGGACTAAAACGCCACTGATCTACCGTGCGACACCGCAATGGTTTATCAGCATGGAAGAGAAGGGCCTGAAGCAAGATGCGCTGGATGCGATCAAGCAGGTTGAATGGTTCCCAGGCTGGGGCCAGAACCGGATCGAGTCTATGGTCGAGCAGAGTCCTGACTGGTGTGTTTCCCGTCAGCGTACCTGGGGCGTACCTATAGCGTTGTTCGTCAATAAAACAACCGCTGAACTGCATCCGGATACGGCTAATTTGATTGAGCAGGTTGCGCTGAGGGTAGAGCAGTCCGGTATCGATGCCTGGTTTGATCTGGATGCTGCCGAGTTATTAGGTGAGGAAGCTGATCAGTATGAGAAAGTACTGGATACGCTGGATGTATGGTTTGATTCCGGTGTGACTCATCACTCTGTTCTGAAACCGACAGAAGGGCTGGAGTTCCCCGCCGATCTTTATCTTGAAGGTTCCGATCAGCATCGGGGCTGGTTCCAGTCGTCTCTGAAAACCAGTATCGCTATCAATGGCTGTGCACCTTATAAGCAGGTGCTGACCCATGGCTTCACTGTGGATGGTGATGGCCGGAAGATGTCAAAATCTGTTGGTAACGTGGTATCGCCACAGGAAGTGATGAATAAATATGGCGCGGATATTTTGCGTCTGTGGGTCGCATCAACAGATTTCAGTTCGGAGATGACGGTTTCTGATGAGATCCTGAAACGTACTGCTGACGCATATCGCCGGATTCGTAATACCGCGCGCTTCCTGCTGTCTAATCTGGAAGGCTTTAATCCTGAAACAGATATGGTTGCACCTGAGGATATGGTCGCGCTGGATCGTTGGGCGGTAGATCGTGCGGCCTGCCTGCAGGATGAGCTGGAAGGTCATTACGATCAGTACCAGATGCTGCAGGTCTATCAGAAGATATCGCACTTCTGTTCGCTGGATCTGGGTGGTTTCTATCTGGATATCATCAAAGATCGTCAGTATACCGCTAAGTCCGATTCCGTGGCGCGCCGTTCTTGTCAGACAGCCCTGTATCATATTGTTGAAGCGATGGTGCGCTGGGTTGCGCCTATTCTTAGCTTTACTGCAGACGAAATCTGGAAAGAGTTGCCGGGCGAACGTGCTGATTCAGTTCAGTTGGTCACCTGGTACCGTGGCTTGTCAAAGTTGGATGATGCTGCTGTGTTGGGACGGGATTACTGGCAGCAAGTGCTGAATGTGAAAACGGTAGTCAACAAAGAACTGGAAAACCAACGTGCCGCCGGTCATATCGGCGGTAGTCTGGAAGCTGAAGTAACTCTGTTCTGTGCACCTGAGCTTCAGGTTCAATTAGAGCAGCTGGCGGATGAGCTACGCTTTGTTTTGATTACCTCCCGGGCGCAAGTGAAACCGGCATCTGAAGCTGAAAATGCGGTTGAAACAGAGCTGGAGGGGCTGAGCGTAACTGTTACTAAGAGCGAACACGCGAAGTGTGGTCGCTGCTGGCATCATCGTGAAGACGTGGGTAATCATCCAGAACACGAAGAGCTGTGTGATCGCTGCGTAGACAACGTTGCCGGTGACGGTGAGCAACGTAGCTTTGCATAAGGCTGAACTATGACAACGCAGCGTACAGCGTTAAGCTGGCTCTGGTTGGTGGCGGTGGTTTTGGTACTGGATTTGTTCACTAAGTATCAGGCGTCCAGCCTGCTGCCCTATGGTGTGGCGCACCCTCAATTGCCTGTGTTTGATCTGACTCTGCTGCATAATACCGGGGCCGCGTTCAGCTTTCTGGCTAAAGCCGGAGGCTGGCAGCGCTGGTTCTTTGCGGTAATAGCGGTTGTCGTTAGCATTGTACTGTTAGTGTGGATGGCGCGCACTCCGCGTCAGCAGCGTTGGCTGGGTGCAGGTCTGGCGTTGTTGCTCGGAGGGGCTCTGGGCAATCTTTATGATCGGGTCGTACAAGGGTATGTCATCGACTTTATTTCGTTGCACTACGATGGGTATTATTTTCCCGCATTTAATCTTGCTGATACGGCGATCACTATCGGAGCGGCGATGCTGATTATCGATATGATATGGTTTTCTGACAGCAATAATAATTCAAGTTAAAGGTCTGATACTATGTCGCAACTGACAATCGCTCCAGATGCTAAAGTAACGCTACATTTTGCAATTAAGCTGGAAGATGGACAGGTGGTTGATTCCAACTTTGAAGGCAAACCGGCGACTTTTGTTGTCGGTGATGGCCAATTGCTGGAGGGCTTTGAGAAAACCCTGATGGGTATGAAGTCTGGCGATGAAGCGGTGATTGATATTCAGCCGGAACAAGGTTTTGGCATGTCTAATCCCAGTAATATGCAGCGGCTTCCCCGGAAGCAGTTTGGTGATATGGTGTTGGAGCCGGGTTTGGTCGTCTCTTTTGCCGATGCCTCTGATGGTGAACTGCCTGGTGTTGTTGCTGAATTTGATGACAAGATGGTGACGGTCGATTTTAATCATCCGTTGGCGGGCAAGAATATTAAATTCGAAGTCAAAATACTCTCGGTTGAGTAAATACTATTCTGCCTTTAACGCGGCTTTATCAGCAGGTTTTTGATTCAGATCATGATCTTAGGGCACAGGATGAGCCGAATGTATCTGGAAAATTGTTACAGCACTGACTAATATAGTTGTGCTTGGCGCTAGAGGCGCTGCTAACTAAACAACAAGGATGTTGTGATGTGTATACAGGGACTGGTTTCTCTTGTTTTTCCGTTCGTCTGTGAGCAACGGAGCTTTAAGCGCTCCTTCTGTGATAGCTCTGTCGTAAATAAACTCCCTCAACAAGGCGCTAGCCTGATTGAAGTGCTGGTCACTCTGGTGCTGGTAGCTGTTGGTTTGTCCGGCATGATGATCATGCAGGTCCGCGGGTTAGAACAGAATCAAAGTGCGTACCTGCAAACCCAGGCGATAGCGATGGCGGCTGATCTGGCAGACCGGATACGTCTTAATAAGCAAGCTGCCCTAAATGACCTCTATCAGCTCTCTGCAACTGATACCGCGGCAGACTTCGTTAACCCTCCGATAACTCCCGTTGGAAAAAAACTTGCCTATAACGATCTTAACTCCTGCTTAGACTGGATTGAAAGCAGCCTTCCCCGGGGTGATGCGGTAATTACGCGTAATCAACAGGTGATCAGTATCACAGTTAGCTGGGGTGGGCAGGATGGAAAGCCGGCTTCCAGTTATATACATGAGGTGGAGTTGATATGACGCCTCTTTTCCTTCCCCATAAGGGCCAGTCTGGCTTTTCTCTCATTGAACTGATGATCGCATCAGTGATCGGTTTACTGCTGACCTCTGCAATGCTGATAGCTTATGTCACTTCTGCCCGCACCTATCAGCTTCAGGATGCGATGTCAGAAGTCCAGGAAAATGGACGTTTTGCTATCCATGCGTTATTGCGAGACTTACGTCAAAGTGGTGTTGGCATCTCCGGAAATCCGATTATTGAAGGGGTATTCAATACCGCTGTGGATATTACGGAGTTTGAAGCGATACATTCTGATCTGGTGATCAATCAGGGAAGTGTACGTAGTGACATAGTATATCTGCCCGGCCTGGGCATTGATGGTTTTGCCTACTATGTGGGCGCCACCGGTGTTGGTCGTATAGCGCTTTACCGTAATCGTGATGCTTTGGTAGAGGGGGTGACTGAGATGGTAGTCGAATACGGTGTCGACGCTGATGCAGACAAACTTGTGGATAACTATAAAGTGCTTGCCAGCCTATCGGCTGTCGACAGGGATAACATAATTAGTGCGCGTGTATATCTATTGATAAGCAGTTCTGGAACGGGCGTTGTCGATCAGGCACAGCAACTGGCCGCCCCATTTGACGTAGTCGATACATCCGATCGCCGTCTTTATCAGATGTTTGCCGCAACAGCCTTAATCAGAAATGCGCTGGTAGTGAAAGGAATTGATGGATGAATAAGCTATGAAAGGGGGAGTGAATCTGCAGCAGGGCGCCACCTTAGTGGTGGCATTGGTTTTATTACTGGTTATGGCTTTGATGGCCTCTACCTCTTTACAGAGTAATGTATTGCAATTGAGGATGGCGGCCAATATGCAGGACGAGGCTGTCGCTTTTGAAGCTACAGAAACAGCTTTGCTCTATTCTGAAAAGTGGTTGTCAGAGCAAGACGAGATGCCAAACTTGATCCATTACGATGACTGGCGCTCAACGAGCCGCGAATTAGTGTTTGATAGTTCAAAGGGCTCTGCTCTGAAAGATGAATTGTTGCAGCCCGGTTCGGTCGATGATTGGGAAACTAAAGCCCATTTACTGTCGGTATTTGATGTAAATGCACGTCTGTCAGCGACGGTCGCCAGGCCCCTGCGGGTGTCGCTGGAATTCAGAGAGTATGACGCGGATAACAAGGCCATTAAAGGCTCCTATCTTGGCGCATCAGGCTCAGGATTATTTCGTCAGTTGAGCCGGAATACAGGGGCGACAGGGAACAGTGAAGTCGTTCTTATAAGTGAATATCGTAAGCGATTTGAGTATTGATAATGACTATAACAAGGATGTTTAAAGCGTTGCCACTGTTGCTGTTGTTCACCTGGCAGGCAGAGGCTGCTGAATACAATTTAGCTCAGGTTCCTATTGGTGTTACTGAAGCTGTTGAGCCTAATGTGATGCTGCTGCTTGATACGTCGGGCAGTATGGGGCGTGCGCCCGTCAGCGGCGGAGCATCAAAGATGGAGCAAGCTAAGTCTGCCGCTGAAACCGTGATTCAGTCTGGTCAGGGGATGAGGATTGGGTTGGCGCGCCTGAATGGCAATGACGGAGGGCAGATAGATCAAGCGTGTGGCGCCAGTCAGACAGACCTGTTAACCACATTAAACGGCTATAGCGCTGGTGGTAATACCCCGGTTGCAGAGGCGCATTATGAGGTTAGCCGTTATTTCAGAGGAATGAGGGGGCATTTTTCGCATACCGGAAGCAACTACCGATCGCCGATCACCCATCAATGCCAGAAAAATTTTACTATTGTGCTGTCAGATGGCCAGCCAACGCAGGACGGGAATTTTAGTAGCCTGAATGATGTTGATGCGGGCAGTAATTTGCCTGATTGGGACAGGTCTGATGATGATAATTACTCGTATGTTTTTAGAGGGAATACGTACTCATACGCCCGATATTTTCTGGATGATTTAGCCAGGTTCACCTGGGAAACGGATCTGAGTAGCCAGGAAGGTGTTCAGAATATGCATACCTATACAATTGGCTTTGATATTGACTTTCCCATGTTGAAAGAGGCGGCAGTAAAAGGGCATGGCGAATACTTTCTAGCGGGCAATGAAACTGAACTGCTGACTTCGTTAAACCGCATCTTTGCTGACATCAGTCGAAAATCGTTCACCGAAACCCGCCTGAGTGCGAATAGCGGTTACGTGAGTGCGGGCTTGAATCTTTATCAGGCCAGTTATAACACTTCAGACTGGACGGGAGAGTTGAGTGCTTATCGGGCGATGTTTGACGCTTCAACCGGCCATCTTGGTTTTAACCAAATGCCGTCATGGCAGGCCTCCTTGTCTATTCCTGAACCGTCTGCCAGGCGGATGTATACGAATAGGGGAGGGGTGGGCATTCCTTTTCGGGTAGATAAGTTGAATGCATCTGATAAACGGTTATTGGGCGTCTCTTCGGCGGACGAGTTGATTCGCTATACCCGCGGTGAATCAGTGGTGGGTTTGCGGGGTAGAAATACTCTTCTGGGTGATATCGTTCATTCAAATCCGATCTATATCGGGGCATCGAGAGGGTTTAATAGCAGCGCCTCTTATCGAGCCTTTAAAGCCGCCACTAAGACACGGGAACCGATGATTTATGTGGGCGCCAATGATGGCATGCTTCATGGTTTCAGAGCATCTGATGGGAAAGAGCTTCTGGCCTATATCCCATCGGTTTTGCTACCAAAGCTCAAGTATCTAGCTGCTGAGGAGTATCAGCATCGTTACTATGTGGACGGGTCCCCGATGGTGAATGATGCCTTTATCGACGGTGATTGGCGAACGATGCTGGCGGGTGGTTTGAATGGCGGAGGTCAGGGAGTCTATGTTCTGGATATTACTGATCCTGATGATTTTACTGAGGCTAGGGCAGACCAGTTATTTGCCTGGGAGTTTACCGATAGCGATGATGCGGATATGGGCTACAGCTATTCGCAACCGATTATTGTCAAACTTAAAGATGGCCACTGGTATGCGGTTTTTGGTAACGGTTATAACAGTACTGAGCCGGATGGGCGTACGAGCAACACCGGCGATGCGGTGATCTATCTGATTGATCTGGCGACCGGACTACAGATGATGAAGCTTTCAACCGATACGGGGATTGATGAGGCACCTGCTGGATTAAACAGGCCGAACGGAATGGCGACTCTATCGCCTGTCTCGGATGACGGTGAAACAGTGGATGTTATTTATGGTGGTGATCTGTATGGCAATGTGTGGAAATTTGATCTGAGCAGTGCGGATTCAGCGCAGTGGGGCCTGGCATACAAGCTGTTTCAGGCGTGTCGCTATTCAACCGGAAGCCAGTTCTGTAGCGCGAGTGATATACAAGCGATTACAGCGGGTATTGCCGTGTCTGAAGACAAAAAAGGCCGCAATATGCTGTTTTTTGGTACGGGAAAAGATTTTGAATCATCAGATAAAACGGATAGAGGTTTGCAGACGTTGTACGGGGTGATTGATAAAGGAAGGATTATCACTGGAGGGCGATCAGCGTTACTAGAACAGCGGATTTATCAACAAGGAACGTTTGATATTGGTGGCGTTAACCGGGAACTCCGACTAACGACGAATAACTTGCTGCAAGAGAGTCAGGCTGGCTGGTTTATGGATCTTCAGAACCCTGATGCCAGCGGGAACGGCGTTACTCTTGGGGAACGAGTGCTTGTAGAGCCTCAGCTGACCGGGTTAAAAGTTACGTTTGCGACAAAACGATATACTGCAGATCCCTGTCGGGCAGGCGGGGAAAGTAGTGAGTTATCGCTGGATAAATTTTCAGGTAGTCGCCTGAGCTATGTTACGGCGGATAATAACCGGGATGGCAGGTTTGATGATCAGGATAAAGTCACCGATAGTAATGGCGGAAAAGTTGTTGCTTCAGGCGAAACGCTGGGGAATGGCGCAGGTAGTACAGTGATCGTGGGCGATGATTATAACTTTCGGATCGGTGCGGATGATCAGTCTGATCCAAAAAAAGCTTTACCTGACGGTATCCAGCGAGACCCGGATTCAAGTGGCCGCACCAGTTGGCGTTATCTGGAGCGTGACTGATGGTTTATGCTCAGAAGCGCAAATCATGGGGCTTTACGCTTATTGAACTGATGATCGCTGTTGCTATTGTGGGTTTGTTAGCTGCCATCGCCTACCCTTCATACGTGCAATATATACAGCGTAGCTGGCGTGAATCCGCTCGCTTATGTTTGTTGGATATGAGCCAGCAGCTGGAACGACGCTTTGCGGCTGATTTGAGTTATGGGCCGGTTTTGGATGCAAATGGAACAGATTTTATCTTTACATCTGCTTGTGCCATCGACGGCGATATGGGCAGTCGTTATTGGTTTCATGGTGCGGTGAATAATGGATTTATTCTATTGGCTGCACCTAAAGGTGGGCAGAGTAATGATGCATGCGGACAGCTAGGGATTAATCAGTCAGGTATAAAAACAGCGCTGGGCGGTACTGCTTCGATTGGCGATTGCTGGTAAACCATGGACGGAGAGGGCAAGAAGATGAAGTACAGTAAGGAAAAAGGATTTTCTCTGATAGAACTGATGATTGTCCTGAGTATATTGGTTATTTTACTGACTATTGGCGTCCCTTCGCTGGTGGGTTTTGTTCGTTCACAAAAGCTGGAGTCTGCTGTTCAGTTATTTAAAGATGGTTATAGTCAGGCGCGATATGAGGCGGTAAGCCGACAGGAAACTATCCATATATGCCCTCTCAATAATGTGACAAACCGGTGTGGTAATAACTGGGATAGAGGGATGCTTACGTTTAACGATTTAAATGGAGATAGTCAGTTTGATCCGGCGGTAGATCGTCTTTTACGTCAGAGTGCGTTTCCTGAGGGGGTTGGAATCGTTTGGAATCAAATTGGTTTTCTTAAAATAGGTGCTTCAGGAGGGATTAATAAGAATGGCACTTTTATTATTCAGGTCAGAGGTGACAGCTATAGTAAGCGGCTTGTTATATCTCCCACAGGGCGCATAAGAATCGGCTGAGATCGTTTTGAGTTATTAAAAACAGGACTCAAATCAGTTACACAACTATTTGAATTGCTTTACTCTTATTCCTTTATCTTACAACTGGTTAACTAATTAGTAACTGTTTTGGGTACTTATCAGGTACGCTTATGCGTCTTGGTGTCTAAAATATAAACAGTAGTGCAAGCAAACGGATTTGCTTCAGTGACGCTATTCATAGATGAATGAGTAGAGGTGGTTCTTTTGCGTATGAATAAACAGCGTGGATTCACGTTGATTGAGTTGATGGTTGTCTTGGCTGTTGCCGGAATTCTGGCTGGGGTTGTTGCGCCGGGATTCCAGGAAATGATTAGAAATAATCGTATTACTGCAGATGTAAATCATTTTGTTGCCGCGAGTCATGCCGCCCGCAGTGAAGCGTTAAAAACAGGAGTTCCCGTTATTCTGCAACCAATCGCTAACAATTGGAATAATGGTTGGACAGTTGATGAAACTGTGTCTGGAGGAGTTAATCTTATGACTTTTAATAAGAGCTCTGATATAGCAATTAACTCTGCGCTTGCAAATATTCGTTACAACTCCCGAGGAATGACAACAACGGGAAATGGAGTGTTGCAGTTTTGTGATTCAAGAGTAGGTGAAACTGGGCGACAAATTACTATCAGTTTAACAGGAAGAGTAAATACAGATGAATTTGCCTGCCCATAAAGTGAAAGGCTTCACCGTAGAGCGAGGTTTTAGCCTGCTCGAGGTGTTGATTGCGCTGGTAGTTTTTTCAATTAGTCTTCTCGGGCTGGCCTTGATGCAAAATACCAGCATGCAGGGTCTTGCCGGCTCATCACAACTGTCAGATGCTGTGTTTCTGGCTGAGGATATGGCAGACAGGATTAGGGCAAATCGAAGGCATGCGATTGATGGTACTACCTATGACAGTGTGGCTAATGATGCTGATAAAGATTGCAGTACAGGCTGTACCCCTGCTGAGATTGCCGGCAAAGACTTGACTGACTGGCTGGCCGCAGTAGATCAATTAACCAATGGCGTGGGCACTATTGCCAGAAATGGCGATGCATTCAATATTACAGTGAGCTGGAGTGAAAAGAGTCCGGATGCTAATGACGCTGACGGTGATGGCTCTGATGATACGGTTGCTAAAACTTATGCGATACGGATAGAACCTTAGGACAGTGTTATGAAAGGTATTCAAAGAACTCATTTTTCAAGAGACTATCAGCAAGGTCTGTCATTGATCGAGTTAATGGTAGCGATGGCGATGGGATTGATCTTGATGGCAGGGTTGATAGCAGTGGTCGTCTCGAGTCAGGTTGCCAATCGTGCGGTATCAAATATAGGTGCGATGCAAGAGGGCGGTCGTTTTGCTACTGACTTTCTGGCCCAGAGTATCACCATGGCTGACCATTGGGGTGGCGTTGAAGTTAAAGAAGTTAATACGGCCCCAGGCCTGATTACCGCTGTCGGAAATTGCGACGGTGCCTGGGTAACTGACTTAGATGCAAGTGTTCGTGGCTATGAAGGCGCAGCGGCTATTGCTGGAGTTGCAGGCTTTCCTTCCGGCTGCATTGCTGCAGGACAGTATTTGGCGGGCACAGATTTATTGACGCTTAAGTATTCTGGAACCAGTGGTATGGCCGATGATCACTCGGCAGGCGATGATAATGGCCGCTTGTATGTTCGTTCAAGGACGGGCTCTGGAGCGACAATGTTTGTGGGTAGCAGCGATGTCTCAGGGACGTATCCGATTGTAGATGGTTGGGTTATCTACCCCTTTGTGATTGAGACTTTCTTTATCAGCCCCTGTAGTAATATCAATGGAGCCTGTGATGATGGTATTCCCACACTTGTGAGGCAAACCATCCATAAAAACTCGCAGAACGCGACTCAGCTTACCTTAGAGCCGCTCATTGAGAATGTTGAAACGCTACAATTTCAGTATGGTAGCGACAGTGATAACGATGGCAATGTGGACCGTTTTGATTCAGCTGACACTGTTCCTGACTGGACCGAGGTGCAAACGGTACGCTTCTCTCTGTTGACTCGCTCCCCAGATGTAGAGGCGAACTATACTGACAGTAAAAGCTATATCCATGATGGGTATATGGTGAGTGGAGCGGCTAGCACAGTTATTGCAGCAGCGGATCAGGCATTTCATCGTAAACAGTATTCCCGAGTTATTCAGATTCGTAACCGGAGTCGAGAATGAATATTAATAGTGATTTCATAAATAATTATAATCGTCAGAGCGGTTATATACTGGTCACAGGCTTGTTGTTTCTATTGGTGATAACCCTTGTTGGTGTGACTTCCATGAACCTGAGTACAGTGGATTATAAGATCAGCAGTAATACGGCGTTTCATGTGGATGCATTTGAAAATGCCGAAAGTGCTCGCCAAACGGCAGGCTCGGATTTGTTATTTGAATATATAAAAAACCGGGGCTGGACGGGAATCGGCTTTGTAATTCCGACAGGTGTTGTTGTTGATGATGATACTCGAGACCTGTTTATGGGTAATGAAGAAACGGTAGCAGAGCTTAGAGATGGGATATATGGCGATATCTCTGTTCTGAGGACAGATCTTCAGTTTGCGTTGGATGGTAATGGTGACGGAGACACAAATGATGGCGTCGATGCTGTGGCTAATATTATGGTGATTAAAACCGACACCAGAGCAGCGGAAGGTTCTAATACAGCTCAGCTTTCAGGGTATGAAGGAGATGGAAAAGGCGCTGCAGGCGGCGGTTTCTATAATTTCTTCATGTTGATGAGTCAAGGAACGTCAGCCGCTAATGCGGCCGCTACAACCTCAACGGATTATCGCTATGTTAACTAAACAGGACAGGAGGGTATCAATGAATATTCTCAGTAAAATTAGAATCTCAATTTTTGCTGGTGGGCTGGTAGTCCTGGCCACGTTGTCAGCATCTGTATCGGCGGTTGATACCTCGTTAAATTATACCGGTATTCCACCGTTTTTGGCGGCGGAGACTGGCCAGCCTAATATTGTTATCGCCATGGATATTTCTGGTTCTATGAAAGCGGTAGCCTACGCGGATACGGGCGCAGGTAACTGGAAATCTGGCTTGCATGACGATTTTAATCCGGCTAAGCGTTACTACGGTTATTTCGATAGTGAGAAAAAATATAGATACAACCTTGTTTCAGGTGTATTTCTTGCTTCTGGTGATCTCACCGGAGCAGGGAATATTCAAGGAACATTACTTGCAGATGAATGGAACGGTAACTTCCTGAACTGGATGGCGATGCGCCGCATCGATGTTATCCGTAAGGTAATGGTTGGTGGTAAAGTTGAAAGTAGAGATTCTGCATCTCTTAATGTCATTGACGGACAACCGCGTTATGTACTGCTTGGCCAGCATGAACCTTATGATTACAGTTTCAGAAAAGCCTACACCGGCTCTTCTGCGTTTACGCCTACAGCCTTTGCTAATAGCACAGAGTTTTTGATAAACGAAGGGATGATAGATGTTAGTAATGGCGCTTCAGCGAGCGCTGTCCCACTTGGGGACCATATGGAACTTGGTCAGGTCACGATGGACTGGACTAATGGAGATTCTTGGAAGTCTGTTTCGTATACGAACACTTATACAAACCCTATAGTTGTTGCGCTGGCGGTTTCCTACAACGGAGGAGACCCTGTTGAGTCACGTGTTAAATCAGTGACCGCTAGTGGCTTTAAAATAAGAATGCAGGAGCATGATTATAAGGATGGCAATCATACAACGGAGGATATTGTCTATCTGGTTGCAGAGAAAGGGCAGCACACACTGACCTTGTCGGATAGTTCTACGGTGAATGTATTTGCTGGTGAGAGGTCTACAGATAAAACTTGGAATGATGGAGATAGTTTTATAACTGAAAGCTTGACCGGTTTTGCATCTACTCCCAGAGTGTTTACAGGTATATCCTCAAATAATTCATCCCGTCCAGTTCATACTCGGGTGAAAAATATCTCGGCCTCTTCTTTTAAGATGATTTTGCAAAATGAGGAAGATTACACAAATGATCATCCAAGCAATGAAGATATTCACTATATTGCGATTGATAATGTTGCTGCCGGCTCGACGCTAGATACAGGAGTTATCTTAAATGTAAGCAGCATAGGCTCTGTCAGGGAAAGCTGGAAAGATGTCGATCTGAGTGCTAATGGCTTTTCCAGTGTGCCTTTTTTTGGCGCCGCGATGCAAACGACTAATGATCCCGACCCTGCCAATGTTCGATACGGGGATAGCAATCCCACGGCGTCAATTATTGATATACAGATCGATGAAGAACAATCTGCTAATAATGAGCGGAGCCATAGTAATGAAACCGTCGGTTATATAGCTGCAACGGGTGCTCAAGGGTTTCGTATCAGAGTAGCGATTGATTCAGAGCCGACAGGGGTTATTCAGGATAATGCACAGACTATGCGTTTTGGCTTGGCAGTGTATAACTATGACCATACAACAAAAACCCCGACTAACCTGTACAACGGCAATAGTGTCCATGGCAGCACTTTCTGGCCTTGCTATCCGGATACATCTAAGCCTGTATCGTTGCGTACGACATATGATACTTGTATCCGTACAGATATACGCTACACCGACGAAGACCCCGACGGTTTATATGGAGACGAAGCAAATATAGTTGAGGTTATCGAGGATCATCCTCTGATATGGGGAACCACCCCTATTGCTGAAACGCTATATGATATATGGGGATATTATGGTCAGGGGAACATCTCTACCAGTGCTCCTGCTAGGCCTGGAAATACTGCTTATTACGATCCAAAAAGCACAAAGCCAGCGTATGAAGTGAATTCAGATTGGGATCCTTATTATTTTGCTGACTATGGAAGAAAGCTAAATTGTGCTAAATCTTTCGTGTTGCATTTTAATGATGGTGCGCCCTATACCGATTGGAATGGTAGCGGAGTCCATCCGGTTATTGAAACCGATGGTGTTGGCGCTATAGGGCAAAATCAAGCACTCGATGATGTCGCCTGGAATATGCGAAAGTATGATTGTCGTGATGAAGCTGGCATGAGCACTCATCAGGAAATTGTTTCTTATTATGTTTATGCGGCTTTGGGTGAGGGAGAGTTGAACAATACCAGTACGACTCTAATGCGAGAAGCTGCGGCAAATGGTGGTTTTTACGATGAGGGTGTTGGTGCTGCCAATGCCAGTGGTGTTAAGCCCGGTGAAGATGATCATATCCCCACACCGAAGCATCCGGTAGATTTTAAATCCTACTTCCAGCAAATTTTGGATGATCCAACCTTTAAATGTGATGTAAATGAGTGGGATCAGGATGGCGATTGTAATCCTGATACCTTTTATATGGCGGATGATGGTGAAGCTTTAGTAAGTCAGTTAAACGCGGCGCTAGCTTCGATTTTACGTCGGTCATCTTCCGGTGGTGCAGCTTCCGTTGTTGCGTCTTCAACTTCAGGTGAAGGTGCGATATATACCGCTTTATTTCAAAACTCGCGTATTAAAGGTAATGAGGAAGTTGCCTGGGTGGGTAATGTATACGCCATGATGGTCGACAACGCAGGCTACATGCGTGTCGACGGTAATGGTGACAGAACTCTGGGTGGCTTTGCCGATGACCCTATTGTTGATATGTGCTTTGATGAAGCTGATCAGTTAGTTCGGGTTAAACTTTCTACTAGTAAGGCTCTGCGCCCAACCAGTGTTCAGTCTGCAAATTGTGAAATAGGCACTGGAGCGGGGCAGTTTGGAGAGACCTTGCAGAGTTTAGAAGATAATAATAAGTATCTATGGCAGGGTGCAACCTGGCTTAATACGATGACTGACTCGAATACGCAAGTGCAGAGAAATTATACTAACTTGTCACAGCAGCGCCATATTATCACCGGCATCGATAGCGACAGAACAACAGACAATCTGATGATTCATAACGCTGAAGCGGTTGATTTTATACCCGCCAGCTTTAGTGATGATGAAAAACGGAACTTGTTAGGCGTTACTGCTGCTGAAGTCACAGATCTGGTGAACTGGGTGAGAGGTGAAAATGTTTCTGGTTATCGTAGTCGAGCCTTCGATGGTGATACTCTGCGTTTAGGGGATGTTATTTATTCGGTGCCTACTGTTGTTGGTGCGCCAGCGGAAGCTATCGATCTGCTGTATAACGATTCAAGTTATCTGGCGTATAAACGGAAATGGAAAAATCGTCGAAATGTACTGTATGTAGGTGGTAACGATGGAATGTTACATGCGTTTAATGCTGGATGGTTTAATTCGGCAACTAAAAAGTTCTATAAAGGACCGCCAACACCTAGCAGTACGGCAGGGAATGATAGTACGTTCGAATTGGGCTCTGAGATGTGGGCTTATATTCCACAAGCGATGTTGCCGCACCTGAAATATCTTGCTGCGCCCAGTTATGGTGCTGTAGGAGGAAATCATATTTATGGAGTAGATCTTACGCCTAGGGTTTTTGATGCGCAGATATTCACACCCGATAGTACCCATACAAGTGGTTGGGGCACTGTTTTAGTTGGCGGAATGCGTTTGGGTGGTGGTGGTGTTGAAGTCGATCACGATAATGACTCAACGACTCCGGATCGCCGAATTACCTCGTCATACTTTGTCTTTGATGTGACAGACCCTGAGTCCGCACCCAAGCTAATGTTAGAGTTTACCGATGCTGATTTAGGATTTACGTTGTCTCGTCCAAGTCCTCTAAGGGTTAAATACAGTTCAGCAAATGATAAATGGTATTTGATGCTTTCATCAGGGCCTACTAATAATCCGGCTGGTTTTTTAGATGTAAAGAGCACCAGTCGAGGTGCATTGTATTTACTCGATCTGGACTACACAGATAACCTCATTTCACTAGAAACTGATTTTGGTACCGGTGGCAAATTGGCATTGGCGGATGCAACTTATAACAGCAGTACTATAGATAACAGTACGAGCTTTATTAGTGAGCCCGTTGTTGTGGACTATGATCTTGATGCGGCAGCCGATGCTGTATACTTTGGTACGGTAACAGGCGACCCAAGTGGTTGGGGCGGAGATCTGTTCCGGATTCAGATTGAAGATTCTGGAGGCTATCTTCCAGTAACTTCCTGGGCTACCTCTTTGCTTACGCCGATTGGTAAGCCAGTATCTTCTAAACCCGGTGTGGGTTTGGATTATCGTGAAAATCGTTGGGTCTATACAGGAACGGGTCGTTTTTATACCCGCGAGGATACTCAGGATACAACGGTTCATACCTATTACGGTATTAAAGAGCCAAGAGTCACTGGTACAGGAAACACAAGTGGAAACCTGACCTGGGCGGTGTCTGATGACCTTGTGGATGTCTCTAATGCCAAGGTGCAGGCGAGTAACGGCTCATTAACAGGGGTAAGCGGGGTTAGCGGCCTTACCAGTGGGGATAATCAGAAAAAGTTAGAAGCTATACTGGCGCAGTATAAATCGGATACCGCTTCGCTAGGCTACTATCATGGTTGGAAGAAAGACTTAGGAGCTGGTAATAAAATTATTGGTTCGCCCGCATTATTAGGCGGAACACTTACCTATACGGGCTATGAGCCGATTCCAGATGCTTGTGAATATAAGGGTACTTCTCGCTTGTATGTTCTTAATTATATTACCGGCACTGCAAACGCATCACCGATAATAGGAACTTATGATGAGAGTGGTACTGCATATGTTGCGACGGTTATTGAGGTAGGTAGCGCGCCGGCAGTAACACCAAGTTTACATCGGGGTAGTGGTTATACTGATGCCGATGGTGATGGTACTAGTGCTTTTGTAAATACTGCAGATGGTAAAACTATTAGAATTGAGCAGGATAATGAAGGCTCTATCTATAGTGGTGAAATGAGCTGGCGCAAGCTGTTTGGTGAATAATTAATATGAAAAAAAATGCCGGATTTACTTTGTTAGAATTGATGATCACTGTGGCTATCATTGGCATAATTGCTTCTATAGCCTATCCATCATATTTAGCTCAGCTGCAAAATACGAGGCGTTCAGATGGACAGGCTGCGCTGATGAGCTTAGCCGCACAGCAGGAGCGCTTTTTCTATGATAATCGTAGTTATGCTGGCTCGATAGGTGCTGGTGCTGCTCAGTTAAACACATCAAACCAGTCTCCTGAAGGATACTATAATCTTTCAATTACCAGTGGTGCAGATTGCGCAATGCCGAATTGCTTTATCGGGGTTGCATCTGCGACAGGCGCACAGGCTGGTGATCTGGATTTACTTATTGATTCACGGGGTAATCGTAAGTTGGATGCTGATGGTGATAGCTTTCCAGATGCAGCAGAAGAAGACTGGTAGAGATCATTCAATTTTCAAATAAAACGCGCCCCCGGCGCGTTTTTTTATATACTCTTTCCTCTTAGTACAAACAATAAGGCTCTTCTATGTCTGATTACCTGATTATTGGTGCAGGTGTGATCGGTATGCTCACGGCCAGAGAGCTGGCGCAGTCGGGTGCGAGTGTTACGCTGGTGGATATGAATAATTGTGCGCAGGAAGCATCCTGGGCCGGAGGTGGTATTGTTTCGCCTCTCTATCCCTGGCGTTATTCAGACCCGGTAACGGCTCTGGCAACCTGGTCGCAGACCAGTTATATCCATCTGGCTCAGCAGCTGCTGGATGAGACGGGATTAGACCCTGAGCTTCGTCAGAAAGGCATGTTTATGGTCGATGTTGAGGATGCTGAGAAAGCCCTGGCCTGGGGGCGGCAGTATCAGAAGCCGATGGAGCGGGTTAGTAACGAATTTCTGTATCAGAAAGAGCCTAATTTATCGTCAGGTTGTAGCTCTGCTTTATGGATGCCCGAAGTTGCCAGTATTCGCAACCCTCGGCTGGGACGATCTCTACGGCGTAGTATGGAGATCACGGAAAATATTAATCTGATAGAACAGAGCCGGATTGAGGGGTTAATTGTTAAGGATAGATCCGTAACTGGCGTACGATTGGCTGATCAGATGCTATCGGGGAACAAAGTTATTCTCGCGACAGGCGCCTGGAGTGGTGAATTACTAGCGCCGTTGGGGCTTGAGTTACCCGTTGAGCCGGTTAAAGGTCAGATGATGGTGTTTAAGGCACCGGTGGGTTTGATTAATCGGGTGGTGCTCATGGAAGGGCGTTACTTAATACCTCGTAATGATGGCCGGATATTGGTGGGGAGTACGCTGGAGCGGGTAGGTTTTGATAAGCAAACGACTGAAGAGGCTAAAGCGTCTCTTTATCAAACGGCGATTAGTATCTGTCCTACCCTGGACGGTTATGAGCTTGAGCATCACTGGGCGGGGCTAAGGCCTGGTTCCCCCGAAGGGATTCCCTATATCGGCGCTGTGCCGGGGTATGACAATCTGTATATCAATGCGGGCCATTATCGTAATGGTTTAGTCCTGGCGCCCGCTTCGACAAGATTACTGGCTGATGTGTTGCTGGACCGTCAGCCGGTGATCGATCCTGCACCCTATCAACTGGAAGGACGGGTATAGTTCATCAGGTAGAGCGCATAAGGTTTCTTATTCGGTTTGAGTATCAGATATAAAAAAGGCCTCAGATGAGGCCTTTTTTAATCGTATATCGTTGGTATCGGTTGGCGTTTATGTTCAGTTCGCTTATAAATCGCGATTAGCTTTTCTTCTACTTCTGGGCTGATGGCCTTTCCTTCTAAGAAGTCATCAATCTGATCGTAGGTTAGACCTAGTGCAGCTTCATCTGCTTTTTGCGGTTCATCACACTCAAGATCAGCAGTGGGTGTTTTGTGTATGAGTTGCCCGGGTGCGCCCAGAGCTTCAGCCACTGTCCTGATCTGCCGTTTACTCAGGCCAAATAGTGGTGCCAGATCACAGGCGCCATCGCCATGCTTAGTGTAGAAACCTGTGATGTTCTCTGCGGAATGATCAGTACCTAATACCAATCCGCCTAACAATCCGGCAATCTCATATTGAATCGTCATGCGGATACGAGCTTTTACATTGCCCTTGGAAAAATCGATATTTGCCGGGCTTCCTGCATCCACACCAGCAGCATCTAAAGCCTTCAGTGTTGCCGAATGTACCCCATCGGCACCCGGTTGAACGTTTGCGGTCACACATGTTGTTGGTGATATAAAGTTAACGGCGACTTGTGCATCGGCTTCGTCTTGCTGGGTGTCGTAGGGTAGTCGTACAGCGATAAAACGATAACTGGCAGTACGGTACTCTTGATTTAGCTGTTCTACTGCGAGTTGAGCCAATCGTCCGCAGGTTGTTGAATCAACACCGCCACTGATACCGAGGACAAGATTTTGGCTGCCACTGGCCAGTAGAGTTGTTTTAATAAAGTCTATTCGACGCTCGATTTCGATTGAGCTGTTGATCTCCGGTGAAACTTGCATTGCAGCAATAATTGAAGCTCTGTCCATTATCTACTCTCGTGATGTGTGGCTTGATCTGGTTGTTATTCTAAGTGAAGTTTACAGAGGCTGTGAAGTGCTTTTCTGTAATCGTCGAGCTGCATACTATGTGTGAGCAAAATTGAATAATAAAAAAGGCGCCAGTTGGCGCCTTGCAGGGATGTGGTGCGATATTCAGAGGTGTATATTATTACTCTGTATCGTCGTTATCAAAAATGCCAAATGTGAGTCGGCTAAACCATGAGCGGTCTTGTGCTGGTTGTTTGGCTTGGGCGGATTTGACAACAGGGCGGGTTGTTTCACTACTGCCTAACAGGCCGAAAGTGGCTGTGCTCAACAGTGACTCTTTTTTAGCGAGACTAATATTAGACTGATACCCTGGGAAGTTGGCATCCAATACCGCTTGCGAATCGGCTGCCAGGTCGGTCATGCCTAGTTCTGTATAAGCCAGAACCATTACTGATAAGGCATCGGGCAGTGCAGGCGTTTCCTGATAGTTTTCTACGACATAACGACCCCGGTTTGCTGCTGCGATCCAGGCTTCACGTGTTACATAATAGCGGGCAACATGTACTTCGTGAGTCGCCAGGCGATTTTTCAGATAGGTCATCCGTTTTTGGGCATCGGGTGCGTACTGGCTGTTCGGAAAACGGGAAACCAGTTGCTGGAAGCTTTGGAATGATTCCAGCGCACTGCCAGGGTCTCGTTGGGTCTCATCGATTGGCAGGTATTTTTCAAAGAAGGTACGATCCTGCTCAAAAGAGGTCAGGCCTTTCAGGTAGTACGCGTAATCCAGGTTTGCATGGTTTGGATTAAGGCGGATAAAGCGATCGGCGGTTGCCCGTGCAGCTTCCGGCTCGTAGTTTTTGTGATAAGCAAAAATTAACTCAAGCTGGGCCTGATCTGAGAAGCGGCCGAAAGGATAGCGCGCTTCCAGTAGTTGTAGCTTCTCAATTGCCAGTGGAAAATTTTCTCCTTCCAGCATGTCAAGGGCACTCTGATACAGCTCCTGTTCGGGGACATCCGGAGTTTCTTTTTCATCACCGCCAAACCATGAGCAGCCAGAAGCTATCAGAGTAATAGAAATAATAGCGAGCAGTTTTGTCAGGCGCATAACGATATATCCTGCTATAAGTGAGAGTTTACCCTTGGATAACAGCGGCTCCTGTTAGTTTCGGGTATACTGTGCAAAATTAATTCGGCCTATTTAAACATAACCTAAAGGCAAGCCAAAGCATCTCTGCGTTTTCCTTGTGATAAAGCCGATATTTTCTTCATTTTTTCCGAGACTTAGATAAATCATGACTGAGCAGGTTCAACTTAGCGCAACGGTATCCGATGACCTTATTGGTAAACGACTGGATCAGGCCGTCGCCACTCTTTTTCCCGATTACTCCCGATCCCGGCTACAAGGCTGGATTAAGGACGGTAGTATCACCGTAAATGGTGAGGTTAAGCGTCAGCGGGATAAATTAATGGGTGGCGAGTTATTGGTCATCGCAGCTGAGCTGGACGTTATCGACCAGTACAAGGCGGTCGAAATGCCGTTGGATATCGTCTATGAAGACGATGATATTATGATTATTAATAAGCCTACTAACTTGGTAGTGCACCCCGCTGCTGGTCACTGGGACGATACGCTGCTGAATGGTCTGCTGCATTATTGCCCTGATATTGCTCAGGTTCCCCGGGCGGGCATCGTTCATCGGCTGGACATGGACACTACAGGCTTGATGGTCGTGGCCAAAACGATACAGGCGCAGACAGAGTTAGTTGCACAGTTACAGGATCGATCAATGGGCCGCGAATACGAAGCGGTTGTCAACGGTGTTATGACCGGTGGTGGTACGGTTGATGAAACCCTGGGCAGGCACTCTCGAAACCGACAGAAAATGGCAGTGACGGGGATGGGTAAGGAAGCAGTGACTCATTACCGGGTATTGGGTAAGTTTCGTGCGCATACCCATATACGGCTGAAGCTGGAAACTGGGCGAACGCATCAGATTCGGGTGCATATGTCATATATTAATTACCCGTTGGTAGGAGATCAGCTGTATGGGGGACGGTTCCGTTTACCTAAGGGTATAAGCCCTCAGTTGCAGGGGCGTTTGAAGCGCTTTACACGCCAGGCTCTCCATGCAAAGCGTTTAGAGCTATTTCACCCCGTAACAGGTGAACTGATGGCTTGGGAAATTGATCTGCCTGATGATCTGCAAAATTTGATCGATAGTCTGAAGAAAGATGCGGACTATCACGAGATCGATCTGTGAAACTGATCGCTGCCGATTGGTCTGCACCGGAGAATATCCATGCAGTAACAACTACTCGGCAAGGCGGTCACAGCCTTGGGCCTTATGCGGGTCTTAATCTGGGGGATCATGTTGATGATTTCCCTGCGTCTGTAATCAAAAATCGCAGGCAGTTAGTACAAGAACTGGATTTAATTAAACAGCCACAATGGCTGAGTCAGGTGCATGGTACAGAGGTAATTAAAGCCTCGGATGATGGTAAGGTCATACAGGCCGATGCCTGCTGGAGCGACGCTGCTGGTCAGCCATGCATTGTTATGACGGCAGATTGTTTACCGGTCTTTTTTACAGATCAGCAAGGCAGTCGAGTGGCGGTAGCGCATGCTGGATGGCGAGGCCTTGTTGATGGTGTGCTTGAACAAACTCTGAGTGTTTTTCCTGATCCATCGAAAGTTATTGTTTGGATGGGGCCTGCGATCGGTCAGCCCGCATTTGAAGTGGGTGGTGAGGTCAGAGAGCGGTTTTGTGATCTGCATGATACTTCTGCAGAGGCTTTTGCTCCTTCGGCAAACCCGGGAAAGTGGCTGGCAGATATTTACATGCTTGCCAGGCTGAGGCTTAACCGAAGGGGAGTCTCGCAGGTGAGTGGCGGTAACTATTGCACGTTCACTCAATCGGAGCTTTTCTATTCTTATCGGCGCGATGGCATAACCGGACGGATGGCCAGCGTTATCTGGATTGACTGATCTGAATCAATAAATGCTGGCGAGAGCACCTTGATTGATTTTGATTACCATATAATAATGGTTCTCATTAACCTTTGGGGTGATCTGATGACGCTAACTAAGTTAAGTCACAAACAGAAAGCAAAAATTAAGGCGTTAACCGGTCCTGAACCGTTACGTCAGCGACTTGTTGCATTAGGCGTTTTGCGTGGTTTACAGGTCTCAGTTGCAGCAACTTCTTTGCTGGGAAACCCTCGTACTTATTTTATCGGCAAGCAGCAAATTTGCCTGCGAAATGAAGAAGCCGGTCATATTCAGGTTGAGGTGCAGGCCTAATGTCCGAGAGTCGTCCTTCCTATACTATCGCGTTAATTGGCAACCCAAATTGTGGGAAAACTTCACTTTTTAATCAGCTTACCGGTGCGCGCCAGCGTACGGGAAATATGGCTGGCGTTACCGTTACCAGTAGACAAGGACAACGAGAATGGGAAGGGGTTGATTTTAATTTTGTCGATCTGCCAGGCATTTATTCGCTGGCAAATAGCCGGGTGGAAGAGACGGTTGCTCGTGATTACTTGAATGAGACTCCTCCTGATTTAATTCTTAATGTGGTGGATGCAAATAACCTTGCACGAAACTTTGCGCTGACAACTCAGTTGATGGAACAGGGTTTACCCGTTGTCATCGCATTGAATATGCTGGATGAATTAGAAAAGCAGGGGCATACCGTTGATCTGGATGAATTGAGTCGAGGGCTGGCTAAGCCTGTCATCGGTAGTGATGGTAGAAGTAATTCTCATATCCCGGCATTACTAAATCTGTTGTTGGCTAATGTAGACCGACAGTCTGAGGTGTTGGAGATTACTTATGAGCCGCATCTGGAAGAGGCGGTTGTCTCGCTTGAGGCTATAGGGCTGGAACGCTGGCAAGCATTGCGTTGGCTTGAATCAGCTGGTGAGGGAGTTACGTTACACAACCATGAGCAGGCTCGAATAAGTAATCAGGCGCTGAAATTATTGGCTAGCCGTCATGATGAGTCTCCGGCTGAAATGGTGGCAGAAGGTCGCTATGGCTATATTCATGGGTTACTGCATAAAAGTAGCAGTGAGCATCAGGACCAGTCTGCTGCGGATCACTGGCTTGATCGCATTGCCCTGAATCGCTGGCTGGGAATGCCGGTCTTTGTCATGTTGTTGTGGTTGATGTTTGAAGCGACCTTCACCCTGGGTAGTTACCCGGCAGACTGGATTGATACTGCTGTTAGCTGGGTTGGGGGGCAGGTAGGCGAATGGATGCCTGAATCTCTGTTAAAAGATCTACTGGTGGAAGGCCTTATCGCCGGAGTTGGTGGGGTGCTGGTTTTTTTACCAAATGTGGTTTTGTTGTTCTTTTTTATCGCGTTGCTGGAGCAGAGTGGGTATATGGCCCGGGCTGCGTTTTTGATGGATAACCTCATGAGTAAAATTGGCTTGCATGGTAAAGCGTTTGTGCCTTTAGTTATGGGGTTTGGTTGTAATGTTCCTGCAATAATGTCGGCCAGAACAATTGAAGAGCCCAGAGCCCGATTGATTACAATTCTTATCAATCCTTTTATGAGTTGCTCTGCACGACTACCGGTATATGTATTGTTGGCGGGTATTTTCTTTGCTGAAAGCGCGGGCACCGTGCTGTTTGCTATGTATATGCTGGGGATCATAGTGGCTTTTAGTGTAGCCGCTATATTAGCGCGGACTATCCCTGCGCAGCATGACGAAACCTTTATTATGGAACTGCCGCCCTGGCGCTTTCCTTCAAGTCGTTCAATGTTATTGCATGTTTGGGATAAAGCGGGTGACTTCCTGCATAAAATTGGTGGTGTTATTTTGGTCGGCTCGATACTTATCTGGCTGTTGCAGAGCTTTCCCAGGCAAGGGGTCCCATGGTTAGAACAATTAGGACATTTTGTTGCGCCAGTGTTTTCTCCAATGGGTTTTGGCTGGCAAGAAACTGTTGCTTTGCTATCGGGCTTTATCGCTAAAGAGGTTATTGCTGCTTCCTTAGTAGTGGTTTATCACACTGACATGAACGATATGGCAGGATTACAGTCTGCAATGGGTGAAAATCTTGCGCCGGCTTCAGGGCTGGCCTTGATGGTCTTTACTCTGCTGTATATGCCGTGCCTTGCAACCATTGCGACCATTCGTAGAGAAACCGGAAGTTGGCGCTGGGCAGGTACCTCAATAATGATGGGGTTAATTCTGGCCTGGTTCGGTTCATGGCTGGTTTATAACCTTGCATCAATCTGGATGTAGGGGATGATTATCTATGACTCAGTTTGATTGGTTGGTTTTAGCAGCTGTAGTGATGTTGCTGGCGTTGTGGTTCGGCCGTTATATCTATCACGCGTTTAATAAGAAATGTAGTAGCAGTGGCTGCAGTAATTGTAGTGGTTGTAAGCAAAGTGACCGCTATTCCTCTAAATAAAACCTTTATCATTATTATTCCTTGTATATAAGAGCTTTCTTATGTACCCCTTGAAAACCTCCTGTACTACCTATATTTAATAGATAGAGTAAAGAAGCCTGCCGTCCGCTTTGATGAAAGCTTAAAACCGGCGGGGTGACACTGATTAGGAGGGGAATATGCAACCCGAACGTTTTACCAGTAAATTACAATCTGCTCTGGCGGATGCGCAATCTTTGGCTGTAGGTAAAGACCATAACTATATCGAGCCCGTACACCTATTGCTGGCGTTAATTGATCAGCAGGGTGGTTCGGTAAAGCCTTTACTGGCTCAGGCCGGAGTTAATGTTAATCAGTTGCGCTCATCCGTGCAGCAGCTATTTTCTGAGCTGCCACAGATTGCGAACAGTGATGGTGAAATTCGCTTCTCACCCAATATGGGCAAGCTTTTCAATCAGACGGATAAACTCGCTCAGCAACGAGGTGATCAGTACATCGCGAGTGAGCTTTTTGTGCTGGCGATGCTGGATGATAAAAGCGGTGTTGGCAAACTGTTAAAACAAAGCGGTGCGACTAAAGTAGCTCTGGAGCAGGCAGTAATGCAGATGCGAGGTGGTGAGGCAGTGAATGATCAAAATTCAGAAGAGAACCGTCAAGCGTTGGATAAATTCACTGTTGATCTGACTGAGCAGGCGGAGTCTGGAAAGCTTGATCCAGTTATTGGTCGGGATGATGAGATCCGCAGAACAATTCAGGTATTGCAACGTCGTACTAAAAATAACCCGGTATTAATAGGTGAACCGGGGGTTGGTAAAACCGCGATTGTAGAAGGTTTAGCGCAACGGATTATCAACGGCGAAGTGCCCGAAGGGCTGAAGAACAAAAAGGTGTTATCTCTCGATATGGGGGCATTGATTGCCGGTGCTAAATTCCGTGGTGAATTTGAAGAACGCTTGAAAGCCGTATTGAATGAGCTTTCTAAACAGGACGGCCAGGTTATTCTGTTTATTGATGAGCTGCATACTATGGTCGGTGCCGGTAAGGGCGAGGGTTCAATGGATGCTGGAAATATGCTTAAGCCAGCTCTGGCCCGTGGCGAGCTTCATTGTGTGGGTGCTACAACGTTGGATGAGTATCGCCAATATGTTGAAAAAGATGCCGCACTGGAGCGCCGTTTTCAGAAAGTGCTGGTGGATGAGCCTAGTGAAGAGGATACCGTTGCAATCTTACGGGGCCTGAAAGAGCGTTATGAAATCCATCATGGTGTCGATATCAGTGATTCTGCGATTATTGCTGCTGCTAAGCTATCGCAACGTTACATCACCGATCGTCAGTTGCCCGATAAAGCGATCGATCTTATCGATGAGGCGGGGAGTCGCATCCGTATGGAGATAGACTCTAAACCTGAGAGTATGGATCGTTTGGAGCGTCGTTTAATACAGCTAAAAATGGAGCGTGAAGCGCTTAAAAAAGAAAAGGATCAGGCTGCGATCAAACGTCTGGACGAGCTACAGACAAATATCTCTCTTATCGAGAAAGAGTATTCTGATCTGGAAGAGATCTGGAAAGCTGAGAAAGTTGCTCTTCAGGGGTCGCAGCAAATTAAAGAAAAGCTTGAACAAGCGCGTACCGAACTTGATCAGGCAACCCGATCGGGTGAGCTAAGCCGGATGTCTGAACTGCAATATGGTGTGATTCCTGAGCTTGAAAAAGAGCTTCAGGCTGCCGCAGATGTGGAGGACCAGCCTCAGCAAAATCAACTGTTGCGTAACCGGGTTGGTGAAGAGGAAGTTGCCGAAGTGGTGTCCAAATGGACTGGAATTCCTGTTTCTAAAATGCTGGAGGGTGAGCGGGAAAAGCTCCTGCGGATGGAAGATGCGCTGCACAAACAGGTTATTGGACAGCAGGAAGCAGTATTGGCGGTTTCCAATGCCGTACGTCGTTCTCGCGCCGGACTGTCTGATCCAAACCGGCCGAATGGCTCCTTCCTATTTCTTGGACCAACCGGTGTCGGTAAAACAGAACTCTGTAAAGCTTTAGCGGGTTTCCTCTTTGATACAGAGGAAGCGATGGTTCGAATCGATATGTCTGAATTTATGGAGAAGCATTCTGTTGCCAGGCTAATTGGTGCGCCTCCGGGTTATGTAGGTTATGAAGAGGGCGGTTATCTGACTGAAGCAGTTCGTCGCAAGCCGTATTCTGTATTACTTTTAGATGAAGTGGAAAAAGCGCATCCGGATGTCTTTAATATCTTGCTACAGGTGCTTGAGGACGGCCGTTTGACCGATGGTCAGGGCCGTACCGTAGATTTTCGAAATACGATTGTGGTGATGACATCGAATCTGGGTTCAGATCTGATTCAAAACTTTAGTGATGATGAGGATTACACGCTGATGCAGTCTGCCGTGATGGAAGTGGTAGGTAATCATTTTCGTCCAGAGGTCATTAACCGGATTGATGAAGTGGTCGTATTTCATAGTCTGCGCAAAGAGCAGATTCGTGGTATTGCGGAAATACAGCTGAATCGTTTGCGCAAGCGTCTTGTTGAGCGTGAGTTACGCTTAACACTGACGTCGACTGCGATGGATAAATTGGTAGATGTTGGGTTTGAGCCTGTATACGGTGCCCGACCACTTAAGCGTGCCATTCAGCAGTGGATAGAAAATCCTTTGGCGCAAGAACTGCTGGCAGGAAAATATTCATCAGGAGAAGAAATTGGAGTAGATGTCGAGGCTGGAGAATTTGTTTTTCGCTAAGTAATAGCTTGGTTACAAAATAGGTAATAGTGGGCGGGTGCTTGGAGTGCTTGCTTGAATAAATGCGGGTTTATATAGCACAGGTCAATTGATGCTTATTAGCTACAGTTTTTAACTGCCGACTATTGGAAAATAGAGACGCTCTCTGCAATAGTTTTAATGAGGCTAATAAAAATAAGGGAGTGTTGATATGAAAATAATCATTATGGTTGTTTTAAGTATGGTGGCAATGATTGCCCAGTCAGAAGAGAAAAGCTCGATGCATGATTGGCGGCATGACGGCTCGCCGGCCGAAAAAGTAAGTAATCTTGTGCAGCTGGTGCCCGGAACGTCTCACTGGATGGCAGAGATGGGGGCTCGCTACCAAAATTTGTATTGGGCAGCAAAGCAGGAAAAATGGGACTTTGCGCATTACCAGCTAGAAGAGATGGAGTCCTTGGTTCATATTGTCTCCCGAGCCAGGCCAGGCAGGGCAGAAACAGCCGCTGTTTTTTTGGATAAGGCTATTGAGCCTGTTGAGCATGCGTTAGCTGATGAAGACTGGAGGAAGTTCGAAAAAGCCTTTTCAGTTTTGCGGGCTGAGTGTATGGCTTGTCATGCCAAAAATGATCATAGCTTCATTGTGCTTCCAGAAAAGCCAATCTGGGCATCTAGTCCTGTTTTGAATATGACTAAGTAAATAGAGATAAAACCGCCGTCAGGCGGTTTTATTGGTTATGGAAGATGAACAGTGCAATGAATTCTCTTACGAAGTAGGTTTTCACAGTACCTGTAAAGAAGGCTCCTTCTAGCTTCTAGTCAGTCGCGCAGCGGCGTTCTCGCTACTTGTGGTTAGAAGCTTCAGTGTTTTTAATAAAAATGACACTTTTTCCCTCTCCGATGTTGACTCCTCAGCCCATGAATGTAGAATGCGCTTCCTCGCTTGAGACAGCCACTGGAAACGGTCGCTGACGCAGGTTGAGCTGTTTAGTTTAACTGATTGAAAAACAGTGTTTTTTAGTTGGATTAAACGGAACAGGGAGAAGATCGGATGGTTTGATAATTTGTTAAAAATTATGAAACAAAATGGTTGACTTCATCAGGGTGTTGAGTAGAATACGCACCTCGCTTGAGACGACTCACCGGAAACGGTTGAGAGTTAATAGCAACGCTCTTTAACAGTTTGATCAGATAATTCGTGTGGGCGTTTGTTGAGATGAAGCAAAAAGCTTTATCAAAGCAAACGACCAACGTGAATACATTTATTTGTTTTTATGTGAAATTGTTTAATGCTTTGAGCTAGATTTACAGAATGTCTTTTTCCGACATTCTTGATTTAAACTGAAGAGTTTGATCATGGCTCAGATTGAACGCTGGCGGCAGGCCTAACACATGCAAGTCGAGCGGTAACATTTCTAGCTTGCTAGAAGATGACGAGCGGCGGACGGGTGAGTAACGCGTAGAAATCTACCTAGTAGTGGGGGATAGCCCAGAGAAATTTGGATTAATACCGCATACGCCCTACGGGGGAAAGGAGGGGACCTTCGGGCCTTTCGCTATTAGATGAGTCTGCGTCGGATTAGCTTGTTGGTGAGGTAATGGCTCACCAAGGCGACGATCCGTAGCTGGTCTGAGAGGATGATCAGCCACACTGGAACTGAGACACGGTCCAGACTCCTACGGGAGGCAGCAGTGGGGAATATTGCACAATGGGCGAAAGCCTGATGCAGCCATGCCGCGTGTGTGAAGAAGGCCTTAGGGTTGTAAAGCACTTTCAGCAGTGAGGAAAGGTTGGTAGTTAATAACTGCTAGCTGTGACGTTAACTGCAGAAGAAGGACCGGCTAACTCCGTGCCAGCAGCCGCGGTAATACGGAGGGTCCGAGCGTTAATCGGAATTACTGGGCGTAAAGCGCGCGTAGGCGGTTTGTTAAGTCAGATGTGAAAGCCCCGGGCTCAACCTGGGAACTGCACCTGATACTGGCAAACTAGAGTACAGAAGAGGGTGGTGGAATTTCCTGTGTAGCGGTGAAATGCGTAGATATAGGAAGGAACACCAGTGGCGAAGGCGACCACCTGGTCTGATACTGACGCTGAGGTGCGAAAGCGTGGGGAGCAAACAGGATTAGATACCCTGGTAGTCCACGCCGTAAACGATGTCTACTAGCCGTTGGGAAACTTGATTTCTTAGTGGCGCAGCTAACGCAATAAGTAGACCGCCTGGGGAGTACGGCCGCAAGGTTAAAACTCAAATGAATTGACGGGGGCCCGCACAAGCGGTGGAGCATGTGGTTTAATTCGACGCAACGCGAAGAACCTTACCTACTCTTGAAATCCAGAGAATTCGCTAGAGATAGCTTAGTGCCTTCGGGAACTCTGTGACAGGTGCTGCATGGCTGTCGTCAGCTCGTGTTGTGAAATGTTGGGTTAAGTCCCGTAACGAGCGCAACCCTTGTCCTTATTTGCCAGCACGTAATGGTGGGAACTCTAAGGAGACTGCCGGTGACAAACCGGAGGAAGGTGGGGACGACGTCAAGTCATCATGGCCCTTACGAGTAGGGCTACACACGTGCTACAATGGCCGGTACAGAGGGCCGCAAACCTGCGAGGGGGAGCAAATCTCAGAAAACCGGTCGTAGTCCGGATTGGAGTCTGCAACTCGACTCCATGAAGTCGGAATCGCTAGTAATCGCGAATCAGAATGTCGCGGTGAATACGTTCCCGGGCCTTGTACACACCGCCCGTCACACCATGGGAGTGGATTGCACCAGAAGTAGCTAGCTTAACCTTCGGGAGGGCGGTTACCACGGTGTGGTTCATGACTGGGGTGAAGTCGTAACAAGGTAGCCCTAGGGGAACCTGGGGCTGGATCACCTCCTTAAACGATAGCGGATTCTTAGCAAGCGTTCACACGAATTATCTGATCACTGATAGAGAGAGCAACTAGCAGCCGAGAGGCTGTTTTTTATGCGATAGGCTTGTAGCTCAGCTGGTTAGAGCGCACCCCTGATAAGGGTGAGGTCGGTGGTTCAAGTCCACTCAGGCCTACCAATCTTCCGTCATACTCACGAGTAGAACGAAAGATGGTACTAATCATTGGGGCTATAGCTCAGCTGGGAGAGCGCCTGCTTTGCACGCAGGAGGTCTGCGGTTCGATCCCGCATAGCTCCACCATTTACTGAACTTTAAATGGTCTCTAAAGTTTTAAAACATACACATCATCTGATGTTTATTTTTTAAAGCTTTTAGCTTTAAACGCTCTTTAACAATTGAATCCTGTAACAAAACGAGAAAGAAAATGTACAAGCGCTTATCCGGCGTAATGTATCGTTATTTCAGCAGTCATCGAAAGATGACAAATGAAGTTTAATCAGTGACTTTGACAGACCCTTTTGGGTTATATGGTCAAGTGACTAAGCGTGCACGGTGGATGCCTTGGCAGTCAGAGGCGATGAAGGACGTGGTAACCTGCGATAAGGTTCGGGGAGGCGGTAAACGGCCTTTGATCCGGACATTTCCGAATGGGGAAACCCACCCAGTATAAGCTGGGTATCTCTTGAGTGAATACATAGCTCTTGAGAAGCGAACCCGGGGAACTGAAACATCTAAGTACCCGGAGGAAAAGAAATCAACCGAGATTCCCCTAGTAGCGGCGAGCGAACGGGGACCAGCCCTTAAGCTGTGTTGTAGTTAAAAGAACGCTCTGGAAAGTGCGGCCATAGTGGGTGATAGCCCCGTATTTGAAAACTTATACACAGTGAAATCGAGTAGGACGGGACACGTGATATCCTGTCTGAACATGGGGGGACCATCCTCCAAGGCTAAATACTCCTGACTGACCGATAGTGAACCAGTACCGTGAGGGAAAGGCGAAAAGAACCCCTGTGAGGGGAGTGAAATAGAACCTGAAACCGTGTACGTACAAGCAGTGGGAGCGGTCCTTGAGACCGTGACTGCGTACCTTTTGTATAATGGGTCAGCGACTTAATTTTAGTAGCAAGGTTAACCGTATAGGGGAGCCGTAGGGAAACCGAGTCTTAATAGGGCGTTCAGTTGCTAGGATTAGACCCGAAACCGAGCGATCTATCCATGGGCAGGTTGAAGGTTGAGTAACATCAACTGGAGGACCGAACCGACTGTCGTTGAAAAGCCAGCGGATGACTTGTGGATCGGAGTGAAAGGCTAATCAAGCTCGGAGATAGCTGGTTCTCCTCGAAAGCTATTTAGGTAGCGCCTCATATCTCACCTACGGGGGTAGAGCACTGTTTCGGCTAGGGGGTCATCCCGACTTACCAACCCGATGCAAACTCCGAATACCGTAGAGTGCAATTATGGGAGACACACGGCGGGTGCTAACGTCCGTCGTGAAAAGGGAAACAACCCAGACCGTCAGCTAAGGTCCCAAAGTTATGGTTAAGTGGGAAACGATGTGGGAAGGCTTAGACAGCTAGGAGGTTGGCTTAGAAGCAGCCACCCTTTAAAGAAAGCGTAATAGCTCACTAGTCGAGTCGGCCTGCGCGGAAGATATAACGGGGCTCAAACCATACACCGAAGCTACGGATGCTATTTATAGCATGGTAGAGGAGCGTTCTGTAAGCCGTTGAAGGGAAAGCTGTAAGGCATCCTGGAGGTATCAGAAGTGCGAATGCTGACATGAGTAACGATAAGGGGGGTGAAAAACCCCCCCGCCGGAAGACCAAGGGTTCCTATCCAATGCTAATCAGGGTAGGGTGAGTCGACCCCTAAGGCGAGGCTGAAGAGCGTAGTCGATGGGAAACAGGTTAATATTCCTGTACTTTTTGTTATTGCGATGGAGTGACGGAGAAGGCTAGGCCAGCACGGCGTTGGTTGTCCGTGTTTAAGGTTGTAGGTTTAGGACTTAGGAAAATCCGGGTCCTTATAAGACTGAGAATTGATGACGAACCCTCTTTTGGGTGAAGTGGTTGATGCCATGCTTCCAGGAAAAACTTCTAAGCTTCAGATAACAAGAAATCGTACCCCAAACCGACACAGGTGGTCAGGTAGAGAATACCAAGGCGCTTGAGAGAACTCGGGTGAAGGAACTAGGCAAAATGGTACCGTAACTTCGGGAGAAGGTACGCCGGTGCTGGTGATGGGACTTGCTCCCTAAGCTAGCGCTGGTCGAAGATACTAGGTGGCTGCGACTGTTTATTAAAAACACAGCACTCTGCAAACACGAAAGTGGACGTATAGGGTGTGACGCCTGCCCGGTGCTTGAAGGTTAATTGATGGGGTTAGCTTCGGCGAAGCTCTTGATCGAAGCCCAAGTAAACGGCGGCCGTAACTATAACGGTCCTAAGGTAGCGAAATTCCTTGTCGGGTAAGTTCCGACCTGCACGAATGGCGTAACGATGGCCACACTGTCTCCACCCGAGACTCAGTGAAATTGAAATTGCGGTTAAGATGCCGTATATCCGCGGCTAGACGGAAAGACCCCGTGAACCTTTACTATAGCTTCGCAGTGGACTTTGATATTACTTGTGTAGGATAGCTGGGAGGCTTTGAAATCTGGACGCCAGTTCAGATGGAGCCAATCTTGAAATACCAGCCTGGTACTATTGAGGTTCTAACTCAGGTCCCTTATCGGGATCGAGGACATTGTGTGGTGGGTAGTTTGACTGGGGCGGTCTCCTCCTAAAGAGTAACGGAGGAGTACGAAGGTGCGCTCAGCATGGTCGGAAATCATGCATCGAGTATAAAGGCATAAGCGCGCTTGACTGCGAGACTGACACGTCGAGCAGGTACGAAAGTAGGTCTTAGTGATCCGGTGGTTCTGTATGGAAGGGCCATCGCTCAACGGATAAAAGGTACTCCGGGGATAACAGGCTGATACCGCCCAAGAGTTCACATCGACGGCGGTGTTTGGCACCTCGATGTCGGCTCATCACATCCTGGGGCTGAAGCCGGTCCCAAGGGTATGGCTGTTCGCCATTTAAAGTGGTACGCGAGCTGGGTTTAGAACGTCGTGAGACAGTTCGGTCCCTATCTGCCGTGGACGTTTGAGATTTGAGAAGAGTTGCTCCTAGTACGAGAGGACCGGAGTGAACGAACCTCTGGTGTTCGGGTTGTCATGCCAATGGCATTGCCCGGTAGCTACGTTCGGACAGGATAACCGCTGAAAGCATCTAAGCGGGAAGCCCCCTTCAAGATGAGATCTCACTGGGACCTTGAGTCCCCTGAAGAGCCGTTCAAGACCAGGACGTTGATAGGCTGGGTGTGTAAGCGTTGTGAGGCGTTGAGCTAACCAGTACTAATTGCTCGTGAGGCTTGACCATATAACGCCAAAAGCGTTTGGGTCATCTGATTGAAAGACGATATATGCAAGACGGATAAGAGTTTGTACATACTCTCCGACTGATTACAGGATTCAAATGACGCTTGAACAGCAATGTTCAATCGTTAGAGCAACCAGTTTTGCTTGGCGACCATAGCGAGATGGAACCACCCGATCCCTTACCGAACTCGGAAGTGAAACGTCTTAGCGCCAATGGTAGTGTAGGGTTTCCTTATGCGAGAGTAGGTCATCGCCAAGCTTCAAATAAGAGACAGCCCCGATCATTAGTTTGGTCGGGGCTTTTTCGTGTCTGGGATTTAGAAAACAGGCGCTAGACGCGACTGCGTCGCTTGCTCGGACGGCGCTACGCGCCTGCTAGTGGCTGGAATAAGCGTAAGAGTAAAGGTCTTCTTAGTTGTCGTCGGTTCTGGGATTTTTATGCAGATAGAAAGAATGGGTGGCGAGCTGAGATAGACAAAGCGGGCTAGATGAACTAGAATGTCGCCGATTTAGATGTGCTGAATGCATATAAAGAATTCTATCCAAAAAAGCGAGGTGAACATTTTGTTCTACCTCGCTTTTTTGCAACTTACAGTTTATTAATTCTGTTTAGATTTTCGCACTAAGCGGGGAGGTTAATTTTGACAAGACCAGCCATTCTGGCCCTTGAGGACGGCAGTATCTTCCGGGGAGTAGCGATTGGCGCGGATGGCCAGTCCAACGGAGAAGTTGTATTTAATACTTCGATGACTGGCTATCAGGAGATTCTGACGGATCCATCTTATTGCCGTCAGATTGTGACCCTGACCTATCCACACATCGGTAACGTGGGAACGAATAAAGAAGATGAAGAGTCTTCTAATACATGGGTTGCAGGTCTTGTAATCCGGGATCTTCCGCTAGTCGCAAGTAGTTGGCGTAATGAGCAAAGCCTGGATGATTATCTGAAAGAAAAGAATATCGTTGGTATCGCTGATATCGATACCCGCAGGTTGACCCGGATTCTTCGTGAGAAGGGGTCACTGAACGGCTGTATCATGGCTGGCGACATTGATGAAGACAGTGCTTTGGCCGCGGCTAAAGCTTTCGCTGGTCTGAAAGGTATGGATCTGGCGAAAGAGGTTACCACTTCTGAGCAATATCAGTGGACATCAACTACCTGGGATCGTGTCGAAGGTCATCAGGAAATTGATGAAGTAGAGTTGCCTCATCACGTCGTTGCGTATGACTTTGGTGTTAAACGAAATATTCTGCGAATGCTGGTTGAACGTGGTTGTCGTTTGACTGTTGTACCTGCTAAAACACCGGCGGCTGAAGTACTGGCATTGAATCCCGATGGCGTGTTTCTTTCAAACGGTCCGGGTGATCCGGAGCCATGCGATTATGCAATTACAGCTATTCAGGAAATCTGTAAGTCTGATCTTCCTGTCTTTGGTATTTGTCTGGGTCATCAGCTGCTAGCGCTGGCTTCCGGTGCGCAAACTATGAAGATGAAGTTTGGTCATCATGGTGCCAATCACCCTGTTCAGGACTTGAATAGTAAGCAGGTTATGATTACGAGTCAGAATCATGGCTTTGCGGTTGATGAGGGATCAATGCCAGAGAATCTGCGGGCAACTCATAAGTCGCTGTTTGACGGTTCGCTGCAAGGGATTGAACGTACGGACCGGGCTGCATTTAGTTTTCAGGGGCATCCTGAAGCAAGCCCAGGGCCACGCGATGTTGCGCCATTATTTGATCGCTTTATCCGCGATATTGAAGCGCGCAAGGCTTGAAAAGCCAGAGTTAAGACTATACGTATTGCCCGGTGAGAAACTCCCGGGCAGTGTTTAACGAATCATATTTTCGATCGGTTATTTACACATGCCAAAACGTACGGACATACAAAGTATTCTGATCCTCGGTGCGGGTCCTATCGTTATCGGTCAGGCCTGTGAGTTTGATTACTCCGGTGCCCAGGCCTGTAAAGCTCTGCGAGAAGAGGGCTATCGCGTTATTCTGGTTAACTCGAATCCTGCGACCATTATGACCGATCCAGCGATGGCTGATGCCACCTATATCGAGCCTATTCAGTGGAAAACAGTCGCTAAGATTATTGAACAAGAACGTCCGGATGCCTTGCTGCCGACGATGGGTGGCCAGACTGCTCTGAACTGCGCGTTAGATCTAGAGCGTGAAGGTGTTCTGGAGCAGTTTGGTGTCGAGATGATCGGCGCGAATGCTGACACAATAGATAAAGCGGAAGATCGTGATCGCTTTGATAAAGCGATGAAGTCTATCGGCCTGGAATGCCCGCGTGCAGCGATTGCTCACAGTATGGAAGAGGCACTGCAAGTGCAGTCTCAGTTAGGCTTTCCGTCGATTATCCGGCCGTCATTTACAATGGGTGGCACCGGCGGCGGTATCGCTTATAACAAAGAAGAGTTTATCGAGATCTGTGAACGTGGATTGGATCTGTCTCCAACCAGTGAGCTTTTGATCGACGAATCCCTGATCGGCTGGAAAGAGTACGAGATGGAAGTGGTTCGTGATAAAAGCGATAACTGCATCATCATCTGTTCTATTGAAAACTTTGATGCGATGGGAGTGCATACGGGCGATTCTATTACCGTTGCGCCTGCACAGACTCTGACTGATAAAGAGTATCAGTGGATGCGTGATGCGTCTCTGGCAGTGCTGCGTGAAATCGGTGTTGAAACCGGCGGCTCAAATGTGCAGTTCGGTCAGTGCCCTAACACGGGGCGTTTTGTCATTATCGAGATGAATCCGCGGGTATCTCGTTCATCTGCGTTAGCCTCAAAGGCGACAGGTTTTCCAATTGCTAAAGTAGCTGCAAAGCTGGCAGTTGGTTATACCCTGGATGAACTACAAAATGATATTACTGGTGGTGCGACTCCAGCATCATTTGAGCCAGCTATCGATTATGTTGTAACGAAGATTCCACGCTTTACGTTTGAAAAGTTTCCACAGGCTAATGATCGCCTGACTACTCAGATGAAGTCTGTTGGTGAGGTAATGGCGATCGGTCGTACTCAGCAGGAGTCTTTGCAGAAAGCGTTACGTGGCCTTGAAGTCGGTGCAACGGGTCTTGATCCTATTGTTGATCTGGATAGCGAAGATGCTCGTGCTGAGATTGTGCGTGAGATGAAGCAGCCTGGCGCTGAGCGGATCTGGTATGTAGGTGATGCTTTCCGCCTTGGTATGTCTGTTGACGAGCTTTATGAGCTGTCTGGTATCGATCACTGGTATCTGGTTCAGATTGAAGATCTTATTAAGGACGAGCAGCGCATTTCTGAAATGTCTTTGTCTGAGCTGGATAAAGACAAGCTCTTCCGTTTGAAGCGTAAAGGTTTTGCTGATGCGCGTCTGGCTACACTGCTGGGTGTGTCTGAAAAGCAGGTTCGTAAGCGTCGTCACTCAATGGATATTCGCCCGGTATACAAGCGTGTTGATACTTGTGCTGCTGAATTTTCTACTGATACTGCTTACATGTACTCCACCTATGAAGAAGAGTGTGAGTCTAAACCATCTGGCCGTGAGAAAATCATGGTTATTGGTGGTGGCCCTAACCGTATCGGACAGGGTATTGAGTTTGATTATTGCTGCGTACATGCAGCACTGGCTGCTCGTGAAGATGGTTTTGAAACTATCATGGTTAATTGTAACCCTGAAACTGTTTCAACTGACTACGATACCTCTGATCGTCTCTATTTCGAGCCGATTACGCTGGAAGATGTACTGGAAATTGTTCATGTTGAACAGCCTAAGGGTGTTATTGTTCAGTACGGTGGTCAGACACCTCTGAAACTGGCTCTGGCATTAGAGCAAGCGGGCGTTCCTATTATCGGAACTTCTCCTGAAGCGATCGACCGTGCGGAAGACCGTGAACAGTTCCAGCAGTTGCTGAAGCGTCTGGGCCTGAAGCAGCCAGAAAACGCTACTGTACGCTCACTGGAAGAGGCGATTATCGAAGCTGAAAAGCTGGGGTATCCGCTAGTTGTACGCCCATCCTATGTGTTAGGTGGTCGGGCGATGGAAATCGTTTATAAGGAATCTGAGCTGCGTCAGTACATGACGACGGCTGTGCAGGTCTCACATGATGCCCCTGTATTGCTGGATCATTTCCTGAATGCTGCGATTGAAGTCGATATTGACGCCGTTTCCGATGGTGAAACGGTTGTTATTGGTGCAATTATGCAGCACATCGAGCAGGCAGGTGTTCATTCCGGTGACTCAGCATGTTCTTTTCCTCCATACAGCCTTGCAGACGATCTGCAGGATGAGATGCGTGAGATGGTGCGTAAAATGGCACTGGAGCTGGGTGTAGTAGGTCTGATGAATACTCAGTTGGCTTATCAGGACGGCGAAGTTTACGTTATTGAAGTAAATCCACGTGCCTCCCGTACTGTACCTTTTGTGTCTAAGTGTATCGGTGTTTCCCTGGCTAAGATTGGCGCCCAGGTGATGACGGGTAAAACGCTGCAAGAGATCGGGTTCACAGAAGAGATTGTGCCGACTCTCTACAATGTTAAAGAAGCGGTCTTCCCATTCAATAAGTTCCAGGGCGTAGACCCTATTCTTTCACCGGAAATGAAATCGACCGGTGAAGTAATGGGTGTTGGTGAAACCTTTGGTGAAGCCTTTATGAAAGCGCAGTTGGGGGCAGGCGAGAAAATGCCCGATACCGGTAAAGCTTTCGTCTCTGTGCGCGAAGTGGATAAGCACCATATACTGCCGGTTGCCCGTGACTTGGTTGGTCTCGGCTTTACGCTGGTTGCGACTCGGGGTACTGCTGCGTTACTTGAAGCCGAAGGTCTTGAAGTTCAGGTAGTTAACAAGGTGATGGAAGGTCGTCCGAATATCGTTGATATGCTGAAGAATGATGAAATCGTCTATGTTATCAATACAACTGAAGGCCGTAAGGCGATTGCGGATTCAGCCGAGATACGTCGTTCAGCTTTGCAGCATAAAGTACCATACAGTACTACGCTGGCAGGTGCAGAAGCGATGACTAAGGCAATGCAGTATGGTGAAGAGAAAGTTGTACGCCGTCTGCAAGATCTGCACTGAGGAATAAAGAATATGCAAAAGTTCCCAATGACTGTTCTGGGTGAAAAAACACTGCGTGAGGAGCTGGACGACCTTAAAACCGTTCAGCGTCCGATCGTTATTGCATCTATTGCTGAAGCCCGTGAACATGGCGACTTGAAAGAGAATGCTGAATATCATGCTGCTCGTGAACAGCAGGGTTTTATCGAAGGCCGAATTCAGGAGCTTGAAGGTAAGTTGGGCTCTGTTCAGGTAATCGATGTCACACAGATTCCACATACGGGTAAAGTTATTTTTGGTACGACGGTTGAGATTATTAACCTTGAAACTGATGCGACTGTTCGTTATCAGATTGTGGGTGATGATGAAGCGGATATTAAAAATGGCAAGATATCTATCAGTTCGCCGATCGCCCGAGCCTTAATTGGCAAGGAAGAGGGTGACGTTGCGGTGGTACAGACACCTAATGGTGGTGTTGAGTATGAGGTTGATCAGGTATTTCATATCTGACCCTGTTGGATTTAAAAAAACCGCCAATCGGCGGTTTTTTTGTTTGTGTTTGTGATTAATGCCCTGAGATGGGCTAGCGAAGCAGATTGGACAGTTTAGGGTCTGGGGTTTTCGCAGCGCGATAGAACAGTGCAACGTTACCAATTTCCTGAACAATAAGGGCTTCAACGATTTTAGCCATTTCAGTAATCAGCTGCTTCTTAGCATCGCGATCACCGACGGCGAATTTTACTTTGATCAGTTCGTGGTCTTCCAGTGCCCGGTCAGCTTCCAGTAGAATGTTTTCGCTGAGGCCGTTTCCGGCAACGGTGATAATCGGATTCAGCTTGTGGCCGATGGTCCGGAACTGCTTCTTTTGCGTAGAGGTTAAGCTCATACTAAAATACTTGCCTTTGAATAATATTGGAGCGGCAGATCCGCTCAGAATCATAATTGATAGATTTTACCTGAGTTGTGGTGCAGAAAGTAGGCATTACCTCAAATTTGAATGGGGTCATGGGTGGCAAGATCAAAAAGCAGCGGTCGTTGGCTGCAGGAACACTTCGACGATCAGTATGTCAGAAAGGCGAAAGAGTTGGGTTATCGTTCCCGTGCCAGCTTTAAGCTGCAGGAGCTTAACGAAAAAGATAAGCTTATACGTCCTGGTATGACGTTGGTAGATTTGGGAGCCGCCCCCGGTGGTTGGTCTCAGGTGGCGGCTGAACTGGTTGGAGATGAAGGAAGGGTTGTCTCGTCTGATATTCTGGAAATGGACCCTTTACCCGGTGTTCAGTTTATTCAGGGTGACTTTACTGAGGAGACGGTGCTGAATGAAATACTCGAAACGCTAGGTAATGAGCTGGCAGACCTTGTAATTTCTGATATGGCCCCCAATATGAGTGGTATGAATGCTGTTGATCAGCCGGCTGCTATGTATCTGGTTGAATTGGCGTTGGATATGGCTCGTCAGGTACTGCGTCCGGGAGGAGACTTTGTTGCTAAGGTGTTCCAGGGTGAAGGTTTTGATGAATATATGAACGATATGCGTAGTAGCTTTACTAAAGTGTATAGCCGTAAACCCGACTCGTCTCGGGCTCGTTCGCGAGAGGTCTATCTTATTGGGCGAAATTTTCGTCCTTGATATAGTTATTATGGTTTAAGTAATGTACTTTTGTTTGTTTTCCGACGGACATTAATTTTGAGAGAACAGAGGGTTTTCCTTTGAACGATATGGCAAAAAATTTAGTACTGTGGCTGGTCATCGCGGCAGTGCTGTTGACCGTTTTTAATAACTTTAATAGTGAAAGCACCTCGCAAACGCTTACTTACTCTGAGTTTATCAGTGCAGTAAAAGAGGATCAGGTTCGCCGGGTTGTTATTGAGGGTTACACCATTGAGGGTGAGCGGATAAATGGAGAGCACTTTGAAACAGTGCGTCCGGCGCTACAAGATCCTAAATTGGTTGATGATCTGTATAACCATAACGTTCAGATCGAGGGTAAACAGCCTGAGAAGCAGAGCGTCTGGACGCAGTTGTTGGTCGCTAGTTTTCCAATTCTGATTATTCTCGCGATCTTTATGTTCTTCATGCGCCAGATGCAGGGCGGTGGCGGAGGAAAAGGCGGGCCGATGTCATTCGGTAAGTCTAAAGCGCGTATGATGAGCGAGGATCAGATTAAAACCACCTTTGACGATGTAGCCGGTGTTGAGGAAGCAAAAGAAGAGGTCAAAGAGCTGGTCGACTACCTCCGCGATCCTGGAAAGTTTCAGCGGCTGGGGGGGCATATTCCTCGTGGTGTCCTGATGTCAGGTAATCCTGGTACCGGTAAAACGCTGCTTGCGAAAGCTATTGCTGGTGAAGCAAAAGTACCTTTCTTTACAATCTCGGGTTCTGACTTTGTAGAGATGTTTGTTGGTGTTGGTGCTTCCCGTGTTCGTGACATGTTTGAACAGGCAAAGAAAAATGCGCCTTGTATTATCTTTATCGATGAGATCGATGCGGTCGGTCGTCATCGTGGCGTAGGCATGGGTGGCGGTAATGATGAGCGTGAGCAAACGCTTAACCAGTTGTTGGTTGAGATGGATGGCTTTGAAGGGACCGAAGGCGTGATCGTGATTGCTGCGACGAACCGTCCTGATGTACTTGATCCGGCATTGCTGCGTCCTGGGCGTTTTGATCGTCAGGTACATGTTGGTCTGCCTGATATTCGCGGCCGCGAAAAAATTCTTAAAGTACATATGCGTAAAGTGCCATTGGGTGACGATGTAAAACCTGATCTTATTGCGCGTGGTACCCCAGGCTTCTCAGGTGCCGATTTGGCAAACCTGGTAAACGAAGCCGCTCTCTTTGCTGCACGAGCTAGTAAGCGCACTGTCGGTATGGAGCAGTTTGAGCGAGCTAAAGATAAGATCATGATGGGCGCAGAGCGTAAATCGATGGTCATGTCTTATGAAGAGCGGTTGAATACGGCGTACCATGAATCAGGTCATGCCATCGTTGGCCGTCTGATGCCAGAGCATGATCCAGTCTATAAAGTTTCAATTATTCCTCGCGGGCGCGCACTGGGTGTGACGATGTTCCTGCCTGAAGAGGATCGATACAGCCACAGTCGTAAAATGCTTATCTCTAATATTTGCAGCCTCTATGGTGGCCGAATTGCGGAGGAGATGACGCTGGGTAAAGATGGTGTTACGACCGGAGCGTCTAATGATATCCAGCGTGCTACCAGTCTGGCGCGAAATATGGTGGCGCGGTGGGGATTATCTGAAGAGATGGGTCCACTGCTGTACGATGACGAAGAGCAGGATCCATTCAACCGTGGATATGGGCAGGGTGCTAAGCCTATGTCGGAAGATATTCAGCGGAAGATTGATGCGGAAACCCGTAAAATTATTGATCAGTGTTACTCAAATGCGGCTCAGATGCTGGAAGATAACCGGGATATCCTGGAGACGATGACTCAGGCGCTGATGAAGTATGAAACCATTGATAGTGGTCAGATTGATGAGTTGATGGATCGTAAACCTGTCACAGCGCCGGAAGGGTGGCAGGAATCTGACTCCAGAGCGGCTCGGGATGAGGCTGCTAAAGCAAAGGATGAGGAGGAAGATGATTTTGAGCTGGATGATGCAGAAGTCAGCGATGATGATTCCGATGAGTCTGCTCCTGGTTCAGATAAGCCGGATCAGAATCTGCATTAATCCGCATTGTTAATGCCATAAGGCCGGTCCCTGACCGGCCTTTTTTAATAGTAAAGGCCTACAGGAAGTGAAGTGACAAACTTTTCTGCTTACCGATTTGGTGCTCGTACCCTGGATCTGAGTCGCCCTCAAGTGATGGGGATTGTAAATGTTACGCCCGATTCCTTTTCTGATGGCGGTTCTCTGTATGAATCGCGGAAACTATGCGTTGATCAGGCAGTCTCAAGAGCACGGCAGATGGTTAAAGATGGCGCTGCTTTTATCGACGTAGGTGGTGAATCTACCCGCCCGGGGGCGACGCCGGTTTCTCTTCAGGAAGAGATGGATCGGGTGCTGCCCGTAATAGAACGGATCAACGCTGAGATTGACGTGATTGTCTCGGTTGATACCAGTGCGCCAGAACTGATTTCTGAGGTTGGTCGGCTTGGAGTAGGGTTGATCAATGATGTTCGTGCGCTCGGGCGTGAGGGAGCCTTAGAGGCTGCCGCAGCGACTGGATTGCCTGTCTGTGTTATGCATATGCAGGGTAGTCCGGCGACCATGCAGGATGCTCCTGAATATGAAGATGTATTGGATGATGTTAGTTATTTTCTCAATCAGCGGGTGAGTGCGTGTAACAAAGCCGGTATCAGTAATGATCGGATTATCCTGGATCCGGGGTTTGGTTTTGGTAAAACGGTAGAGCATAATTTGCGATTATTGAATAACCTGAGTCAATTGCATGAGATGGGGCTGCCTTTACTGGTGGGGACATCTCGCAAAACAATGATAGATCATGTGCTGGATCGTCCGGTTGATCAGCGATTAGCCGGTGGTTTAGCGACCGTTGCCATAGGTGTGCAGCAGGGTGCGAAGATCTTCAGAGTGCATGATGTAAGAGAGACAGTGGATGTTGTGCGGATGACTGAGGCCGTGTTGAACGAATCCGTACTTAATGAGGATAGCTAATGACTAAGCGATATTTTGGTACCGACGGTATTCGCGGTAAAGTGGGCACCGCACCGATAACACCTGACTTTATGCTTAAGCTGGGCTGGGCAGCAGGAAAGGTATTTGCCCGGGAAGGTCGAAGCAAAATTATTATTGGTAAAGATACCCGGATTTCTGGCTACATGTTTGAATCAGCTCTTGAGGCAGGGCTTTCTGCTGCGGGAGTTGATGTATTGCTGCTGGGGCCTATGCCAACCCCGGCTATTGCTTATCTGACCCGGACGTTTCGCTGTAACGCTGGAATAGTTATTAGTGCATCCCATAATCCTTATTACGACAATGGGATTAAGTTTTTCTCTGAACAAGGGACTAAGCTGCCAGATGATATAGAGCATGCTATTGAAGCGCAGATGGATATGGCAATGACGACGGTTGAAGCGGCTCAGCTGGGTAAGGCTCGGCGTATTGAAGATGCAGCCGGACGTTATATTGAATTCTGTAAAGGTACAGTGGCAGGTGATTTGCAGCTCAAAGGACTGAAAATTGCAGTCGATTGTGCCAATGGGGCGACTTACCATATCGCGCCGAAAGTGTTTCGCGAGTTGGGTGCCGAAGTAATAGAGATAGCTTCATCACCTGACGGAATTAACATCAATGAGGATTGCGGCGCCACCTCTACCCGCTTGCTTGAGAGGGTTGTAGTTGCTGAGCAGGCTGATCTGGGTATTGCGTTGGATGGCGATGGTGACCGTCTGATTATGGTGGACCATAAGGGCGCGCCAGTTGATGGCGACGAGCTGCTGTTTATTATTGCGATGGAGATGAAGCGTAAGAACCAGCTTAAAGGGGGTGTCGTGGGCACGCTGATGAGCAACTTCGGTCTGGAGCAAGGGCTTAAGCAGGCTGAGATTCCTTTTGTGCGGGCTCAAGTGGGTGATCGCTATGTAATGACTGAGTTGGCAGAGAGAGAGTGGTTTTTGGGAGGGGAGTCTTCCGGGCACCTTATCTGCCGTCATCTGATCTCTACTGGCGACGGTATTGTTGCAGCGTTGCAGGTTCTGCGCGCGATGGCGGATACCGGAGCTTCGTTGCATGTACTGAAGTCAGCCATGGGTAAGATGCCTCAAACGATGATTAATGTGCGTCTTAGCGAGAAAGTTGATGTGATCTCATTGCCTGCGGTACAGGCAGCGGTGGTGGATATAGAATCACGACTTGGCGATCGTGGCCGGGTTTTACTGAGGCCTTCAGGCACAGAGCCACTGGTTCGCGTGATGATTGAAGGTGATGATGCGGTATGGGTTGAAAGCTTGTGCAAAGAGCTTGCTGAAGTTGTTCGAAAAGCACTTTGATAAATTTTGATTGCTGAGCTCTATCAGCTTGTAAATAATCAGGAAACTGGGTACTATGTGCGCCGCTTTGCACAGAGGGAAGCTCATGCGTAAGACGATTGTTGCTGGAAACTGGAAAATGAACGGTACCAGAGAGTCTATTAAGACTTTGCTGGACGCCATCACTGATCGTGCGATGAAAATCGATGGTCTGGTGACGCTGGTTTGTCCGCCTGCAGTGTATCTTTCACAGGTGGTAGATCAGATAGCTGATGCCCCTGTTGCAGTGGGTGCGCAGAATGTATCAGAGCAATCAAAGGGCGCGTATACCGGTGAGTGGTCGCTGGAAATGTTGCAGGATCTTGGTTGTAAGTATGTGATTCTGGGGCACTCTGAGCGACGAAGTCTCTTTGGTGAAAGTGATGAGTTGGTGGCTGAAAAGGTTGCTGCAACACTTGAAGCTGGTTTGGTTCCGGTGCTTTGCGTTGGAGAAACATTAGGCCAGCGAGAAGCCGGGGATGCCTTGGTAGTAGTTAATTCGCAGATCTCTGCGACACTGCAGCGGATCGGTATTGAAGGTTTCGCTTCGGTGGTAGTAGCGTATGAGCCTGTTTGGGCCATAGGTACCGGGTTGACGGCTACGCCAGGAGATGCGCAGGAAGTACATGCTGCGATCCGCGCTCAGCTAGCGGAAAAAGATGCAATAATAGCTGATAATCTGTCGATTCTATATGGCGGTAGTATGAATGCTGCAAATGCAGCAGAGCTTTTAGCTCAACAGGATATTGATGGCGGCCTGATTGGCGGCGCATCACTGAAAGCTGATGAATTCCTGACGATCTGCGCTGCGGCAGCAGAGAGTCGTAAGTAAGTGGAAAAATAGATGGAAACTCTGGTTCTTGCTGTACATGTTCTGCTAGCTGCAGCCATTATTGCTTTGGTGCTGTTGCAGCAGGGTAAAGGTGCTGAAGCAGGCGCGTCTTTTGGTGCGGGTGCTTCACAGACTGTTTTTGGTAGTAAGGGGACGGGGTCGTTTCTGAGTCGAATGACTGCGGTTATGGCGACGGGTCTGTTTGTGACCAGTTTTATCCTGGCGGTGTATGCCAAAGAGCAGGCGTCGTCAGTGACTGAAGCGGGTGTTCCTGCTGCAGAGCTTATTGAAAGCGCTGCGCAACAGGCTGAGACACTGCCTGTGCTTGAAGAGCAGAAAGTGCCAGCAGGTGATGCGGACGTACCGCCTGCAGAGTAATACCTCGTAACAAATGCCGAAGTGGTGGAATTGGTAGACACGCCATCTTGAGGGGGTGGTGGCCTAATGGTCGTGCGGGTTCAAGTCCCGCCTTCGGCACCATATTTTGAGAAAGCGCCTATGGCGCTTTCTTTTTTTGGGTTTTGAGTGCCCTGAGTCTGTTGGAACCTGCATCGGATATTGCTTTGTAGTTGCGAGCCAGGGTCTGGAGGCGGTGATCAGTGAATGCTGAAAGCTATCCTTGAACTACTCAGTGTGTGAGAGTATAATTCTCGCCGATTTCTGATGCGGGGTGGAGCAGCCTGGTAGCTCGTCGGGCTCATAACCCGAAGGTCGTCAGTTCAAATCTGGCCCCCGCTACCATTTTTTAAGATGTAATCAGAAAGAAGAGTTTCTCTAACGGACTCTTGAGGGTTAATCAGATGAATGTTTATCTGGCTACCTTTTCCCATTGGGGAAGAGCGGCAGTGAATGTTGATTCCCATTAGCAATTTCAGAATATTTTTTTCTTTGAGAAATATCTGAAATTGTCGATCAAGCAGTACGTTGATTGGCCCCTTTTTAGGGGCTTTTTCGTACTTGCGGCCTACGGGTCGTGTGTTGAATGGGTCTTTGACCCATTTTTTGTTTGCATTTCAAAGTGCATATAGAGGTTTTTGCGTGTCAGCAAAGTTGAGTGTGTTACAGGAACTGATTGAGCCATCTGTGGTGGCTCTCGGTTATCAGTTATGGGGTTTCGAAATGATATCCCAAGGACGTCATAGCATGTTGAGGATCTATATTGATGCCGAAGCAGGTATTGATGTAGAAGATTGTGCCAAGGTAAGCCGTCAGGTGAGCGGTATTTTGGATGTAGAGGATCCGATCAGCGGTGAATATACATTAGAAGTCTCCTCTCCAGGTATGGATCGTCCGCTGTTTACACTGGAACAGTACAGCGCTTATGTCGGGCACGTACTGCAGTTAAAGCTGCGTATGCCGTTTGATGGACGCCGTAATTTTAAGGGGCTCCTCAGTGGTATTGAAAATGAAGATATCGTGTTGGTTGTCGATCAGGAAGAATACCTGTTACCGATAGATCACATTGAGAAAGCAAATATAGTTCCTCAGTTCTGAGATATTAGACAAGAATTGAATTTTGAGGTCGGGGCAGTTGTATGAATAAAGAAATTCTACTGGTTGCAGAAGCAGTATCTAACGAAAAAGATGTCTCTAAAGAGATTATTTTTGAAGCGATTGAGTTGGCGTTGGCAACTGCAACCAAGAAACGTTATGACGAAGAAGCGGATATTCGCGTTGTAATTGACCGCACCAGCGGAGGTTATCAAACGTTTCGTCGCTGGACTGTAGTGAGCAACGAAGGTGTGCCGATGCTAGGCACCGAGTTGAACATGGAAGAGGTTGAGGAGATTGATAAAAGTCTTCAGCCTGGTGATATCCACGAGGAAGAAGTGGAATCTGTAAAGTTTGGTCGTATCGCTGCCCAGACCGCCAAGCAAGTTATTGTTCAGAAAGTGCGTGAAGCTGAACGCGCTAAAGTGGTCGCTTTGTATAGTGGTCGCCTGGGTGAGTTGATTTCTGGCACAGTCAAGAAAGTAACACGGGACAATATTATTATGGACCTGGGTAATAACGCTGAAGCGGTATTACCACGGGACCAGTTGTTGCCGCGTGAAACATATCGGATGGGTGATCGTGTTCGTGCTGTATTGAACGAGATCCGCACCGAAGGACGTGGGCCGCAGTTGGCGATGAGCCGCAGTTGTCCCGAGATGTTGATTGAACTGTTCCGCATCGAAGTGCCAGAAATATCGGAAGAAGTTATCGAAATTCGTGCGGCTTCTCGTGATCCGGGTTCTCGCGCTAAGATCGCTGTAAAAACGAATGATGGTCGAATTGATCCAGTTGGTGCTTGCGTTGGTATGCGTGGTGCCCGGGTTCAGGCGGTGTCTAATGAGTTGAGCGGTGAGCGTGTTGATATCATTCTTTGGGATGATAACCCAGCTCAGTTGGTGCTTAACGCAATGTCTCCGGCTGAAGTCGCTTCTATTGTAGTGGATGAAGATTCCCGCTCTATGGATGTTGCTGTTGCTGAAGAGAATCTGGCAATGGCTATCGGTCGCGGTGGACAGAACGTTCGTCTGGCATCTGAATTGACCGACTGGAAACTCAATGTCATGACCGAAGATGAAGCGGCTGAGAAGCAGCAGTCTGAGGCTGGCTCTATTCTGGAAATTTTCGTTAAACACCTTGATGTGGATGATGATATTGCAGAAGTACTGGTAGATGAAGGCTTTACCTCTCTTGAAGAGGTGGCTTATGTGCCAGCAGAAGAGATGCTCGAAATTGATGGTTTCGATGAAGATATTGTTGATGAGCTGCGCACCCGCGCTAAGGATGCTCTACTGAATCTGGCGATCGCAAGCGAGGAGGTTCTTGATAATGCCGAACCTGCTCAGGATTTGCTGGAAATGGAAGGTATGGAGCGTCACCTGGCTTTTGTTTTGGCCAGTAAAGGTATCGTAACCATGGAAGATCTGGCTGAGCAAGCGGTTGAAGACCTGCTTGATATTGAAGAGCTGGATAAAGAGAAGGCTGCAGCGCTGATCATGACTGCGCGCGCCCCATGGTTTGCGGACGAAGAATAAGTCAACGGAGGAGATAAACCCAGATGGCAGAAGTCACAGTAAAACAGCTTGCCGAAGTAGTTGGCGTTCCCGTTGATCGTTTGCTTACGCAGATGAAACAAGCAGGTATTGCAGGCAAAAATGAAGTTGCTTCCGTAACGGAAGATGAGCGTCAGAAACTGCTTAATCACTTGAAACGCAGCCACGGTGAAAAATCCGATGGCGAGCCGAAGAAAATTACATTAAAGCGTAAGACGACAAGTCAGCTTAAAGTATCGGGCGCGGCTGGTAAGAAAACTATCAATGTAGAAGTGCGGAAGAAACGTACTTATGTGAAGCGCTCTGACGTTGAAGAGACGCCGGTTCAGGAGGCGAAAGGTTCTAGTCTTCAAACTGAATTGAAGGATCAGGCGCGTCGCGATACTGAGTTACAGGCAGCGCAGGAAAAGCAGCGTGAAGATGCGCGTCTGAAAGCTGAAGCTGAAGCGAAAGCAAAAGCTAACCGGGCTGCGGCACCAGCTGCTACGCCTAAAAAGCCAGCGGCTGCGCCTAAGAAGCCAGCAGCAGCTAAACCTGCGGCTGCAGGGGCTGCCAAAACTGCAGGAGCTCCTGCTCCAGCGGCGGCAACGCCTAAGCCTGATCGCAAGAAAAATTTCCGTAGCCAGGATAAGCCTGCAGCGGGTCGCAGAGGCAATGATAAGCGCTTGTCACGCAAGCCGGGCGGTCGCGACGGTAATCGTCGTGGTAAGCCGGTTCAGCGTGGTATGACCAGCTCTAACGTTCAGGCGTTTGAGAAACCTACAGCTCCAGTGATTCATGAAGTAGGTATTCCTGAGTCTATTACGGTTGCAGAACTGGCTAAGAAGATGTCAGTGAAAGCGGCTGATCTGATCAAGGTAATGTTTAAGATGGGCGCGATGGCGACTATCAACTCTGTGATCGATCAGGATACTGCAACGCTGGTCGTTGAAGAGATGGGTCATACGGCTGTTCCGATGGCAGAGAATACCGTAGAAGATCAGCTTAACCAAACATCTGGCGCCGCTGAAGAGATCGCTGGTGAACAGGTTGAACGAGCTCCGGTTGTGACTGTAATGGGCCACGTAGACCACGGTAAAACATCGTTGCTGGATTATATTCGTGAAACCCGCGTTGCGGCAGGCGAGTCCGGTGGTATTACCCAGCATATTGGTGCCTACCACGTTGAAACCGGTCATGGCATGGTGAGCTTCCTGGATACGCCTGGACACGCTGCCTTTACCGCTATGCGTGCCCGTGGTGCCCAGTTAACCGATATCGTAATCCTTGTTGTTGCAGCAGATGATGGTGTAATGCCACAGACTGAAGAAGCGGTTGATCACGCTAAAGCAGCAGGTGTTCCGCTGGTTATAGCAGTTAACAAGATTGATAAAGAAGATGCAGACCCGGATCGTGTTAAAAACGAACTGGCTCAGCGCGATGTTATCCCTGAGGATTGGGGTGGCGATGTTCAGTTTGTAAACGTGTCAGCTAAGACCGGTGAAGGTATCGATCAGCTTTTAGATGCGGTTCTGTTGCAATCTGAACTGCTTGAGCTGACAGCCATTCCTGAGGCTTCTGGTCGTGGTGTTGTGGTTGAATCCCGTCTGGACAAAGGTCGTGGCCCTGTTGCGACTCTGCTGGTACAGAACGGTACCCTGAATCAGGGTGATATCGTTCTGGCAGGCCTGCAGTATGGTCGTGTACGGGCGATGCTGGATGAGAATGGTAAGCCGGTAAAAGCGGCAGGCCCTTCTATTCCTGTCGAGATTCTCGGTTTGGATGGCACACCGGGTGCTGGTGAAGAGTTCACCGTTGTTTCTAACGAGAAGAAAGCGCGTGAAGTCGCATTGTTCCGTCAGGGCAAATACCGTGAAGTTAAACTGCAGCGTCAACAGCAGGCTAAGCTTGAGAACCTGTTTGAAAATATGCAGGCAGGTGATGTTAAGACTCTTAATATCATTCTGAAAGCGGATGTACGTGGTTCACTTGAAGCATTGAATGCCTCTTTGATGGATCTGAGCACCGATGAAGTTAAGGTTAATATCGTATCCGGCGGTGTCGGTGGTATAGCTGAAACTGATGCAAACCTGGCGCTGGCGTCCAGTGCGATCATGATCGGCTTTAACGTGCGTGCGGATGCTCAGGCTCGCGCCATTGTTGAGCGTGAAGAGATTGAGCTGCGCTACTACAGTGTTATCTACGACATCATTGATGACGTTAAGCAGGCAATGACAGGTCTGCTGTCACCTGAGTTCAAGGAAGAGATCGTGGGTATTGCCGAAGTACGTGATGTCTTCCGTGCACCTAAGATCGGTGCTGTTGCCGGCTGTATGGTTACTGAAGGTTCAGTCTTCCGTAACAAGCGTATCCGGGTACTGCGTGAGAACGTGGTTATCTATGAAGGTGAGCTGGAATCTCTGCGTCGCTTTAAAGATAACGTGGCTGATGTTCGTCAGGGCATGGAGTGCGGTATCGGCGTTAAGAACTACAATGATGTGAAGGTCGGCGATCAGATCGAAGTCTTCGACACTGTTGAAGTTCAGCGTACTTTGTAAAGGTGTATTGACGCTACCATGGCAAGAGAATTTAGTCGTACACAGCGGATATCTGACCAGGTCCAGAAGGACCTGGCTCAGTTGATTCAGCGAGAAATTAAAGACCCGCGCCTGGGGATGGTAACTATCAGCTATGTGAAGATCGCCAAAGATCTTGGCTATGCTGATATTTACATCACCGTGATGGCGATGGGTGGAAAAGATGAAGCCACTGCAGTGAAAGAATCGCTTAAGGTTCTTAACAATGCGGCGGGTTTCCTGCGTGGACAGTTGTCCAGCAAGATCAAACTGCGGGTGATGCCGCAACTGCGTTTCCACTTTGATGAGAGTGTTGACCGTGGTCGACGTCTGAACGACCTGATTATTCAGGCGTCTCAGGCCGATGGCCGTAACAACAATTCTGAAGACGGAGAATAACCTTTGGCTAGGCGGGCAAAAGGCCGGCCGGTGAATGGTATTTTTCTGCTCGATAAACCGGGCGGGATTTCGTCAAACCGGGCGCTACAAATTGTAAAACGTGTCTATGGTGCGGCTAAGGCTGGCCATACCGGCGCGTTGGATCCACTGGCAACCGGGATGTTGCCGCTTTGCTTTGGTGAAGCGACTAAGTTTTCCCAGTTTCTTCTGGATGCTGATAAGCGTTATATCACCACCGCTAAACTGGGTCAGCGAACAGATACCAGCGATGCAGATGGTGTTGTTGTTGAGGAGCGGCCATTGCCGGATAACCTCAGTAGTGAGCAGATCGATACGTTACTGCAAAGTGACTTTACCGGCCTGATTACTCAGGTGCCTTCGATGTTTTCAGCCTTGAAACATAATGGTCAGCCGCTTTATAAGCTGGCTCGTCAGGGTATTGAGGTTGAAGTAAAGAGTCGACAGATTACGGTGCATAGCATCGAAGTGCTGGATTTTCGAGGCGATGAAGTTGATCTGGATATTCGCTGCAGTAAAGGCACCTATATTCGCTCAATCGTACAGGATATGGGTGAAATACTCGGCTGTGGTGCGCATGTAAAGATGTTGCGTCGGCTCGATTCTGGCCCTTATAAGGCTGAGAATATGATGCCGCTAGCTGATTTAGAACAGCTAGTTGCGGATATGGCTACGGATGCGTCAGCAGAACAGATACAAACGCATCTGGATGGGTTATTATTGCCACCCTGGAGTCCGGTTGAAGATGCCCCTGAGGTATTGCTATCGGATGTTCAGACCGATGCTCTTTGTAAAGGGCAGCGAGTCGTGCTGGAAGATATTGCAGCACAACCACTGGTGCGCATCCGCGATGCCGCGAGTGAGAAGTTTCTGGGTATTGGTGAAATCGATGCCGCTGGGCAGTTATTGCCGCGTCGGTTAATGAGTACTCAGGATCTGTAATTGAATTTGCCGGTGTGGCTTAGGCGGCACTGGCAATCTGACGTTGCACTGACAATATGCTCGGTACAACGCGACTATTAATCCACCACAACGTGGTGTGCATATTATTATTGGAGTTTTAAAAATGGCATTATCTGTTGAAAAGAAAGCTGAGATCGTAGCTGAATACGCACGTGCTGAAGGCGACACTGGTTCTCCTGAAGTACAAGTAGCTTTGTTGACTAACAACATTGTTGGTCTGCAGTCTCACTTTAAAGGTCACATCCATGACCACCATTCTCGTCGCGGTCTGATCCGCATGGTAAACCAGCGTCGTAAGCTGCTGGACTACCTGAAGAAGAAAGATGTTACTCGTTACGCTGATCTGATCAAGCGTCTGGGTCTGCGTCGCTAAGATAATGTTCCGGGGTCATCATTGATGACCCCGGTGCTTTTTAAAATCTGCAAAAGCGGATTTTGACCATGAGTCTGTAACGCGTTGACACCAACCAGCCTGTACTCTGGTGCGTTCTTTAATTGAAAAGAACTCAGCAGAGTACTGGCTAAAAGAGGCCGGTGTAACGTTGCACAGACATTTTTTTATTTTGCATAAAGGTAAGGAATAGAATCGTGCCACAAGCAATTACTAAAACGTTCCAGTACGGTAAGCATGAAGTTACCCTGGAAACAGGTCGCATTGCCCGTCAGGCAAGCGGAGCCGTATTGGTTACTATGGGCGGTGTACAGGTTCTGTGTACAGTCGTTGGTGCTAAATCTGCTCGCGAAGGTCAGGACTTCTTCCCTCTGGCTGTTCACTATCAGGAAAAATATTACGCTGTTGGCCGTATCCCTGGTGGTTTCTTTAAGCGTGAAGCGCGTCCTTCTGAGAAAGAGACTCTGACGTCTCGTCTGATCGACCGTCCTATCCGTCCATTGTTCCCGAAAGGTTACATGAATGAAGTACAGGTAATCTGTACGGTTGTCTCTGCGGATAAAGTTAACGATCCAGATATCGCGGCACTGTTGGGTACTTCAGCAGCGCTGGCGATCTCCGGTATTCCATTCCAGGGTCCTATTGGTGGTGCTCGGGTTGGCTATACTGAAGACGCGGGTTACTCTCTGAACCCAACTTACGAAGAACTGCAAAGCTCCATGCTGGACATGGTTGTTGCCGGTACTTCAGATGCGGTTCTGATGGTTGAATCTGAAGCACAGGAATTGTCTGAAGATGAGATGCTGGGTGCTGTTGTTTTCGGTCATCAGCAGATGCAAGTTGCTATCAATGCGATTAACGAGCTGGTTGCTGAAGCCGGTAAGCCACGTTGGGAATACACGCCTGAAGCTAAGAATGAAGCACTGATCGAACAGGTTCGGGCTTCTGTTGGCGAAGATATCAATGCTGCTTACCAGACCGCTGACAAGATGCAGCGTCAGACAGCACTGTCTGATGCCCGCGCTAAAGTTGTTGCGGCACTTTGCGGTGAAGAAGGTCAGCCTTCTGCCGGTGAAGTAGGCGATATCTTTAAGTCGCTTGAGAAAGAGATTGTTCGTGGTCGTATCATCGATGGTCAGCCACGTATCGATGGTCGTGACAGCAAGACTGTTCGCGGTATCGAAGTTGAGATCGATGTACTGAGCGGAACTCATGGTTCTTCTCTGTTTACCCGTGGTGAAACACAGTCAGTCGTTACTTGTACCCTGGGTACTGCACGTGATCAGCAGATCATTGATGCGATTGAAGGCGAACGTCGCGATCCGTTCATGCTTCACTACAACTTCCCTCCATACTCTGTAGGTGAAGCAGGGCGTATCGGTTTTACCGGTCGTCGTGAAGTAGGTCATGGCCGTCTGGCACGTCGTGGTGTTGCTGCGGTGCTGCCGTCGCAGGAAGAATTCCCATACACTATCCGTCTGGTATCTGAGATCACTGAATCTAACGGTTCAAGCTCTATGGCGTCTGTATGTGGTGCATCTCTGTCGATGATGGATGCTGGTGTACCGCTTAAAGCGCCTGTTGCGGGTATTGCAATGGGTCTGGTTAAAGACGGCGAACGTTTTGCTGTATTGACCGATATCCTGGGTGATGAAGATCACCTTGGTGACATGGACTTTAAGGTTGCTGGTACCGATGCGGGTGTTACCGCACTGCAGATGGATATCAAGATCACCGGTATTACCGAAGAGATCATGGATATTGCTCTGGAGCAGGCTTATGAAGCGCGTGCTCACATCCTGAAAGAGATGGCTAAGGTTATCGGTTATGCTCGTCCTGAGCTGCCAGATAATGCGCCTGCGATGACTCTGCTCGAGATCAACCCTGAGAAGATTCGTGACGTTATTGGTAAGGGTGGTGCAACTATCCGTGCTCTGACTGAAGAGACCGGCGCAACTATCGATATTGAAGATAACGGTACTGTTCGCATCTATGCAGCTGATAAAGCGGCAGCTAAGGCGGCGGTTGATAAAGTTAAAGAGATCACTGCTGAAGCTGAAGTTGGCCAGGTATACGAAGGTAAGGTTGTTCGTCTGGAAGAGTTCGGTGCCTTTGTTAACATCCTGCCAGGTAAAGATGGTTTGGTGCATATCTCTCAAATCGCTAACAAGCGTATTGAGAAAGTTACTGACTATATCAAGATGGATGATGTTATTAAGGTTAAGGTACTGGACGTGGATCCTCGCGGTCGTATCAAACTGACAATGCGTGATCTGGAAGCTGACGAGTCTGTAGAGTAAACTCGTTTTGGTTCATTGAAAAAGCCCCGCTGATGCGGGGCTTTTTTGTGACTGCGGGTTGTGTTGAAACATGAAATGAGAGGCAGGACTGATGTTAAAGAGCGTATTGATAGGTGGGTTGGTATTATTTCTGACCGGCTGTAGCGGTGATGAGGTCGGTGATGTGTCCCTGGGTATGTTAACGACTAAGGATATTAAACTGAATGTTCTGGTCGACCCGAAAATTCCAGGTGTTACCTGTCATGTGGCCAGTATCGAAGCGGATCTGGACTTTTCTGACCCCAGCGACTCCTCAATTGCTTGCCGTCAGACCGGCATAATCTCTCCGGATATGATCGCGTCGATAGACCGCTCGAAAGATGGAGAGGTGGTCTTTAGGAAGTCTAAAAGTGTTTTCTTTAAAACGATGAAAATCAGGCGTATTTTAGATCCTGAGTCCCAGACACTGATGTACTTGTCTTATTCGACCAAAGAGATCAATGGAAGTTATAAACACAGTCTTTCCACTGTTCCATTATGGGGCACCTCGGCGTACCAGAAGGTATTTTCCCCCACTAATTAAACGACTGCTTTATACAGTTCCAGCCCTGCGACTGAAGGTTGATCTGCAGAGCTGTCACTGTGGGCCAGTGCGCGTAGCAGGCGCCCGGTTATACAGTTAAAGCATTGTGGGCCGTTTCGGCTGCAAAGTGAGTTTGCACAAGCGTTGAGCAGTAGTTCATGGGCTGCCTGCTGCTGCCTGTTATGATCATTTGAAAGCATCTCTTCATGGGTCACAATGCCCTGTTCTAATAATTCGATCACGGCACTGCCATGCCACTCGGCAATCAGGCTGTCAGACACGCCGCTGTGTAATTTTATAACTGGTTCCCTGCGTTCTAACCAGGCATCGATTCTGAGTGACCCCATTGTTTCATTCCTTAATATTTAATGATAATGATTCTCATTATGATTAAATGGCGTGTGAATGCAACTATTATCTGAAGAGCTGTAGCTAGATGTGACTTCGTCACTTGCCGGAACGGCGCTTCACACATGCTACTGGTTAGAAAAAGCATTTATAAAAGCATCGGAAAGTGATTCTCTGAGGTGGGGTTTCCAATCCCGCATACTAGCTGCTCATTTATAACTCGATATTCTGAGTCCTAGCAATGATGGGGCTTAGGAAGGTTGTCCCAATGTTATGCACAGGCTTATGCCGGCTAATCTGGGGATAAGAGCCGTAGTTGTTAGATGTGACTTCGTCACTTGCTAGACAGTGCTTTGCTCCTTGTTAGTGGCTAGAAAAAACCTTCTTCACCAAGGTGCATATGAACCTGAGGTGGCGGAGGAGGTCTTAACAAAGAACGGGAGATGTCTATGAACGGGTTTATCCGCACCTTTGTGGTGTTATTTGTGGGTCTTGGGCTAAGCTTCAGTGCGAACGCGGGGAAACTACAAACTTCGCTACCTGCACCTGAGTTTACGCAGGCTGGTACAGACAGTTGGTTGAATAGCCCGCCGCTATCCTTAAAAGAGTTACGGGGTACAGTGGTGATGCTGGACTTCTGGACGTTTGATTGCTGGAATTGTTATCGCTCTTTTCCATGGATGGGTGAGCTTGAGCAGAAGCTGGCTGATGAGGCGTTTACGGTAATTGGTATACACACGCCGGAATTCGCACATGAGCGTGTCAGGGCTAATGTAGAGGCCAAGATCGATGAATTTAAGCTGCATCACCCGGTGATGATGGATAACGACTTCACCTACTGGCAGATGATGGGCAATAAATACTGGCCGACCTTTTATCTGATCGATAAGCAGGGCCTGGTCCGATCGATTTATATAGGCGAGACGCATGCAGGATCAGAGCAGGCAAGGGCGATCGAGCGAGATATTCGCGGGCTGCTGCGTGAGTAGCTTGAAAGGACCTTCTTATCTAGAGTGTGACAACCTGCATGAAAAGCTTGGTTCGGTGCATGAAAAGTTGTTACCAGAGTATTAGGTTTTTATCGTTAGTTGTTATGTGATTGTTGTAGCTTAAGCATGGAGAGGAAGTTATGCCTAGAAGACTAACTCAAACAAAACCCCATACACATCAAACGCTTAAAAATATGAGTTATGAAAGTATGGTCATTAGCTGGCTTATGTATGATGGCTGGCAGGTGTTCACTCCTGTTCTGGATAATGGTCATCAAACCGACATCCTTATTTCTGATGGGCCTAGCTATTTTAGAATCCAAATAAAAACGGTCGAAGCTTCAGGTGAAGATCACGTTGTCGACAATAAGTGGGAAGAGAGTAATGTCGATTATGTGATCTATTTTGCTAGAAACTCGACATGGGGAGTAATTGCTCCAGCATTTTCAGATAAAAAAAGGCCTTTGAATCATGATGAGCATATTCGTTTTGAGGCAAATAGCCGGACGCAATTTTTAAAGGTTCTTCATACAATAGACTGAGCGGTTATAAAAAAGCCGTAGGTGATAACTCTACGGCTTTTATCTTTTGCTCTTTCTAGCAGGAAAACGCAGTTTTCCGCTCTAGCCACTCGCAAGGCGCGAAGCGCTGTCTAGCTAGCCGCGCAGCGGCGGTCTAGCCCTGCTCCGCAGGGCCTTCCCGCATCACACAATAAAGACGAAACCCATAAACCGTGTACAGGCAGTTGAGAAAGCCGAATACGATGTCTAACAGGCTGCGGAATAATAACGACTCTATACCCATGCTCTGCAAGAGTGCTTCAAGTAGCAGGTTGCTACCCAGTAGTATGACAAAGAGTACCGCCAGACCGTTGACGAGTGGCCAGAAGTATTCCGAAGTATCGTCCCAGCTGTTTTTAAGCGCGTCAGTCGGATTGTTCTTTTCTATTACACTGTGATATTCGGAAAAGGCAAAGCGAATTAGTACATAGATACCGGGAATAAAGAACAGAAACAGGCCGATGACTATGCCAAACGCCCCCAGCATTTTGGTAATCAGTAGTGGCCACCAACGGCTGAGGCCTGCTTTCAGGGCCTCGATGGTGTTGATAGGTTGATCATTGACCACTGATTCGAGGTAGGCGATGGTGGCGCCAACATAGATAGGCAGAAAGATCAGGCTGGCAAGATAAAACATCATAAATGAGTTATTTATCTGCGGGTTTTCAGGATCTATTGATTGTGTCGCGCTCATGCTGATGATTGTAATCAGGATGATGAACGGCAATTGAATCCGCATAATCGGAATCAGGTTGGCGCGGAAAAAGAACCATGTTTGTTTCAAATATAAAGGGACCATAAAGGCTCCGTAAAAATAGTGTTATTGCGGCTGGGCCAGCAGTACTAATTTAAAGCTGCCATTGGCGGCAATGGTTTCAATGCTGTCAAACAGGTTAAGGGCTTTACGTTCCAGTGGTATGTGTAGATTAACCACAAAACAGGCGATCCCATTAGCCTGGAGCCTGCGTCGGGCTGCATTCAGAAATCGATCGGTCATATCCCCTTCGACACTGAAGCCCTGATGAAATGGCGGGTTACAGACAATGAGTGAGAATTTTTCACGTATGCCTTCGGCGCAGTCCGCGGCGATGACGTCCGCTTCCACTCCCTGTTGCGCCAGATTTTCCTTGCACAGTCGCAATGCTGCAGAATTATTATCAGTCGCGGTTATTTTTGCATCCAGGGTTGAGCAGTTAAGTGACAGATAGCCGTATCCACAGCCCAGATCCAGCACGGATTCTGGAGGCGTGGGTAAACGCTCCAGAAATAGCTCCAGCTCCTCAATAAGGTAAGCACTGCCTTTGTCTATTTTGTTCCAGCCGTAGACCCCAGGTTTACTGATATAGCTGAAGTTGCTATCGGTCGCGACTTCCCGAAGCTCGGTATAATTCTGGTCTTCCAAAAAATCAGTATCGGCCTTTCCCGGGGAACTGAGAATGCCCATCCAGGTGTTTTTGTCGGCCTTTACTAACTCAATCTGTCCGGCAAAGAGTTTTTTAGCTTTATCCAGATAGGTTTTAATGCCTTCGTTTTTAAGACCGGAAATACAGAGTTGGCCGCCAGGTTTGAGAATACGGATCGCCTGATTGATAACGTGATGTACCACAGGTTTCTCTTTTGATATTCGATAGAGCATCTTATCGACACTGTGATCGTTGTAGTGGCTAAAATCAAAATCGGAGAAAGTGGCTTGCCAGCTGGCATCCTTCAGTTGTTGGCACAGATCAAAGCGATTGGTGATCACCATAACGTCGGGGTTTACCTGGCTTGTCTGGTTGAGTAAATTCTCATCGGCAATCCAGAGAGCGGTTCCAGACGCATTGTCCAGTTCAGGTTTCAATAATGTAAACGCAATATCACTCATTTGACTGAAGCGACCTCCTGCTCGGTCAGAAACCGGAATTCACCAGGTTCCAGTGTTTCGTCCAGGGCGATTTCACCCACCTGATGTCTGTGTAGCCCAATTACCCTATTCCCCAGTGCAGCAAACATACGCTTAACCTGGTGATAGCGGCCCTCTTGCAGCGTAACGCGGGCGCTTGTTTCTGACAAAATTTCAAGCTCAGCGGGGAGTGTAGGCTTCTCTTCATTACGTAGCTCGATGCCGTTGGCAAACTGCTCTGGATAATCATCGGTGATCGGTTCTGCGGTGGTGACAAAATACACTTTATCGCAACGATGCTTCGGTGAAGTTACCCGATGAGACCACTGGCCATCATTGGTGATAAGTACCAATCCCGTGGTGTCGATATCGAGTCGGCCAGCGGGGTGCAGGTCGCGAATGCTTTCAAGTTCAAGCAGGTCGATCACGGTTGGGTGCTCGCTGTCTTCCGTTGCGCAGATTGTACCTTGTGGCTTATTCAGCATTAGATATTTTGGGCCGGGCGCCATTATTTCACGTCCCTCCAGCAGTACCTGGTCATCGGCAAGCACTTTGTAGCCATGGTCTTGAATGACCTGCTTGTTTACCTCGACATTTTTGCATTTAATCTGTCGCTTAATAAGACTGCGGGGTAAGCCGGTTGCCTGACTCAGATATTTATCCAGTCGCATTGAAATTCATCTGCCTGTTGTGAAAAAGAGCTAGTATACCGTTACCGGCTGGAATGCAATAGAGTCGGTAATCAGCTAATATAACGCCGCGAATATAATCGCTCCCTGTAATTAACTGTGTGACTGCCTGTGAAGCTTTTTGTAGATAACCTGACGAACGTTGATTTCTCTTACCTGCATCCTCAGAGAGGCCTGCTGGGAGAGTCCTGGTTGGTTCAGCTGGTGCTGGATGGCAGTTTGAATGATCAGGGCATGATTTGTGATTTCGGTATTGTTAAAAAAGCGGTGAAGCAGTGGTTTGATGACTGCATTGATCATGCGTTGGTGGTGCCGACAGGCATGGCTGATTTGCAGATCGATCATCAGAGTGCTGAGACAACGGTTAATTGGCGCTATCCTGACGGGGGGGAGTTTTTTTGTCGCTCCCCTGAACAGGCAATTGTGCTGGTGGAGCTGGAGCAGGTTACTGAAACCAGCCTGGCCGCCTGGTGTAAGGATCGACTGCTGGAGCTATTTCCTGAAGAAGTGAAAGGGCTGGAGATAAGCTTTGTGCCTGAAGCGATTAGTGGTGCATTCTATCATTATAGCCACGGGCTACAGCAGCATGACGGCAACTGCCAGAGGATTGCGCATGGCCATCGTTCACGGATAGAGGTGTTTCTCGATGGGGTTCGGGATACGGGGGTTGAGCAGCAGTGGGCCGAAACCTTTCATGATATCTATATTGGTACGCGTAATCATTTAATCGCTGAGCCATCCGCAGAACATCATTATCAGTATGATGCGCCGCAGGGGCAGTTTGAAATCCGGCTGCCGTCAGAGTATTGCTATCTGGTCGAAACGGAAACCACGGTTGAACAGATAGCCTGTCATTTGGCCGAGCAGGTAAAAGCGGCGTATCCCGGGCGTGACGTGATGGTGAGGGCTTTTGAAGGTGTCGGTAAAGGCGCGATTGTTACTGCCTGATGTGTATTAAGCTTACAGGCATAAAAAAGCCCCGACTTAACAGTCGGGGCTTTTTTGTTTCAATGGTTTAGCTACGCTCGATTGCCAGCGCAGTACCCATGCCACCACCGATACATAGAGTAGCCAGACCTTTCTTAGCGTCGCGACGTGCCATCTCGTGCAGTAGTGAAACGAAGATACGACAACCTGAAGCACCAATTGGGTGACCCATAGCGATAGCGCCGCCGTTAACGTTAACGATGTCGGTATCCCAGCCAAGGTCTTTGTTTACAGACATTGCCTGAGCGGCGAATGCTTCGTTGGCTTCAACCAGCTCCAGATCAGAAACCGACCAGCCAGCTTTATCCAGTGCCTTTTGAGTGGCACAGATAGGGCCAGTACCCATGATAGATGGCTCAACACCAGCAGAGGCATAAGCTTTGATGGTTGCCAGTACAGGAAGACCCAGCTCAGCTGCTTTTTCTGCAGAGCAGACAATGACAGCGGCTGCACCATCATTGATGGTAGAAGCGTTACCTGCTGTAACCGTACCGTCTTTCTTGAATGCAGGGCGTAGTTTGCCCAGTGCTTCAGCAGTAGCTCCGTGACGAGGCTGTTCATCTGTATCGAAAACAACATCGTCGCCACGACGCTTAGGGATGACAACTGGAATGATTTCGTCGTCAAACTTACCGGCTTTCTGAGCAGCTTCGGCTTTGTTCTGTGATGCAGCAGCAAAAGCATCCTGCTCTTCACGGGTGAAACCGTATTTTGCAGCGATGTTTTCAGTGGTGATACCCATGTGATAGTCGTTGAATGCATCCCACAGACCATCTTTGATCATGGTGTCGACCATCTTCCAGTCACCCATGCGGGCGCCATTACGAGAGTTTGGCAAAACGTGAGCGGACATGCTCATGTTTTCCTGACCACCGGCAATGATGATGTCGGCATCGCCGCAGCGGATCGCCTGAGTGGCTAGCTGAATCGCTTTCAGACCTGAACCACAGACTTTGTTGATGGTCATGGCGGAGACTTCAACCGGCAGACCTGCATTAATTGTTGCCTGGCGAGCAGGGTTTTGACCGCAGCCAGCTGTCAAAACCTGGCCGAGAATAACCTCATCAACCTGGTTGCCCTGAATGCCGGACTTTTCCAGCAGACCTTTGATAACCGTAGCGCCCAGATCGCTGGCCGCAACAGATGCCAGTGAACCATTAAAATTACCTACAGCCGTACGTCCGGCAGCTACAATAACAACATCACGCATGATATTTCCTCTTGCTTGTGAGAATTCTGCAGTAGTGTAGTCACGCCCCGTGACGGATTGATACCAGGCCTGTCAGTAGCCTATATAGCACACTCTGCAGCTGTTTTTTTAATAGTATATTTTTTTGTGCAATGCAGTACAGCATAGTCAAAAGGTAACTGCAATGGGATATGGCACAGTCAGGTGTAATGTGTGAGAAAATTGCACCCGATATAGGAATTTAGCAGTTGAGTTGGAGAAAACCAAGCCGACTAAGGGCGAATATGTCTGCTCTGGAAAGGTGTTTGAGAGGGAGCGATACCCTGAGGGGTATCGCAACTTAAATTAGAGGTCGATAACCATATTGTCGATCAGACGAGCTTTACCAAGGTAGGCTGCGGCAACCAATACCAGCTCAGAGTGGTCCGACTGGGCAGGTTGAAGATCGAAGCGATTGCAGATGTTGTAGTAGTCCCGTTTGAAACCGGCTTCTTCTAAAGTGATCTGGGCCTCTTCTTGCAGGTTAAGGTAGTCACGCCGTCCAGCGTTGATTGCAGCGACTGTTGTGCGGATCGCCCGATTCAGTGCGGGGGCTGTTGCCAGCTCCTCAGGCGTCAGGTAGCCGTTACGAGAGCTAAGGGCTAAGCCGCTTTTAGCTCGTGCAATAGGTGATCCCTGAATCTCCACGGGCAGAAACAGATCTTCAGCCATCCGCTGAATAACCATAAGCTGCTGGAAATCCTTCTCGCCGAAAATGGCAACATCTGGCTGAACCATACCAAAGAGTTTGCATACCACGGTCGCTACGCCGCGGAAGTGCCCGGGGCGTGAAGCACCACAATGAATATCAGAGATGCCCGGTACTTCTACGAGGGTTTGTATAACCTGGCCGTTGGGATAAACCTCTTTGCTGTTTGGGGCAAACAGGTAATCGCAGCCAGCGGCAGCCAGTTTTTCCTGATCGGCGCTCAGAGTGCGTGGATAAGCATCCAGATCTTCGTTTTCACCAAATTGCAGAGGGTTTACAAAGATGCTGGCAACGGTGATGTCAGCGTTATTATTGGACTGGTGAATCAGTTGGATATGACCGGTATGCAGGTTGCCCATCGTTGGCACGAAACCAATTCTTTTGCCCGCACGACGCTCCGCACCGAGAACTTCTCGCAGCTCGGCGATAGAAAAGATAGTTTGCATGGTTATTCGAATCCGTGTTCCGTTCCGGGGAAAGTGCCAGCTTTGACCTCATCAGCATATGCTTCAAAGGCTCCGGCGATATCGCCGCTATCAGTCATAAAGTTTTTAACAAACTTAGGACTGCGTCCTGGGGTGATTCCCAGCATGTCATGCATCACCAGTACCTGAGCGTCTGTTTCAGCGCCAGCGCCGATACCGATAACCGGAATATCCACCGCTTTGGTGATCTCACCAGCTAAAAGTGAAGGAACGCATTCCAGCAGCAACATGGCTGCGCCAGCCTGTTCCAGACGCACGGCGTCTTCGATCATCTGTTTTGCGGCGTTGTTCTCGCGACCCTGTACTTTGTAGCCGCCCAGTACGTTTACAGCCTGGGGTGTCAGGCCAAGGTGTGCGCAGACCGGAACGCCCCGTTCTGCCAACAAGGTGATGGTTTCGTCCAGCCAGGCGGCGCCTTCCAGTTTGATGATATGTGCGCCTGCAGACATAAGTGCTGCAGCGCTGTCCATCGCCTGTTCTGGCGTGCCATAACTCATGAATGGCAGGTCAGCCATAATCATTGAGCCCTGGTTGCCCGCTTTCACTGCTGCAGTGTGGTAAGCCATCTCTTCGACGGTTACTGGCAGAGTGCTGTCATTGCCCTGAAGGACCATGCCGAGGGAGTCGCCCACTAACATCACCTCAACACCTGCGGTGCTGATAAGGTGGGAAAAGCAGGCGTCGTAGGCGGTCAGTACTGCGAACTTTTTTCCGGCCTGTTTTAGCGCCGTTAGGGTATGAAGGGTAATGTTGCCCATAAGAGAACCTGTCTATTTATTACTCACACGGTTGGGGATTATACCTAGGCCTTTTAGGTTTAACTATTATCTATTGTGTATACTGAATAAAAAGCATCTAACTTATTGTTAATATTGAGTAATTTAAAGAATTAAATTCGCTCGAGAGAGTCTTTTTGGCAGTTTTCGAGGTAATTAGTGAGGTTTTTGCCTGGCGGGATGCTTAATTGGGGGGCTATTTCAGCCAGTGGGTAGAGAACGAAGTTGCGTTCATGGAGGTAGGGATGAGGCACTGTCAGTCGGTCACTATTGATCTGTTCATCACCATAAAGTAATAAATCCAGGTCCAGAGTGCGAGGGCCCCAGTGCTGGATTCTGACCCGCTGGTGTTGCTGCTCAATTGCCTGCAAAGCGTCAAGAAGTGCCAGAGGGTGTAATGACGTCTCCAGTTGGGCAACTGCGTTAATGTAGTCGGGTTGATCGGGTGGGCCGACCGGGTCGCTGCGATAAAGGCTGGAGTGAGTCAGATTGCGACAATGTTCCAGGCGTTCAAGCTCGAGTAATGCGGTTGCGACCTGAGTGACCGGGTTTTCGAGGTTGCTGCCCAGGCCGATATAGCAGTTGATCCACTGATCAGCCATTATTAGATTCTTGCTTCTTTGCTGGGCCCCGGCGTCTGCGACGGCGCTTCGGTGGCGCATCTTTTGTTGCTTCGCGAGACATATGACTGCGGATTTGGGGGTTTTGAACCTGATAATCGGTCCACCACTTGCCCAGTCCATCCAGTTCTTCACCGCTATTTTCCCTGAGAATCAACAGGTCGTACGCAGCTCGAAAGCGTGGATGTTCTATGAGTCGGTCAGCGCGTTTACCTTGTCTGCGAGGTAAACGGAATTGCAGCTCCCAGATCTCTCTGATCGGGGTAGAGAAGCGGCGAGGGATCGCGGTTTGACGAATTTGATTGCCAATAACCTGATTAGCGGCTTCGTGCATTGCTGGAACCGTATGCATGCCGGCTTCTTCTTTTAGCTGTTTCATGCGCCGTTGCATCGGATACCAAAGCAGGGCTGCAAATAGGAATGCTGGCGTTACACTTTTGTCTTGCTGTATTCGGCGATCAGTATTCTGAAGCGCGTTTAATACCAGTTTTTCCACCGGGTAGTCATCGGGGTTATCAAGGCTGTAAGCGGTTTGCTGGAGCAGTGGCTCCAATAGGTTGTATTTTCGCAGCTGGTGGAAAGATTCCACACCATGGCCCGACTGAAAAATTTTCAACGCTTCATCAAATAACCGGGCAGGGGCGATATCTTTTAGCAGGTAGCCGAGCTCTTTTAAGGGGGCTTCCGATGCGGGTTCAAGCGTAAACCCTAATTTCGCTGCAAAACGAGCCGCCCGAAGCATACGCACAGGGTCTTCACGGTAACGGGCATCCGGGTCGCCAATCATCCGTAGTGTGCCGTTTTTCAGATCACTGAAACCGTTGGTAAAGTCATAGATGCAATGGTCATTCGGGCAGTAATAGAGTGCGTTGACGGTAAAGTCACGTCGTAGCGCATCTTCTTCAATAGTGCCGTATACATTGTCTCTGACGATCATTCCGCTGTCATTCTGGCGGCCGTGCTCGCCGTCGTTATTCTTTGGATGGCTGTCATGGCTGGCGCGGAAAGTTGCAACTTCGATCAAATCCCGGCCAAAGCGAACATGTAACAGCTTAAAGCGACGACCGATCAGTCTGGAACGACGGAACAGTGCATGTGCCTGATCCGGTGTGGCGCTTGTAGCAACATCAAAGTCTTTGGGGTGTTTGTTCATCAGCAGATCGCGGATGCAGCCGCCGACCAGATAGCCTTCAAAGCCTTCATCCTGTAGATGATAGGCGGTTTTCATCGCCGCGTCGTTCAGGCGTCGGCGAGGAATCTGATGGACCTCTTCCGGTATGATCTGACGTCCTTGTGCCTGCTGATTGTCAGCACTCTCAGAGCTTTTGTTATTGCTACCAAACAGCCGGCGGATAAAGGAACCTATAGGTGACGAATTGTTATCCATATCTCACTAAGAATCTTGCGCAGAATAAGAGCGCAGAATAATAGCATGAAAATTAACGGAATAACGCAGTAAACACCGCAAATTCGGTGGTCAGTTGAGTAAATTGGATAAATATAGAGAGTAGGGAAAAGGGAATGGATAAGCTGACCGCCTTAGACAACAACGTTAGCCTTAGCTTGTTGTTTTTATTTCTAAGAGCACTAATTCGGGACCGTTGTATTTGAGTGTCAATATCAGCGATCAGCTTAAAGCCTCATTATTATTTTTATTCGAGGCGGGTTACTTAGAAGCGAGCAATCTGGGTTTTATTTTTATTATGATTGCATGCTTTAAGCATTGTTTTTCTTCTTGACTACAATATAGCAGGGTCTGTGCCAATAGTTGTAACTTATTGATTATTAATAAAAATAAATAAAAAATCTATATTTGTTACCAGTGTTCCCTATCGAAGGTAACAAAAAGTGTTACCTTTTTACTCATGCTGCACTTGCTCAATGGGGGATAAGTAACACTTTTGGTAGGGGTTTATAATCCGAAAGTTGTAGTTTTCCAGCATGTTGACATTGAGTTCTATTTTGGCTTTCTCGGAATGCCGAGTTTCTGGCGTCTTTCCCATAAGCACTTTCGACTGACTCCTAGCTTCTTCGCCAGGGCGGTTTCGCTCATATTGTCCTGGTTTTCCAAGACAAAGCGCTGAAAGTAATCGTCCAGCGATAGATTTTGTTCGGGCCGGCGCTCAGAGGCGTTCTCGCCTGTTTCGGCAACCAGTGAGTTACCACTGGCAAAATTACTTTCCAGTGCGGCCAGTGAGCCGGGTTCAATATCAAGGCCCAGTAGGTCGGTGGTGATAGTATGGTCGTCGGCTAGGATAACTGCCCGTTCGATAGCGTTTTGCAGTTCTCTGACATTACCGGGCCAGTTATAGCGAATCATCGTCTGGCAGGCGTCGTGACTGAATTTCAGCAATCTGGAACCGAGTTTGTCACAGCTTTTTTGCAGGAATTGTTGAGCTATCACGATGATATCTTCACCCCTCTCTCTCAGGGGAGGCATCTGTAGCTCCATCACATATAACCGATAATACAGATCTTCGCGGAACTCGCCGGTCTTGGCTAGTGCTTTTAGGTTTCGGTGGGTGGCAGCGACGAGACGGACATCTACATGGGTAGATTTAACGGCGCCGACACGACGTATTTCATTTTCTTGGAGGAAACGTAGCAGGCGAGCCTGAGCCTCCAGGGGTAATTCGCCAATCTCATCCAGAAACAGGGTGCCGCCGTCGGCAGCTTCGATTAAACCACTGCGAGCACTATCGGCGCCGGTGAACGCCCCCTTTTCATGACCGAAGAGTTCAGATTCAATCAGTGTTTCCGGGATTGATGCGCAGTTAACCGATACCATCGGCGCATCTGCACGGGCGCTCTGTTGGTGAATGGCCCGGGCTGCCAATTCCTTACCAGTACCGGATTCTCCTTGAATTAAAACAGTCGCATCAGTCCGGGCAACTTTGTGGATGCGCCTAAACAGATCCTGCATCGGCTTGCAGGTGCCAACCATTTGATTGGTTGAGGGAGGGGCGGCAGTTTCAGAGGTTGTCTGCGTGCTTTTATCTTCAGCGCCACGAAGTTTGATAATGTTAGCGATGGTGTCAAGCACTTCATCATGATCAAAGGGTTTGGCGATATAATCGACCGCGCCCATTTTCATGGCGTCAACCGCAGAGCGCATACTGGCATAGCTGGTCATAATAACCACAGGAACAGCCTTGGCCAGGTTGATCAGGTCGGTACCCGGTGCCCCGGGTAAGCGTAGGTCACTGATGATCAGGTTGTACTCGTTAAGGTTGAACTGGCGGGTTGCTTCATCGACAGATCCTGCGTCGTCCACAGCATAGCTGTTACGCTCCAGCAGACGTCGGAGGGCCGTACGTATAATAGATTCATCTTCTACGATCAGAATGCGACTCATTCGGTATACCTTTGCTTTCTTAGCCTCCTCCACAGGTGTTTGTTAATACAAATCTATCCTGTCGCTTATTCTTGTAAGCTTTTGGGGAGGGTGATAACCACTTGAGTGCCATTGTTCTGATTTTTATTGGCGGGACTCACTATCCTTATACTACCATAATGCTCTTCGATGATGTTATATACCAAAGGCAGGCCCAGACCGGTGCCTTTACCCGGGTCTTTGGTGGTAAAAAAAGGCTCGAACAGTTTGTCCTGATGCTCTTTGACAATGCCGCTACCTTCATCGGTTACCGTTACTTCGATTGAACTGCTGTGTTCCAGTGCGTCCAGCCAAACGATACTGTTTTCCGGAGACGCATCGCAGGCATTATTGATCAGATTGACGAATACTTGCAGGAGTCGTTGAGGGTCACCGCCAACGGTTACTATCGCCTTAATGTTGTTGATCAGCTGTATCTGACGCCCCCGGCTATCCATGGATACTAAATGGATAGCTTCATCCGTTACTTCTTTAAGGTTCACTGACTCTTCATATCGTTGGATGTCGCTTTGGCCGGTGTGAGCAAAACGGATCAGTGATTGTACGATTCGGGTAATACGGTCGGTTTGGGCGACAATCTGATCGCCGCTCTCGAGAATAATCGGGTCATCGGTCTCGTACTTCAGATTCTGGGCAAGGCAGGCGATGCCGGTGACCGGATTGCCTATCTCATGGGCCACGCCTGCAGCAAAGCGGCCGATGGAAGCGAGTCGCTCATTATGGGACAGTCGGTTGACCAGAATCTGGTTCTCAGTTTCATTCTCAAGCAGAATGACCATCGCGTTAGTGTCATCCGCCAGGCTGGCTTTATGCAGACTAATCCAGCAGTTTTCTTCATTGATCAGCATATGGTGTGACAATAGATGATTTTGTTTCTGAGCAGAAAACTCAGCTAACAATTCGCCCCAGGGGGCGGAAATGCTTGCCAACTTCTTCGTCAGTACTGAGGGGGTACGCAACCCGGTGAAATGCTCCATCTCCTCGTTCCAGAAGATAATCTGACCTTTTTCGTCAAGAGAGCAGGCGCCAATTGGCAGTCGCTGTAGCGTCATTCGATGATGGCGGCGCAGATTGTCCAGCTCAGCGGCTAACCCGCTAAGGCGGGTCTGATAGTTTTCCAGCTGGCCTTCGAGTAAGTGAATGTCCTGGGTGCGATAGTAATTCAGGGTATTATCTTCGGCATTCTGATTTAGCAAAAGGCTGGCGCCGACGGGGCCAAAGAGTGCGCTGAGACGGCTTTCTATTAAGGTATTGAGTCGCATCAGGTCGATTGCGTCGAGTTCTTTATTCAGAAGGCTCAGTTCTTTTAACGCGTTATCAATTTCTCGTTGCGCGGTTGCTTTACCGAGTCGTTTACTGAGGAGCTCCACCAGTTCATCACTGTTGCTGATATCCAGTTGAGGGCCAACGGGGCGTTGCAGACTGTTATGCAGACAGGCACTGGCGCTGGCGACCTCCTCTTTAGAGCTTTTGGTGATAACTGACGCCAGCAGAAAAATGGTGATGTTGGCAGCTAAAGCGTAGATAGCAATCTGGTGCCAGTCCTGTTGAATGAACTGAGCAGTCTCGATATCTGTGCCGTTAAGCAAACCCAGTAACATGGTAATGATCCAGGTGCCCATACCGGCGATCAGTCCCAGACAGAAGCCTGCGCGATTGGCGCCGGGCCAGAAAAGAGTTGCCAGTATTCCGGGCAGGAACTGCATGAAGGCGATGAATGTGAGTGTGCCGAGCCATTGCAGATTAAAGTTCAGGCCTATTTTGCTGTAAAACAGGTAGCTGAATAGCATCATAACGATGATCAGTGTTCGTCTCAGCCAGAGTAATCGTGAGTATAGTTCGTGGGTCGCTACCGGTGGAATCAAGGGTAAAATGATATGGTTCTGTAGCATCGAGGTAATTGAAATTGTCGCGACGATGATAATACCGCTTGCCGCAGCCAGGCCGCCGATGAAGGCCAGAATGGTCAGAAAATTAGAGTCCAGTGCGACACCCATATTGAGAATCAGAAAAGCGGGTTGATCGCCGACGCCCAGTTTTATTCCTGCCCAGAGAATCGGAGGTACTGCCAGTGCGAGCAGGAGTAGATAGAGAGGTACGCCCCAGCTGGCTTTATGTAAGCTGTTAGAAGAGGTGTTTTCAGTAAACATCATGTGGAATGTATGGGGCATTACAATAATGGCAGAGAAAAATCCTAATAGCATGGTTCTCCACATATCACTATCAAGTGGGGTGTTGAATACTTCCGTCTCTTCCGGATGTTGCTGCAACCACTGCTCGAGTCCGTCAGGCCCTTCCATAACACCATAGAGGGCAAAGAGCGCGATACTGCCGATGGCGATGAGTTTTATTAACGAACCGGTCGCCATCGCGACAATGAGACCGGTACGGTTATAGCGCAGAGAAGGATTTCGAGCACCGAAAAGAATTGAGAAAAGCGCGATCAGAGTACAGAAGCCGATTGCCACCTGTTCGGAGGAAAAGTCTTGGTTAAGAATGTGCAGGGACTCTGTAACGGCATGAATCTGAATTGAGATCAGTGGCAGTATCGCAATAAGTGAAAATAGCGCGGTCAGTGTGCCGGCTGTTGCAGAACGAAAGCGAAAGGCAAACAGATCGGCAAGGGAGCTAAGCTGATAGGTTCGGGTGATTCGGAGAATAGGGACCAAAATAACCGGTGCCAGGAAAAAAGCTGCAGATCCACCCAGGTAGGAGGCTAGAAAGCTGTAACCAGAGGTTTTTGCTTGGGCGAAAGTTCCGTAAAAGGTCCAGACGCTGGTGAACACTCCCAGTGACAGAATATAGGTGACCGGGTGGTAGATTATCCGGGTTGGAATCCAGCCTTTTTCGGTAATGTAAGCGGTACCAAAGAGAAAGGTCAGATAGGTTGTTGCGATGAATAATAACTCGGTCAGATTAAAACTCATCCCGGCGTCGCCTCCGCTCAAGAATTGCAACGATCAGGATTAATGCTGCCCAGATAATAAAAGGTCGGTACCAGGGTGTGGCTGAGTCTGGCCACCACTGATCCAGTAGGGGAGATAGTAAGTACCCGCCGATCATCAACACGATTAAGAGTCGGTAGAAATGCATTAACTTTCCTCCAGGGAGATGCTGAGGCAGGCCGGGATATTGTTGATATCCCAGTGCTCTACGGCCCAGCTTAGGCATTCTTCTATACTGCTGTCAGCAAGTTCTTTTAAAGGTTGTTGTCCAAGGAAATCTAATGCTCTGATCATGAGTTGTAATCTTTCACCCTGATTCAGCGCCGGAGCAAAGGTCTGTTTGCTGAGTTTTTGTCCCAAAGCGTTTGTGGCAACCGGTATGTGCGCGTAGATAGGTTGTTGATAGCCTAGCTGGTGTTGCAGATGAATCTGTTTCGGCGTTGAGTCAAGTAGATCGGATCCACGCACGATATGCGAGACCTGCTGTTCAGCATCATCAATGGTGACGGCTATCTGGTAGGCAAACAGACCATCACGCCGGAAAATAACAAAATCTTCCTGCTGGTCGCTAAAGTCCTGAGGGCCCAGGATTCGGTCATCAAAGCGGTAGTCTGTATCGCAACGACTGCGAATGGCACAAATCTGATCGATATCGGGGGGATGGCTGCGACAAAATCCATCGTAACGGACGCTACCGCTGCGCCGTTGTATTTGTTGTCTGGAGCAGTTGCAGGGGTATGCCAGGGAATTGTTTGAGAGCTCTGTAAGGATCTCATTATAGAGGCTCAGACGGTGACTCTGTAGGATGACTTCCCCATCCCAGTGGAGACCAAACTGCTCAAGTGTAATGAGTATGCTGTCGGTAGCGCCTTTGACTTCGCGAGGAGGATCCAGATCTTCAATTCGAATCAGCCAGTCTCCCTGGTGGGCGCGGGCGTCAAGATAGCTGGCAAGGGCCGCCAGAAGTGAGCCGAAATGAAGCGGCCCAGTGGGTGAGGGGGCGAAGCGTCCAGTATAGACCATTGTAACAGCGGCTGATTAAGAATCAGCCGCAAACAGATCAGATACCGAGCTGCTTCTCTTTAATCTCAGCCAGCGTTTTGCAATCGATACACAAAGTTGCAGTCGGACGGGCTTCGAGACGACGCACTCCGATTTCTACACCGCAGGCATTACAATAGCCGTAATCATCTTCATCAATAGTTTCCATGGCTTTGGAAATTTTATTGATAAGTTTGCGCTCACGGTCACGGGTACGAAGTTCCAGACTGAACTCCTCTTCCTGACTGGCACGATCACTGGGATCAGCAAAGTTAGTTGCTTCTTCCTGTAGATGGTTTACGGTCCGATCAACCTCTTCCATCAGTTCCTGTTTCCAGGCATTCAGTATATTGCGGAAATGATCCTTTTGAGGCTCATTCATGTACTCTTCGCCTTCCTTAATAGGATAAGGCTCAAAGTGTGTGAACTGTGTATCTTGATTCGGCATAGTTCTGCCTCGCTTCTCTTTCTACAAGTCGGGCAACCGTGCCCGAACGCTTCTACCAACGGCCTTGATGCTGGTGAAAATAAACCAACAATCAGAAGGGAGCTGAAGTTACCAGAACCGTTGAGGTTTCACCAGCCCCCAGATCAAAAAAGTAGGTCAAAAAACATCTAATCCCAAGTGTTCATAAACCTTAGCTTTATCAAACTGTTGTATGTATACAGAAAGTGACAGTTGCATAACCTTTAACTATAGCAGTGATTATCAGGTTTTCCCTTGGTTGTTAGTTTGTCTCTATTAGTCCCTGAGGGGCGGGAGACTCTTTGCTGGGATTAGTACTAATGTATAATCTGCGCATCTGTTAATGTTTGTTTTATATCCACAAGGAAACCGCCTGCAATGAGTAACTGGTCGGATCGTGTTGCTGAAATTGAGTCCTTTAAGGTTATGGACCTGTTAAAACGGGCAAAAGAGCTTGATGCACTTGGGCATGATGTCGTGCATATGTGTGCCGGGGAACCTGATTTTGCGACGCCGGAGCCCATTGCAGAGGCGGGTATAGCGGCTATTCGTGCTGGGCACACTCAATACACTCCGGCAGCAGGTATCCCACCGCTGCGTGAAGCGATAGCGGGCTTCTATCAACAACGTTATGGCCTGGATATCCCTGCTGAGCGAGTCATTGTAACCGCCGGTGCTTCAGGGGCGTTATTAATGGTGTTTGCCACGCTGGCTAATCCGGGGCAACGTTTTATGATGGCGGACCCGGGTTACCCCTGCAATCCCCGTTTCTTAAGGCTATTGGAAGCCCGCGGGCAACTAGTGCCTGCCGAAGCCAGTGATAATTATCAACTGACACCTGAATTGATAGAGCAGAACTGGGATGCTCAGACCGCCGGGGTGTTACTGGCATCACCTGCTAACCCTACTGGGAGTGTGGTGCACCGGGAGCAGTTGGAACTTATTTCACAGACGGTCCGGGCGAAGGCCGGGCATCTGGTTGTGGATGAGCTTTATCATGGGCTGACCTATGGTTTTGATGCGACCTCGGTACTTGAAGTGGATCAGGATGCGTTTGTACTCAATAGTTTTTCCAAATACTTCGGTATGACAGGGTGGCGATTAGGTTGGACAGTGGTGCCTGAATCAGCGGTTAGCGAGATTGAACGGCTGGCTCAAAATTTGTTTATTTCGCCTCCGACTATTGCTCAATATGCAGCGCTGGAGGCATTTAGTCCGGAAACAACAACTATTCTTGAGCAGCGTCGAACGGCTTTTCAGGAGCGTCGGGATCTTTTGGTCAGTGGGCTGCGTGAACTGGGTTTTGGTATTCCTCTGACCCCGGAAGGGGCGTTCTATGTTTATGCTGACGCATCGCACCTGACGGATAATACCTTTGATTTCTGCTGGGAACTGCTGGAGCAGGACAAAGTGGCCGTGACCCCGGGTATAGACTTTGGCGATCACCGCGCCAATCAGTTTATCCGTTTTTCCTATACCACTGGCATCGCACAGATAGAGAAAGCGTTATCCCGTTTGCGTAAGCGACTGACGCTATGAAACTGGAAAATATGCAGCAGGGGCGGTTGATAAAGCGTTATAAGCGATTTCTGGCGGATATTGAACTGGATAATGGCCGCCAGCTGACCGTTCATTGCCCGAATACGGGATCGATGAAGAACTGTGCTGATCCGGGGAGTGAAGTCTGGATCCAGGACTCCGGAAACCTGAAACGAAAATATCTGTTTGGCTGGGAATTGGTTCAGGTTGAAGGACAGTTTTGGGCCTGTATCAATACCGGTCGGGCTAACGGTCTGATCAGAGAAGCGATAGAAAATGGCGTGATTGACGAGCTGCAGGGCTATGATTCGATTCGTCAGGAGGTGAAGTACGGTGATGAAAATAGCCGTATTGACCTTTTTTTAGAGGACGCTCAACGGCCATCCTGCTACGTGGAGATCAAGAACGTCACGCTATTGGAGCAACAGGGCGTTGGTGCTTTTCCTGATGCGGTAACGACCCGGGGTGCCAAACATCTGCGTGAGTTGATGTTGATGGTAGAACGGGGGCATAGGTCGGTATTAGTTTTTTGTGTTCCGCATACGGGGATTGAGCAAGTTCACCCGGCCGACCATATAGACCCGGAATATGGTCAGTTGTTGCGCGAAGCGGTCCTCGCCGGGGTTGAGGTCTATGCGTATGGTGCAAAAATTACCCCACAGGAAGTGACAATCAGTCACCCATTGCCGCTTCACCTCTGAGTCTGTTAATTCTGGATGCAGATTGCGCCATCGATGATTGTGAAGTCGACCTGTTGCAGTCTGGCACCGACACAGGGGCCTGCGATGCACTGCCCTTGATCGATAGTGAACAGTGCTCCGTGGGTCGAGCACTGGATAAACTGTTTTTCTGCATCAAGAAAAATATCGGGCATCCATTCCAACGGAATCCCTTTATGAGGGCAGCGGTTCTCGTAGAGAAATACTTCTTTCTGGCGTTTGACTGCAAAGAGTTTACGCGCGTCAAGGTCGAACCCTTTAGCTCCGTGCTCTGGCAATTCGCTTAGCTGACATAACAGAGTGGTAGTGGTCATAGTGAATCCGCTTAATAGTTCCATGAGAAAATATCAGACTGTCTGGCTGATACTGCTATTATAATCGCCAGCCTTTGTTACGACAGATAACTTATACATGCTAAATAAACATTATAGCGATTTGAATTTGTGAACAGCCTGCTGGCGGCTCTGATTGAGTCGCGCATATTCCTCATAACCATCTTTCTGTCTGGCGCGGTACACCTGACGCTGATCGGTAGTGGTTGGTTGGAAGATAAGGCTTCCCCCGCTTTAGGAGGCCAGAGTTTGGCGATTAAAGTGACCGAAAACCGTTCTGTTGCCACCGCTACTGTTGAAAAAATGCTGGAAAACGGACCGCCTGCAATACCTGAAGTTGGCGCACATAAAGCTGAGCCCAAAACAGAGGGGGCCAAAACAGAGGTCTCAAAAATTATACCTAAGACTTCCCAAAAGCCGGTTATAAAAACGACTCAATCAAACACTTCAATCCAGCGGTTATCTGAAAAGAGTGCCGTTTCCCCGACCGCTCCGGCGACTACTGAGGTGCTTCCGCCGCCAGAGCCACGGGTTACCCGGGTCGATGATCCCATAGTTTCTCCCAAACAACAGGCCGTCTCTGCACCTGAGACTATTCCGGCCGCGCCAGTGTATCAGTCGAATCCAGTGTTTCGTCAGCCACCAACGCCGCCCCGGTATCCACGTTTAGCCCGCAAACGGGGTGTTGAGGGGCAGGTAATGTTACGGGTAAATATTGGTCAGGATGGTAATGCCCAAGAGGTGCTTATAGAGCAGAGCTCGGGTTCTGAGCTCTTAGACCGTGCGGCCCGCAAGGCGGTTCAGCAATGGCAATTTATGCCCGCTCAAGCGGGTGGAATTGCGGTAGCGTCTTACGTTCGCATCCCGGTTGATTTTGTATTGGAGACACGTTGATGAACGATATGAAAATCAGTGGATTATTCTGGCTGATGTTGCCGTTGGTGATGGGTTTATCGCTGATTACGGGGCCTGTGTCCGTTGATTTGACAGAGGTGTTTGGAGATTCGGTCGCCAGTCAGGTGTTCTGGCAGCTGCGGGTGCCGCGTTTGTTGCTGACGCTGTTAGCCGGAGCTCTGTTGGCCATGACCGGTGCAGCTGCTCAATCGCTGTTCAGGAATCCCCTTGCGGATCCTGGTCTGGTCGGTATTTCTGCAGGAGCAGCGTTGAGTGCTGGTGTAGTGATGGTGCTATTGGGCAGCTCAGTGACGTTATTGGGTGGATTACTGTTGCCGTTGGCTGCCTTTGCCGGAGGGGTGGTAACGACGTTGCTGGTGGCTCGGTTAGCCGTCACCTTGCAGGGGATCTCTGTCACTAATATGTTGCTCTGTGGTATTGCGATTAATGCGATTGCCCTCGCTGGGCTGGGTGGGTTGAAGTACTTTGCTGCCGATAATGAATTGCGGCAGTTGAGTTTCTGGTTGCTGGGTAGTCTGAACCATAGTCGCTGGCAGGATCTTTTGGTGTTGCTGGTGGCGGCATTACCCGTTTTATGGTTGTTGCCCCGTTATGGTCAGAAATTAAATTTGCTGTTACTGGGAGAGCAGCAAGCGAGCCTGTTAGGTCTGGATGTTGTGCGCTGTAAACGAGTGATGATTCTGCTGATTGCTCTGGGCGTCGGTGCGGTCGTAGCGTTGACCGGTATTATCGGCTTTGTCGGATTGGTGGTGCCTCATCTGGTGCGCCTGCTGACAGGCCCGGATAACCGCCGACTATTGCCGTTATCGGGTTTGCTGGGCGCAGTGTTACTGACCGTAGCGGATATTCTTTCCCGTCTGTTGGTCTCTCCGGCGGAACTGCCGGTGGGGATAGTCACTGCGCTGGTGGGCGGGCCGTTCTTTCTGTTATTACTGAGCCGACGTAAACAGGAGTCAGGTATATGCTAACAGCAAGTCACCTGAGTCTGAGTCGACAAGGTAAATTATTACTTCAGGGTATGAATCTAGAGCTTAAACCGGGTGAAGTGACGGTATTGCTGGGGCCTAATGGCGCTGGAAAATCCAGTTTATTAGGTTTGTTATCCGGGCAACATTCTCCGGATAGCGGCTCTGTATTATTAGACGAGCAGCCGGTGGCAGGGCTTGACCCACAACTGCGTGCTTGCTATCTGGCAATGTATACTCAGCAGCAGCCATTAAGCTTTTCTTTTCGGGTTGAAGAGGTGGTGGCACTGGGCTGCTATCCATTACAACTGGACGCCGTGGCGATGACTGAGCGGGTGAAATACTACCTGACGCAGTTTGAGCTGGATCAGTTGGCGCAACGTCAGTACACCAGGCTGTCAGGAGGCGAACAGCAGCGGGTTCAGGTTGCTCGGGTGATGGCGCAGGTGGGTGATCAGTGTCGGGTGCTGCTATTGGATGAGCCTGTCAGCGAGATGGATCTGAAATACCAGCAACTGCTGATGCAGCGTATCCGGCAGGTAGCGGCCACAGGTGTCGCAGTTTGCTGTGTCTTGCATGATCTGAATCTGGCAGCCCAGCTGGCGGATCAGGTTGTGTTATTGCAGAACGGACAGATGCTGGCTTCAGGCGCGGTCGACGAGGTGATGACAGAATCGTGCTTAAGCGATCTGTATCAGGTGATGGTACGCAAGGTGGATACGGAAACCGGTCCATTGTTCAGTAGCCGATAAAGGATGCTGGTCACTTAATGTTGCCTGCGTCCTCTTTTCCTTTAGAAAGGGTTAGCTGAGAGGCAGGGCGATCAGCGGATCCTGTCTGATCAGCTCACAGAGGTTTTTTATCGGTTCTGCAGCGTTGCTATTTACGTTGTAGCTGAAGGCCTGCTCTGCTTTGGATAAGGGTTGTTTACTACTCTGTTGTTGTCGCATGATCTCGACATTCGCATCCGAAGGGTCGATGCCTTCCTGCTGACGTCGTTCAAGGCGTTGCTCCATCAGTGCCTGATTACAGCTGCAGGAGATGATGCGGATTTCGATGCTGAGTTTTTCGGCCATCTGAATATAGCTGGTACGGGTACGTTCCCGGATAAACGTCGCATCAACAATAACCGACTCACCCACTTTAAGTAGCTTTAGCGTCAGCGCTTTGAGGTGATTGTATGTGTGTACATTCATCTCATGCCCATAGAGCTCCAGATTGTCTCCTTTCAGACTGAGTTCCCGGTGCAACCGCTTACGTTCAATATCTGAGCGGATGCGGATGGCGCCACTGCGTTCGAGCAGTTGCTGGCTGATATAACTTTTACCACTGCCAGAAACGCCGTGCATCAGGAATAATACCGGTGAAGGCTTATTGGCGTAACTCAGGGCCAGTTTGATATAGCGGTGGTATTCCTGCAGATCCCGTTCGGCGCCGATCATCGAGACTTTGGCCCGGACCATCGCCCGATAACCCTTATAGAAGTTGAGTAGTTGAGTGCCGTCGTAGTCGCCGGTTAGCTCCAGATAACGGTTCAGGGCGCGATGAGAAAGTTGTTGCTGCTGGTTGGCTTCAAGGTCCATCAACAAAAATGCCAGATCGCAGATGGTATCAATCCAGCGAAATTCAAGATTGAATTCGATACAGTCAAATAATCGCACCTGATCATCCAGCAGGGTTGTATTCGCCAAGTGCAGATCGCCGTGGCACTCACGAATATTGCCTTCCCGTTTACGCTGCTCTATTTTCGGTGTCAGGCTGCGAAACTGCTGACTGATCTGATAAGCCAGTTGCTGCAGTTCCATCCAGTCATCCAGTGTATCCAGGTGCTCACCGGTATGGAGAAAGTTATCACTCACTACGTTCCAGATTGTGTCTGGCTCTCCCCAGGGACCATCCGTGCTGGCATGGGGGACCTGAAGATGAAAGTTTGCGATTTGCTGGCTCAGTGCGTCAATATGTTCAGCCGTCAGGGCACTTTTCTCTAATAGGCGGTCTAAGCGCAGAGAATCATCAAACTGTCGCATCTGCACTGCATATTCGAAAGGTTCTTCGGTCAGTTCAGATGAAGTTAATTCGCTATGCGTTAAGCTGGGATTTGCCGCAGAGCCACAAATAGACACAACCTGCTGATAAATATCGGGGGCTAATCGCTGATTAAGGCGTAGTTCTTCATTACAGTAGTGTTTGCGACTCTCCAGGCTGGTAAAATCAAGGAACCCGAAATTGACGGGCTTTTTGATTTTGTAAGCAATCTCGCCTGTCAGAATTACCCAGGAGATATGCGTCTCAATCACCCGGATATCAGTGACCGGATGAGGATAATTGTTTGGATCTGACAGGGCTGTGATCAGTGCTTGAGTCATTGATTTGTGAGTAGCCGATTAGTAATTGAACAAGTAGTTGCCCGGATTTTATAGAGGATTATACGTAGCCAATGGCAAAAAAGAGAGGGGCAGCTTCATCCCGTTCCCAAAAGAGTCGCAAAACGCCGCCAAAAAAGTCGTCCTGGAAGCGACGTCTTTTTAAATTACTATTGAAATTAACGCTGGTTGTCCTGGTCGTAGCCGGGGCAGGGCTGGTTTATCTTGATGCGCAGGTGAAAGCTAAGTTTGAGGGCAAGCGCTGGGCCTTACCTGCGAAAGTTTATGCTCGTCCGCTGGAGCTCTTTCCGGGGCAAAATCTCAGCCGAGAAGACCTGAAAATTGAGTTAAAAGGACTGGGTTATCAGTTTACCGCCCAGGCCTCTCAGCCAGGCAGCGCAGAATGGGCCAGTTCCAGAGCACGGGTTTACACCCGAGGCTTTGACTTTCCCGATGGCCCAGAGGATGCCCGTAAGTTGTTGATCGAGTTTCGTGGTGATCAGCTGAGTGCGATCCGTGATGCCTCTGGCAGATCGTTGCCGCTGGCGCGTTTAGAACCTGCGCTGATTGGGGGAATCTACCCCAGAGACAATGAAGACCGGGATCTGATTCAGCTCTCTGAGGCACCACAGCATCTGGTTGATGCGCTTATCGCTATTGAAGACCGTAACTATTACAACCATTACGGCGTGTCTCCCCGGGGTATCGCCCGGGCGATGGTGGCTAATGTTAAGGCTAAGCGTTTTGTTCAGGGAGGCAGTACCCTGACTCAGCAGCTGATTAAGAACTTCTATCTGAGCTCAGAGCGTTCGTTGAGCCGTAAGCTGGCAGAGATTCCGATGGCGATGCTGCTGGACCTGCATTACAGCAAAGATGAAATTCTGGAGGCCTACCTGAATGAGGTCTATCTGGGACAGGAGGGTGCACGAGCGATTCACGGATTCGGTCTGGCCAGTCAGTATTTCTTTGCGCAGCCGATTCGGGAGCTAAAGTTACATCAGGTTGCACTGCTGGCTGCAATGGTAAAAGGCCCTTCTTATTATGATCCCAGACGGCATCCGCAACGTGCAATTCAGCGCCGTAACCTGGTACTTCAAGTGTTGCAGGAGCAGGGCAATATAACAGCGGCAGAACGATTCAAAGCTGAACAGCAGTCCCTGGGTGTGGTGAAACAACAAAGTCTGTTGAAAGGAGCCTATCCGGCCTATATGGATCTGGTGAAACGCCAGCTGCGGGAAGAGTATCCGGAAGAAGCACTGAGTAGCGAAGGTTTACGGGTCTTTACTGCGCTTGATCCGATCGCACAGATACGTGCTGAGCGTAGTCTGGTTGAGGTAGTTGCCAAACTGCAAAAACGCCATGGCAAGCCGGTGAAAGAGCTGGAAGGCAGTATGGTGGTGAGTAATCCTCTGAGTGGCGAAGTGTTGGCAGTTGTGGGGGGACGGAATACCCGCTATCAGGGGTTTAACCGGGCCCTGGATGCTTTGCGGCCGGTCGGATCGCTGATTAAACCGGCGGTTTACCTGACCGCGCTGGAGGAAGGATATACGCTGTCTTCGATCATAGAGGACGAACCGGTCGATGTGCAGTTACCCAATGGTGATGTATGGCAACCGAAAAACTATAGTCGTAGTAGTCATGGCCTGGTGCCGTTGCACAGTGCCTTGGCGCATTCTTATAACCAGTCGACCGCCCGTTTGGGGCTTGAGGTGGGGACCGGGAAAGTAGTTGATATGCTCAAACGGTTGGGGCTTCAGCGAGATGTGAAAGCCTATCCGTCGATGTTGCTTGGGTCTACAGCGCTGTCGCCGCTGGAAGTCGCGCAGCTGTATCAGACTATCGCAGGGAATGGCTTTCAGGTGCCGATGCGAGCGATTCGAATGGTCACCGATAGTCATAATGAGGAACTATCCCGCTATCCGTTCAGCATTATGCAGACCGTAGCCGGTGGTCCGGTGCATCTGATTCAGTATGCTTTGCAGGAGGTTGTCACGGAAGGAACGGCCCGTTCGGTTTACAGTCGCTTACCCAGAGAGTTGGTTGTGGCGGGGAAGACCGGCACCACTAATGATCAGCGGGACAGTTGGTTTGCCGGCTTTGCTGGTGATCGTTTGGCGGTAGTTTGGCTGGGGCTGGATGATAATAAGCCGTTGCCACTGACAGGTAGTAGCGGTGCATTGCGAGTCTGGACTGAGTTCATGAAGCAGTCGCGGCCCCAGCCATTTATGGCAGAAAGGCCTGAAGATATCGAGTATCATTGGGTGGAAGATGCTACCGGACTAATGTCTGGAGAAGGCTGTGAAGGAGCCCGGCAACTGCCCTTTATTAAGGGGTCAGAGCCACAGGAATCATCCGGCTGTGGTGATACTATCGTTAGTAATCCGCTTGAATTGTTCAAGCGCTGGTTCAGATCGGAATAAAACAGATGAAAAAAATTATCAGTACAGGCCTTGGGCTGGTGTTTACCTCGTTGCTGAGTGGGTGTATCGGCGGTAATGCCAATCTGAGCCCAACGGTAGAAGATCGCTCTGTGTCAGGGAGCGAAGTGGCGATTGATCGTAATGCGGGTTCCGGCACTGCGGTGGCGACGCCGGTAGATACCGGTCAGGGCTTTACTGTAGTGACCAGTGAAGTGGCGGCTCCGGCGCCTGTAACTAAGCGAAATCCTGCGGTAGTTGCGTTGTTAGACGGTGCCCGTCAGCAGCAGAATCAGGGCGAATATCGTGCGGCTCAAAGCAGTTTAGAACGGGCGCAGCGAATTGCGCCCCGCGATCCACAGGTGTATCTGCAATTGGCGGATCTGCGGCGCCAGCAGGGACAGTACCTGCAGGCTGAACAACTGGCTTTAAAAGGCCTGGCTCTGGCCAGGGGACGTTCTGGAATGGAGCGTAAATTGTGGTTTTTGATCGCTGATATTCGTACTGATGGGGGTGATCATCAGGGTGCAGCAGATGCGCGCTCCAGAGCTAATCTGATCTGAGTTTTATCGCGGAGAAACCGGCTGCCTGCGTCTAATGATCAGATTAAGGCAGCTAAGAACAGCGCTTGCGACAGGGATGAAAGTGCTGGCCGCTGATCGCTTTTGCCAGCCCGATTATACCCAGCAGCACAAAACCGGTATGAATCACAATCAGATAGAGCAATGTCATTGTGATCCCTGCCGGACTGTCGCCCAGCAGTAGCCAGAGCGGCAATCCTCCGCCAATCAATAGCACTAGCCCCCACAAACTGAGTAAAGTTGCCTGATACAGATGACAGCGCCCTAGTTGATCAGGGTTTTTCTGTTGCTTAAAAAAAAGCCCGATCAGTACCAGTAGTGACAGGCCTGGCAGAGCCAACAGATTCAGTAAATAAAGGGCCTGAGCAGCGATGGCCAGATTAGATTGCTGTTTCTTAAAAGTATTCATCCCCCTACCGAAACAAAACCGACAGTTTTTATCAAGTATTTTCCCATTATTGATTATGGTCAAGGCTGGCAGCGGGTGGCCTGAGACAATAGCGGCCAGCTAATAATACTGTCGTAGGGTCCAGAGTGTTTGGCTGCTCTGGAAAGGGTTTGGAGATACCTAATGAATCAAACATTTACCAAGTCGATGGCCAGAAATATCTTCTACGGCGGGAGTCTTTTTTTCCTGCTGATGTTGATTGGTTTGTCCACGCATACGGTGACGGTGCTCCCAGAACGGGATAATCGTCAGAATATTACACCGGAGGTTGCTCTGGGTAAGAAAGTCTGGGAAGACAATAACTGTATCGGTTGTCATACCCTGCTGGGCGAGGGGGCATATTTTGCGCCTGAGCTGGGGAATGTGTATGAGCGTTTTGGTCGCAGTAAAGAGGCGATCAAAGGGTTTATTAAGAGCCGTCCTGTTGACGGTATTCCCGGTCGTCGCAGCATGCCTCAGTTTAACCTGAGTGAGGAAGAGCTGGACGCTATTGCAGAATTCCTGAAGTACTCTTCAGAAATTGATACTAACAACTGGCCACCAAATATTCAGGGCTAAGGGGCAATTATGAAGTATTCATCACAGTCAGTTGCCAAACCGTATTTTATTGCGGCAATTGGCCTGTTTGTCGGACAGATTCTGTTCGGTGTCATTATGGGATTGCAGTATGTAATCGGGGACTTCATGTTTCCTGAAATCCCGTTTAACGTTGCCCGTATGGTGCATACCAACCTGTTGATCGTATGGCTGCTGTTTGGCTTTATGGGTGCATCATATTTCATGGTGCCGGAAGAGTCGCAGACCGAGCTGTATTCGCCCAAGCTGGCGCTCATTCTGTTCTGGGTCTTCCTGGTAGCTGGCGCTCTGACGATTGTTGGTTATCTGGCAGTGCCTTATGCAACGCTGGCAAAAATTACCGGTAATGACCTGTTACCAACCATGGGACGAGAGTTTCTGGAGCAGCCGACCATTACCAAAATAGGTATTGTGATCGTGGTGCTGGGCTTTATCTTCAATATCGGTATGACTATCCTGCGTGGACGTAAGACCGTCATCTCAATGGTGTTGCTGATGGGGCTGGTGGGTCTGGCCGTCTTCTTCCTGTTCTCTTTCTACAATCCTACCAACCTGGTGTTGGATAAGATGTTCTGGTGGTGGGTTGTTCATCTCTGGGTAGAGGGTGTATGGGAACTGATTCTGGGCTCCATTCTGGCCTTTACGCTGATTAAGATTACCGGCGTCGACCGCGAAGTTATCGAGAAGTGGTTGTACATCATTATTGCCATGGCGCTGATTACTGGTCTATTAGGTACTGGTCACCACTACTTCTTCATCGGTACGCCAGATTACTGGCTGTGGATCGGTTCTGTATTCTCTGCAATGGAACCTATACCGTTCTTCATGATGACTTTGTTTGCATTCAATATGGTGAATAAACGTCGCCGTCAGCATCCTAACCGTGCCGCTACACTCTGGGCACTGGGAACCGGTGTAATGGCATTCCTTGGGGCCGGTGTCTGGGGCTTCCTGCATACGCTGGCGCCGGTGAATTACTACACTCACGGTTCTCAGATCACTGCAGCGCACGGTCATATGGCATTCTACGGTGCTTACGTCATGATCGTCCTGACGATGATCTCTTACGCGATGCCTATTTTGAATGGGCGTGATGCGGCGAACAGCAATAAATCTCAGGTTGTTGAGATGTGGGGTTTCTGGCTGATGACGGTGTCCATGGTGTTTATCACCCTGTTCCTGACCGGTGCCGGTATCCTGCAGGTATATCTGCAGCGTTATAGTGAAACACCGCAGGCTTTCATGGTGGTGCAGGATCAACTCGCGATGTTCTATTGGCTGCGTGAAGGAGCTGGCCTGATCTTCCTGATCGGTCTGATTACCTATATCACAAGCTTCTTCGTTAAAGGTGAAGAAGCGCGTCTGACACCTGCTGAAAATGTAGTGTCCAGCTAATCCGACACAGCAGCTCCCGCCATCAGGCGGGGGCTATATCGGGTCTTTGTCATGCTTCAACCTCAACAGCTTTATCGCAATTTAAGCCGCACCGCTTTTTTTATCCTGTTTCTGATCGCACCGATTACTGATCTGTTTCGTTATGATTTGACGGAAGGGCACTTTATTCTCTTTGGTCAGCCATTAGGATTAGGTATCGATGAGGCTATTGCCGGGGCGACGGATACGGATGCCGCGTTTCAGATCCTGATACGGGTGCTGTTACCGATTGTTATACTGGTTGCTACCGGAATCTGGGTCGCTGCTAAATATGGTCGCCTGTATTGTGGCTGGTTATGCCCGCATTTCTCAGTGGTAGAGCTGATTAACGGGCTGATGCAAAAGCTGATTGGCCGACCAACTGTCTGGGAAAAAGGCAGTAAGCCTCACAGTGGGATTGCCTGGCTGATGCTGGTCTGCAGCAGTACGCTGATGGCGTTGGTCTGGTCGATAGGTTTACTGGGTTATCTGGTGCCCCCAGGGGAGCTGTATCAGGACTTGCTGCAGATGCAATTAGGCGGCGGTAGTGCGATTTTTATCAGTGTAGCGACGCTGGTCTTTCTCTGTGACTTTCTGTTTGCTCGTCATCTGTTCTGCAAGTTTGGCTGCGCCCTGGGGGTGATGCAAAGCTTGCTCTGGATGGCTAATCCTAGAGCGTTGATGGTGAGCTTTGACAGTCAGCGAGCTGATCTGTGCAAAGACTGTAACAGCGCCTGCGATGCTGCCTGTCCTATGCGGCTACCGGCGCGCAGTATCAAGCGTCGCAAGTTTACCTGCACTCAATGTAGTGAATGTATTCATGCCTGCAATGAAGTGCAGAAAGGTAACCCTGAAGGCGGATTATTACACTGGACGCCGGGAGATCAGCGTCGGAATGCGGACAGGGATCGGATGATTCCAGTCATCAATATTGAAAAGCCTAACGAGGATAAGTGATGACCGCCGCTGAAATACCGCAGTCAACTATCGAGGAAAAAATGCTGCCGGGTGATTTTGCCGTCTGGCTGTTTATTCTGGCGGAGCTCAGTGTGTTTGCGCTGTTGTTTATTCTCTATGCCATCACACGCGCCCGCTTTCCTGAGATGTTTGCCGAGGGACAGGCGAATATCAACATTAACGCGGGTCTGGGTAATACTCTGGCATTACTGACCAGTAGTTATTTTGTGGTGGCGGCACAGCAGGCTCTGCTTAAACATCTGCCGAAAAGAGCGGTATGGAATATTGTTTTAGCGCTGCTAAGTGCTTGCGTTTATCTGACGATAAAGGGGTATGAGTATCTGCATGTTGCCGAGCTGGGCTTTGGCCTGAGCAGCAATGATTTCTACTTTTTTTACTTCGGTCTGACTGCATTTCATATGTTCCATGTGATTCTGGGGATGTTGGTGTTAATTGTTCTGGCGATTAAAGTTGCTAAGGGCGTTTACCATGCTGAACGTATGAATGAATTTGAAAGCGGCGCCTGCTATTGGCATATGGTGGATCTACTCTGGTTGATTCTGTTTCCACTGGTTTATGTGTTACACGGCGGAGGTTAACTGATGAGCAAAGCTTGCAGATCAACATTTGCCGGACTGAAGTTAATCCTGTTGTGGTTGCTATTGTTAATATTGACCATCGCTACCGCGCTATTGGCTGAACCTTATACTGTGACGATGGGGTTGGTGGCGATTGTTCTGGCGGTTACCGCGGTAAAAGCAAAAGTGCTGGTGGATTCGTTTATGGGGCTGAAAGATGCGCCTCTGTTTTGGCGAGCTATATTACTGGCGTACGCGCCTGTTTTAGGGGTGATCATCACCCTGACTTACGCCTTCTGAAGATTGATAGGAGTTAGAGTATGAGTTCTGTTACTCAGCTGGATAAGCAAGAGTCATTACCGTTTTACGAACCTCAGGGAGATGAGGTTGAGCTCTTTATGCATGCTTACAAGCATAAACTGCCGGTTTTAATTAAAGGGCCAACAGGTTGTGGTAAAACCCGCTTTATCAGCTACATGGCGGAGAAACTTAATCTGCCTCTCTATACTGTGGCCTGTCATGATGACCTGAGTGCGTCTGATCTGGTGGGGCGTCACTTAATCGGTGATGGTGCAACGGTGTGGAGTGATGGCCCGCTAACCCGGGCGGTGCGTGAAGGCGGCATCTGTTATCTGGATGAAGTAGTCGAAGCACGTAAGGATACTACGGTCGTTATCCATCCGCTAACGGATGACCGGCGTATCCTGCCGATCGACCGAACCGGTGAAACGTTGCATGCGCCGGACAACTTCATGTTGGTGGTGTCTTATAACCCCGGCTATCAGAACTTACTCAAAGGAATGAAACCCAGTACCCGTCAGCGTTTTCTATCGATGAGTTTTGACTATCTACCGGCTCCGGCCGAAGTCGAGGTATTGCTCAACGAGACAGAACTGGACAGGTCGATGGCTGAACGTTTGGTGGTACTGGCCAATACCCTTCGGGAATTGAAAGATCAGGATCTTGAAGAGGGCGCGAGTACCCGTCTGCTGGTATATACCGCGACACTGATTAGCACTGGTTTCGATCCGGTTAAAGCTTGCCGCGCAGGCATGATTGAGCCGCTGACGGATGACCCGGATATTGTGGCCGGATTGATGGAACTGGTTCAGGCCGCCTTTGGCAGTTTTGAGGGTTAAAACGTTGTCATCGGGTAATGAAGCTGTGGGAGTCGCGTTGCGATGGAAGAACAGGTAGGTCAGATATGGGACCGCTTAATTACCCGGATAGCGCAACAGGGCTATCCGGACGCGGCAGTTACTCTGGATCAGATTAAAGCACCATTAGGTGTATTTTTCCGGGCGCTGGGAGGCGATAGTGCACTGCGTGTCACTGCAACTACCGCTACCCTGCATAAAGCGCGCAGAAACTGGCTGCAGCGGGTGGCTGGCAGCGGGCGTAAGGTAGAACTGGCCTGGCAGGATGAGACCTGTCTCTATCTGCCGGCACAACTCGATGTGTTTCCGGATGCTCAGCTTAATCGTGATCTGTATTTTTGGCTGGCGGCGATGGCTGGAGCGCGGGTACCGGCAGAAACGCATCGAAATCAGAATTGGATTGTGGATAACCAGCAGCGAACGCTGTACACCCTGAGGCAGTTTCGGGGGTTGCATCAGCGCTACCTGTCGCTGGTGCGAGCCTATAGTGCGCTGCGTCCTCAACCTGAAAAACTTAAACCTGACGCGGCTGCGCAGGAACGGGCCATACAGCAGGCGCTGACTGATCCGGGCTCTGTGGGGGCTCTGCCTGAAGCTCGTTTTGCTCCAGACCCCGTACCGCTATGGCTACATCCCGACCCGCCACGCAGTGCGGGGCTAAGCAATACCGCAGACGGTCAGGACCGCAGTGCATCTAAAGGTGAAACCCGACAGGCGCAACAGCGTCGTCGTCAGGCTGAACGGGTCGAAAAACCAGAAGATCAAGGATTCACACTGGGGGTTCGTCACGAAGCCGATCTGTTTTCCTTTGGGGAGTTCTGCAAGATGGATCGGGGAACAGACGAAGAGGATGATCTCGATCAGGCTGAAGATATCGCTAATGATATTGATAAAATGTCGGTCGCACAGGATAACACCACGGTAGCCAGTCGTATCAAGTTCGATCTGGACCTGCCCTCAGAGCAGGAGGATGATATTCCTCTGAGTGAGGGTATGCTGTATCCCGAATGGGATTTCAAGAAAGCTCAGTTGTTACCTGACCAGTGTCGGGTGATTCCGATGCTGAGTCGTAATGCGGTTGATTGCGAGCTACCCGAACACCTGCAAAAACCCGCCCGGCGATTACGTCGTCAGTTTGAAAGCCTGTCTGCCCGGCCACAATGGATTCGTGGGCAATACGAAGGAGATAAGCTCGATCTGGATGCCTATCTGGATTACCGGGGTGCGATCAGTAGCGGTGGTTCCGCTCATGCAGGAGATCCCCGGTTGTACTATCAGAAGCGTCCTCTGGTGCGGGATATGGCTTGCCTGCTACTGGCAGACCTATCGCTATCGACGGATGCCTGGGTAAACGATAACCATCAGGTTATCGATGTGATCAGAGACTCTGTACATCTGTTTGCTGAGAGTTTGCACGCCAGTGGTGATCAGTTTGCCATCCATGGATTTTCTTCCCGCCGGCGTGAACATGTTCGGTTTAATTGCATCAAAGACTTTAATGAAAATTATAACGCCAAAGTGCGTGGCCGGATTGCCGATATCAGTCCTGGTTTTTATACCCGGATGGGTGCTGCTATTCGTCATGCAACCGATTTGCTGGGAAAACAGTCGGCTGAGAAGAAACTGTTATTGCTGTTAACGGATGGCAAGCCCAATGATCTGGATCGCTATGAAGGGCGTTACGGGGTGGAAGATACCCGGAAAGCGATTCTTGAAGCCCGTAATCAGGGGTTAATCCCGTTTTGCATTACGATTGATGAAGAAGCGAATCAGTATCTGCCCTATCTATTTGGGCATCAAGGCTATACTTTTATTCGTCAGGCGGAACAGTTGCCTAAGCGTTTGCCGCAACTGTATATGACGCTGACTGGAAAGCTGTTCGGCGGATAAAAAGTTTTAATTAGTCTGGCTGTTTAGCGAACTAACGTTATGATGGCCTCTTTCTTCTATTGGTAACGGGTAAATCTTTCATGCAAGAAACCAGATTGCAGGCAATTGTCAGAGAAGACGTGCTGTTTTCTTCCTTGACCGAGAAGGCCAAGGACAACCTGTGCCAGCACTGTCATATTATCAAACTGAAAAATGATGAGACCTTGTTCCACCAGGGAGGCGATGCTCATAGTTTCTATATCGTTCTGGAAGGCAATATCAAGTTATACAGGGTGTCTCCGGACGGCCAGACCAAAGTGATCGAAGTGATTAAAAAAGGCGGAGCCTTCGCCGAAGCGCTAATGTTTATGGAGCAGATCCGATATCCGCTGAATGCCGCGGCGATGGGTGCGTGTGAAGTGCTGGCGATACCGAATAAACTGTATAAAGAAACGCTATTGAAAGAGCCACAATCGGCACTCAAGCTGATGGGTAATATGGCCGTAAAACTGCATCGTCGTATCAATGAAATTGAGATTCTGACCCTGCAGAATACCCGGCACCGGTTAGGCAATTACCTCTTTGGCCTGGCACCCGATCCCGCTGCAAAACAGTGCGTTGTACAGCTGCCGATGGCGAAACAGCTGATCGCATCCCAGTTAGGAATGCAGCCGGAAACCTTTTCCCGCCTGATGAAAGAGATGAAGCTCCAGGGGCTGATCGAAGTGAATGGCGCTGAGATCAGAGTAAATGATCTGCAGGGGCTGCTGGCATTCGGGCACTGATTTTTACTTCAGTGTCATAAGAGGTTTTGTTGTACGACTTGTAATCAGAAAAGAATGAAGTGCGGGTTATACAGAAGGTTCAGAGTACACAGAGGAGAGAGGAAGAACGTAAAATATAGTCTACTCTCCCCCTCGCAGTAATTACTCATTTCTAAGTCGTATTGCCTTAATAGCCATAGTTCTTGAATACGTGTCAAATTGGTGGGGCTTTAGGTGGTTAATATTGTGATTGTTTATTAGTATACGGTTTTTATTGAAAACCCTTTTTAAGTTTTCGCTGATAATTGCGCTACTTTCATCGCATACCTATTTTTCATCGGATGAGAACTGAGGGGGCTTTCTGTAAATTACTTTAATTAAAAACACGTTATTCGGCATACATAGTTAAGATATTTAAAGGACTAATATGAGATTATTTTTAAAGCCTGTTATGGCTACCCTCCTTGTTACTGGATTAATTTCTGGTTGCGCTTCAAATAGCAATGAACTAAAAGCAGCGCATGTATCAACTGCTGGTTTTAAGGGTCTTAGTTGTACAGAACTGCATGCTGAACTTCAGTCTAGTATTAATGTAGTAAATGAACTCACCACAGTTATTGATGATAAAGCTGATGATGATAAAGCTCAAATGGCGATAGGCATGATTCTTTTCTGGCCTGCATTGTTTGCTTTGGAAGGTGGTGACGGTATTGAAGCCGCCGAGTACTCACGTATGAAGGGTGAAATTAATGCGATGGAAGAGGTGGCTATCTTAAATCAATGTCAGTCTGCTATTGATGTTGCTCAGCAATACCGTGCAGAGGAACAAAAATTCCGTTTAGCGGCAAAAAAACCTCAAGCATCGCAGCAAAATAATAATACAGCTTATTAAGCAGGGCACATGTTTTGAATAAATACAGGGTATGGATACTAATAGTTTGTAGTATTTTTCTATTTGGTTGCGCTTCGGGTGCAAAAATGGAGAACATGACTTTTACCGAAACAAGGGAGGCTACGCTAGGCTTTGATCAGGGGCTGAAAAAACAGATTGATGTGGAGTCAGTAAGTGGAGGAGAAAAAACTAATCCAGCCTGGACTTCGGAAATAAGCAATGAGAACTTTTCTCTCGCACTTAAGCGAAGCTTGGACCACTACGGTCTTTTTTCTGCTGTTGGGAGGTATCAGCTTGATGTACAAATGCTGGATGTCGATCAGCCTTTATTTGGCCTTGATATGACAGTGACAACCAGGGTTCGATACTCATTAACCGATATGGAAAGTAATCGGGTAGTCATTGATGAAATTGTAAGTGCGCCATATACAGCAACAGTAGGAGAGGCCTTTCTTGGGGCTGAACGCCTTAGAAAAGCCAATGAAGGTTCAGGAAAGAAGAGTATTCAGTTTTTGCTTGAAAGGTTAGCTGAGTTAAAAATTGAATCAGTATCTCTATCTGAGTAGGCATTAAAGATCTGCTAAGTTATTGTGTTAAACCCCGGTGATACCGGGGTTTATTTTATTACAGGTTTTATCACAAAGCTTTCTGATACAACTTTACTGTCTATTACCCTGTGACTATTGGGTTTATCGTATTTATGTAACGTATTGTTCTTTGCTCAAATTAATTTTTCTATTTGAAGACATCGCGGCTGTTATACATTGTTTCCGGGATTAGGTTTTCTAATCAACGAACCATATTTCTCGTGTAGTGCTCAGAAACATCTGTGCAAAGTAGGTATATACCGGTGCAACTCTATAACCCTAACCATATATCCTCCAATATAAGCGCTAAGTAAAGCATAGGTACTTGCTAAGGTTTAGACGGCATAATTGATTAGAAACAGTGCAAAACAGCTATATTCATAGCTGAATTCGGGACATAGCCTTGGATGAAATGTTTGTGATTTGTCAGGCTGTTTTATGATGAAACAATACCGTTTGTTTAATCGCGATAGCGAAAAGGGGTAAAGTGGCGGCCATCAGTAGTGGGTATAGATAGCTGTTTTCGGGCAGGGTGTTGGGCATCAGCGCACCGGGGCCTGCAATCAACAGAGTGATGGACATATTGATACCAGCAAGCAGGTTGGCTTTCTGCAGGGCTTTCTCTTTGGTCATCAGCGCTGCGAGCAGCATAGTGGCTGAAACGGCGACGGCGATGATCTGGGTGTAAAGTTCGCCCTGTTCCATACGCCGCAGTAACTCAAACAATGCAAACAGGCCGATTAGCCAGCGACCCCAGGCTGCGCGTTGCCAGTGCTGGTTGCGAGTGCTTACTAACATAGCGCTGGCCAATAGCGGCAGGGCGGCATAGTAAGCCAGGTTTGCGAACATCCGTTGCAGGGTTTCAATATCGCTGCTGGCCTGATTGAGCAGTAGTTCAGCTAATGCTGACAGAGCGATAAAGAGGGCGCTTAATGCGCCCGCCTGCAGTGTTGTCCTGGGTGAGTCCGGTAGCTGTTGGGCACTGTTTTGCAATTGATATGCGGTAAACAGTGCGCCAATCAGTAGTGCGCCTAATGCCAGATTGAGCAAGTGATTTACTCCGCTGCCAGCTTGGCGAAGACCCGACCAGCCGCTTCTATGGTGGCGTTGATATCCTCTTCAGTATGCGCCTGAGACATAAAGCCAGCCTCAAACGCGGATGGTGCCAGGTAGATGCCCTCTTCCAGCATGCCATGGAAGAAGCGGCCGAACTTGTCTGCATCACACTTCATCACCTGATCAAAACGGGTGACCTCTGGCTGGTCGGTAAAGAACAGTCCGAACATGCCTCCTACCTGACTGGTGGTGAAAGGTACACCGTGCCGTAGTGCCATCGCTTCAAAACCCTGCGCCAGCAGTTCTGTTTTTGCGCTGAGCTTTTCGTGGAAACCTTCTTCCTCAAGTGCGTTCAGCATGGCCAGACCAGCGGCCATCGCCAGTGGGTTGCCTGACAGTGTACCTGCCTGATAGACAGGTCCCAGCGGCGCAATATATTCCATGATCTCCCGTTTACCGCCGAAGGCACCGACCGGCAGTCCGCCGCCAATGACTTTGCCAAGGGTTGTCAGATCAGGGATCACACCATAATGGCCCTGTGCGCCGGTCAGCGAGACCCGGAAACCGGTCATTACTTCGTCGAGAATCAGCACGGTGCCGTATTCATCACAAATCTCACGCAGCCCTTCAAGGAAGCCCGGTACCGGTGGGATGCAGTTCATGTTGCCGGCGACCGGTTCAACGATGATGCAGGCGATATCTGCACCTGCTTCGGCAAATGCCTGACGAACGTTATCCAGATCATTGTAGGTCAGGGTGATCGTATGCTCTGCCAGACTGGCAGGTACGCCTGGAGAACTTGGCTCACCCAGTGTCAGCATCCCGGAGCCGGCTTTAACCAGCAGCGAGTCAGAGTGACCGTGGTAGCAACCTTCAAATTTAACAATTTTGTCCCGGTTGGTATAACCGCGGGCCAGACGAATGGCGCTCATGGTGGCTTCCGTACCGGAGTTCACCATCCGTACCAGATCCATGCCTGGCATCATATCGCAGACCTTATCTGCCATTTCTATCTCAATCGCAGTGGGCGCGCCGAAGCCCAGGCCGGATTCCATGACGCCCCGTACCGCATTCATTACTGCAGGATGGGCATGGCCCAGAATCATTGGGCCCCATGAGCCAATATAATCGATGTAGCGCTTATCATCTTCATCGTACAGATAGGCGGCTTCACCCCGTTTAAAGAAGATCGGCGTACCGCCCACCCCTTTAAAAGCACGTACCGGTGAGTTAACACCACCTGGGATATGGGCCTGAGCGGCCTGAAATAAAGATTCTGAACGGGACATGTTGGGCTCTCTTAAATTCGTATCGTAAGCGGATCAGTCGAACAGGCTGTCGAACTGTCCGGCCTGGGCGCAAATATCATCACTGGCAAACAGGCTGTGTATCACCGCGATCATATCCGCTCCGGCGGAAATTACCTGACCCGCATTATCCATATTAATGCCCCCAATCGCTACTACCGGAACGGGGAGGGTTGATCTGGCTTCACTGAGCAGGTGGATAGGGGCTGGGGTTGCATCGGGTTTAGTGCTGGAGCGGAAGAACGCGCCAAAGGCAACATAGTCGGCGCTTTGCTGGCAGGCCTTGACTGCGAGTGTCAGGGAACTATGGCAGGTGTTGCCGATAATCGCAGCAGACCCCAGATAGTCACGGGCCTGACGGATATTGCCATCACTTTGCCCCAGGTGAACACCATCAGCGTTACTGGCTTTGGCCAGTTCAATGTCATCATTGATTAGCAGTGGTCGCTGAAACTGATGGCAGAGGTCTGCCAGTGCTTTAGCTTGTGCCAGTCGTTGAGGGTAATTATCCGACTTATCGCGGTATTGAATGATACTGGCGCCCCCTCGCAGAGCGTTTTCGACCTGATACAGCATCGTTTCGGTATCGGGCATCAGTGTGCTGTCGGTGATGGCGTAAAGGCCCTGTAACTGGAATTCTTTCATAGGAGGTTTAAACAGCCTTAACCTTAAGAGGGGTGCTCAGATTGTGATTATTGATTGATCTTTTGGGTGTAAAAATGTTCTACCAGGTCACGGGTGATAATACCGGCGATCTCATCATTATGGTGCACGATATACAACGCATCCAAACGATCGAGGTTCATCTTGTCGAGGGCTTCTTTGAGTGTTGCCTGTATCGGTAACGGGGCGATATCTTTGCGTACCGCCGGGACTTCTGTCAGGTCTAGCTCAAGGTTCGGGTTGAAACCATCCCGTTCACTAATGCGATCAATAAAATATTCCAGATCGGCGGGGAACAGAATGTACCGAGGCACCGCTTTTTTATCTTCCAGAATCAACCAGTCGGGCCGCTGTTCCAGTACTTTTATCGCTGATTCACAACTGACCCGGGTGTTGCAGCGGACATGACTGGCGCACATTACACTGGCAACTCCTAACCGGGAAAGAGCCTGGGTGATAGGTTCCTGTCGGTAGTCCAACCCCTGGGCTTTGAGGGATGTGAGAAAAATTGAGGGTTGGTTGAAAAAGAAGCGAACTGTTGTACTGGCGACAACAATGGCGATCATGCCCGGGAAAATAATATTCGGATTACCGGTCAGTTCGAGCAAGGCGATGAGTGCGGCTAAGGGGGCGTTTAGTACGGCGCCCATCATCGCTCCCATCCCCAACATGGCGTAGAAACCGACACCTGAATTAGTCTCACCGGTGAAGTGAGCAACCAAGACAGCAAAGGCTGCACCGGCGATAGCACCGATATAGATGGTTGGGCCAATCAGGCCACCAGGAATACCCAGACCAAGTACGATAGGCGTCAGCAACCACTTGGTTAACAGCAAGCCAAGCAGTAAGGTCAGCCCGGCATTCCCCTGCAAAACTTGAGAAAGGGTGTCGTAACCCAGTCCCATCACTTGCGGATACCAGAGTGCGACAGTGCCGGTGAGTAGTCCGGCGATTAACAATTTAACGCCCAGGGATACTGAGGTTATTTTCTGAGTCAGGATCATGATACGAATAAAGCCTGCCGCCAGCAGGGCACAGATAATCCCCAGTAAAACCACAAAGGGGATCTCTGCCAGAGACTGGATCTGCAGCGCGGGAATGGTAAAAATGGATTCATCACCATGGGTGACCCGAATTAAAAGTGCTGCGGTGACTGAGGCAACCAGTACCGGCGTAAAGCCGATAACAGTGTACTCCATCAGGATGACTTCCATTGCAAAAATAACCCCGGCCAGGGGGGTGTTGAAGGCCGCAGAGATCGCTGCAGCGACACCGCAACCGACTAACAATCGTAAGGAATTATTCGGCAGCTTTAGCGTTTGACCGACCAGGCTGCCACAGGCGGCGCCTAAATGAATCGCCGGACCTTCACGTCCGACTGAGTGGCCACTGACAATGGCAATAGCTGCTCCAAAGAACTGCACTAGCATGTTTTTCGCGGGGAGATGGCCCTGATGGTAACTGAGACGTTCCAATACATGAACGACACCGACTTTACGGGTGGCAGGCAGTAGTTTCCAAAGTAGTAAAAATGTGACGATACTTCCGGCTATTGGCAGAACAAAGCGCAACCAGAGTGGCAGCCCTTCAAAGTTTTCGCTGTTATTGTCGGGTAGCCAGGTTTCCAGGGGTAGTTCGATTATCAGCCGGAACGCCAGAATCACTAATCCAGTCGCCAATCCGGAGAAAATCCCCAGCAGGATTAACTGCGGCAGCGCCTCCTGATGGGCCAGCCGGTTGCGGAAATGGGTGAATGATAGGGAGTCTTTGAACATTTATACTCTGATTCGCCTGTTTTAACGCCACTTTTAGAGTGTCGCAATAGTAATGCCCTTCAAGGGTTTGTATCATACGCAGGCTGAATAGAAAACTGTAGAAACAATTGTGAGGTCAAAGTGATCAAAGTAGGTATCGTAGGCGGCACCGGTTATACCGGCGTAGAGCTGCTCAGACTGTTGGCAAACCATTCCGGCGTTTCGGTTGAAGTAATTACCTCCCGTTCCGAGGAAGGTGTGCGAATTGATGATATGTACCCGAACCTTCGCGGTCACTACGATCTGCAGTTTACCGTCCCCGATGTTGAGGCGTTGTCTGAGTGTGAAGCGGTCTTTTTTGCGACCCCTCATGGGGTGGCAATGAAAATGGCGCCGGAGCTGGTTGAGCGAGGCGTGAAAGTGATCGATCTGGGAGCTGACTTTCGAATTAAGGATCTGGAGCTCTGGTCCCAGTGGTACGGCATGGAACATACCAGTCCGGAACTGGCGGCTAAAGCGGTATACGGCCTTCCGGAAGTAAACCGTGAAGCGATTAAAGGCGCGCAGATGCTCGCTTGTCCAGGTTGCTATCCAACTGCGACCCAGTTGGGCTTTCTACCGCTGATAGAGAATAAACTGATTGATCACCGTCGTCTGATAGCTGATGTTAAGTCAGGCGTCAGTGGTGCGGGTCGTGGTGCGAATATCGGTTCGTTGCTGTGTGAAAGCAGTGAAAGTATGAAGGCTTACGCGGTAGCGGGTCATCGTCATCTTCCTGAGATCAAGCAAGGCTTGAGTGAAGCGGCGGGTCGTCCGGTTGGCCTGACCTTTGTGCCTCACCTGACGCCGATGATTCGGGGTATCCATGCAACGCTTTACGGGAAATTGAAAGATCCTACCGATGGTCTGCAGGAGTTGTTTGAAGCGCGTTACGCCGATGAGCCTTTTGTTGATGTGATGCCCGCCGGAAGTCATCCGGAAACACGCAGCGTTAAAGGTGCGAATATCTGCCGGATCAGCGTGTTCCGTCCGCAGAACGACGATACGGTTGTGGTGCTCTCTGCGATTGATAACCTGGTTAAGGGGGCTGCCGGTCAGGCAATCCAGAATATGAACATTATGTTCGGTCTGGATGAAGCTGAAGGGCTCAAACACGCAGGTATGATGCCGTAAGGGTAAAGTCTATACTTGACTAAATTGCTTGGTTAAATGGATAATACGCTATTGGTATGTATGAGAGATGTAGGTGAAACAGATATGACAGAGACGACTGACCAGCAGCTGACGATGGTTTTTTCCGATTCAGCAGCGGCTAAGGTAAAAACTCTGATCGAAGAGGACCAGAACGATAACCTGAAACTGCGGGTATACATTACCGGTGGTGGTTGTGCGGGCTTCTCTTATGGCTTCACCTTCGATGAGGCGGTTGCGGATGATGATACGCTGTTCGAAAATGATGGCGTGAATATGGTGGTTGATCCGATGAGTTACCAGTATCTGGTAGGCTCGGTGGTGGACTATAAAGAAGGGCTGCAGGGTTCACAGTTTGTGATTGATAACCCGAATGCAACAACCACATGTGGTTGCGGTTCGTCCTTCTCAATTTGATTTTTGCACAGACCTGAAAAAGCCAGCATATTGCTGGCTTTTTTGTTTTCTGAAGGTCGGATATTTAACTGCCCCAGTAAATTGCGCCCAGTGGTCTGAAGCCTTTTGCACCGGTAACCTCGGGTATATTGCCGCTCTCTTTGTTTAGCGTGCGGTAGGCAAGCCAGGCAAAAGCAGCCGCTTCGACCCAGTCAGGATCGAGCCCCAGCTCGGCGGTATCACTCAAATAGTGCGGCTGCAGCAAGGTCGATAGTCGAGCTCTCAGCTGGCGATTGTGGCTGCCGCCGCCACAGAGAAATACCTGCAAATTGTCCAGCTGGTGGCGGTTAATCGCATCGGCGATGGTGATCGCAGTCAGTTCCAACAGGGTTGCCTGTACGTCTGACGGTTCGGGTGTGCTGGCCAGTGAACGGATATTCTGCTCAATCCAAAGCGGGTTGAACTGCTCCCGTCCGGTACTTTTGGGCGGGGTTTCACTGAAATAGGGTAGTGAGAGCATGGCATTCAGTAGCTCAGGTATCACTTTTCCTGTGTTTGCCCACTGACCGTCGGCATCATAATTTTTTTGTTGGTGATGTTGAATCCAGCTGTCCATCAGGACGTTGCCCGGACCGGTGTCGTAGCCTAATACCGGTTTTTCCGGGTCTGCTTCAATGATGGTGAGGTTTGCCATACCGCCGATATTTACCAGTATTCTGTTCTTCTGGGAGTGACGGAACAGCCCATTATGAAAGGCCGGTACCAGGGGGGGCTCCCTGACCACCTGCAGCCATATCCCGGCACCGGAAGTCAGCGACGGTGGTAATGCCGGTATGTTCTGCGATGGTGTTCGGGTCGCCAATCTGGAGTGTAAAGTGAGTTTCTGGACGATGGCGGATGGTTTGTCCGTGACTGCCGATCGCAATGATCTGATCGCGGCTAAGTCCGTGATGTTCGATCAGTGTATTGGCCGCGGAGGCGAACAGTTCACCTAACTCAAGGTCGAGATTGCCTAATTGATCTATTTCGTTATCGCCGGGATTAAACAATACCCGGATGCGATTATCGATGGCGGGTGGGATTGGCTCGCTGTGTGAAGCAATCAGCTCAAAGGAGGGCTCAAACCGGACCGCGACAGCATCAATGCTGTCGAGGCTGGTGCCGGACATTAATCCAATATAGATTTGAGCACTCATGAATGTCCTTGATTAATGGTTCTGAATCGCAAGGCAGGGCTCAGTTTGAGGCCGAGGCTAGCTGTGTTGCTTTGAATTGTTCCAGCTGGGCCAGTGATGCTTTAGCAGCAGCAAAGAAGTTGTCTTTTTCGGCTTTAGCTATCGGTGCGGCATGGGGCAATTTTACCGTTTGCGGATTTTTATGCACACCGTTAACACGGAATTCATAATGCAGATGTGGGCCTGAGGCGAGGCCCGTCTGGCCAACGTAGCCGATGACGTCACCCTGACTCACTCTGCTTCCGCTTTTCTGGCCGCGACGATAGTTGTTCATATGGCCATATAACGTGGTGATATTGCCACCGTGTTGCACAATGACAGCTTTGCCGTAACCGCCTTTGGTTCCGCGCCAGATTATTTTGCCATCTCCGGCCGCTTTGATAGGGGTGCCGGTACGGGCTGCATAATCGGTGCCTTTGTGTGCCCGGGTTAAGCCTAATACCGGGTGCTTGCGCCGGTTTTTAAAGCTGGAGCTGATCCGGGCAAAACTGACTGGGCTTCGAAGGAACGCTTTGCGCATGCTATCGCCTTCCGGAGTATAGTAGCTGCTATTGCCTTCGCTATCGGTATAGCGAACAGCGGTATAGGTTTCACCCTGGTTGATAAACTGGGCGGAGAGAATATTGCCTTCGCCAATCAGCTTCCCATCGAGGTATTTCTCTTCAAATACCAGATTAAAGCGATCACCCTGTCGCAGGTCCAGAACAAAGTCGATATCCCAGCCGAAAATAGCCGCCAGTTCCATAATCATTCTATCGGAGAGGCCAGCCTGAGATGCATCATAGAAGAGGGAGTTTTCAATACTGCCTTCGGCAAAACGGGGAGAGATGTCGGGTTGCTTTGCTATGGTCTCTACTTCATATCCCTGAGCGGTTATGGTGACCAGCGAACTTTCAAGCTGATTGCGGATATGCAGTAGTTTTATAAGCTGATTGTCTTCAATAACGAAGCGGATGATCTGGCCCGGATAGATTCGTTTAAGTGCTTCGGTCCCTTGTACCCCTTTACTGACCAGAAAGGCATCCCGATTGGTAAGTCCGGCCCGTTTGAAGATTGAGGTGAGTGTATCGCCACTGCGGACTTTAAAGTCCTGCCACTGTTCGGTAATCTCAGATGGGGCTTGTTCTAAGGGTTTTTTAGCTGTTTCAACGGGGAGTTTTACTGGCTCGGCAGAAGATGCTTTATTGACCAAAGCAGTTTGGTTACCGTCGGTAATTGAAGTGGTGCTTTTTTCAGTACTTTCCGCCTGGGCCAGTACTGAAGCTGGCGCTTCTGCAGATGGCATAAGCATAGACGTCAGGCCAACAATAACGCAGCAGATAGCTACCGCTATCAGGTGAGTCGCTGGAAGATGCTGTTTTAACCGTTCAATCAGAACCACGGCCTGTTACCTCAGTAATACTAAAAAATTCTCAGGATTATACCGGAAGCTGTCACAGAATCTAAATATTCACATGTTATCGGCGTAAATCGCCGCTTTTTGAGGGATAAGTCAATAAAATTAGGTGAAAGTGGAGACAGAACTGTCTTCAGTTAGTGCCATCTGAGGTGTTGGAAGTCTTTGGAATTGTTGGTGGTTTGATAGAACGACACCGTATTGGAGGGGTAAATCGAGCGTTTTCATCATAGGTTTGTGGGATTAAAGGCGTAAGGGTAGAATACGCCTCCACACTATTTATGACTTAATTACTTACAGATGAAGGTTGTTAGAAGGCAATGACAGACAAAACACTGCTACAGGATCTCAATGCGCGCGGGTTGATCGCGCAGATGACCAGCGAAGAAGAGCTGGAACAACACCTGGCTGAAGGTTCTGTCACTCTTTATTGCGGCTTTGACCCTACCGCTGACAGTCTGCATATCGGTTCACTGGTGCCTCTGCTGGCGCTAAAACGCTTTCAGCAAGCGGGCCACAAACCACTGGCTTTGGTGGGCGGGGCGACCGGTCTGATAGGCGACCCGAGTTTCAAAGCTCAGGAACGTAAGCTCAATGACGACAGTACTGTCGCCAACTGGGTGGAAAAGCTGAAAGGTCAGGTTAGTCAGTTTATCGATTTTGACAGCGGTGATAACAACGCGGAAGTGGTAAATAACCTGGACTGGACCCGCGATCTGGATGTACTGACCTTCCTGCGGGATGTCGGTAAGCACTTCTCGGTTAATCAGATGATCGCTAAAGAGTCGGTAAAGCAGCGTATCGATCGTGAAGGTGAGGGCATCTCCTTTACTGAATTTACGTATATGATTCTGCAATCATTCGACTACCAGCAGCTGAACGCTAGTCACAACTGTACATTGCAGATCGGTGGATCTGATCAGTGGGGTAATATTACCGGTGGCACTGAGCTGACGCGTCGTATGAATGGTAATAAGGCTTTTGGTCTGACACTGCCACTGATTACGAAGTCTGATGGTACTAAGTTTGGTAAGACAGAGTCCGGAACTATCTGGTTGTCGCCAAACAAGACTTCTCCTTATGCTTTCTACCAGTTCTGGCTACAAACAGCGGATGCTGATGCTTACTCTTTCCTAAAATACTTTACTTTCCTTTCGGTTGAAGAGATTGATGCGTTAGAAAAGGCGGATGCTGAACGTGATGGTCGTCCTGAAGCGCAGTCTGTACTAGCCCGTGAAGTGACGCGTCTGGTACATGGCGAAGAGGGCTTAACGGCGGCGATGCGGATTACCGATGCGCTGTTCAGTGGCAACCTGTCTGATCTGAGCCAGGCAGACTTTGAACAGTTGCAACTGGATGGTCTGCCATCGTCCAGCCTGGCAGCTGCAGATCTGGCTGAAACGCCACTGACGACTTTGTTGAGTGACGCCGGTATGGCAAACTCGGGTAAGCAGATTAAAGATGCTCTACAACGCAACGCTGTGATTGTTAATGGTGTTGAGAAGGGTATGGATGACAATATGAAAGCGGTAGAAGTGTTTGCCGCTGCGAACGGTACTTATGGTCGTTTCTTCTTAGTTAAACTGGGTAAGAAGAAGCATCACCTGTTTGTGATCTGATTCAGGTCTTTCTAAGCATAAAAAAACGCGTAACCTTCTCTTTTTCAAGAACAGGGATGCGCGTTTTTTTTGTGAAATGAGGATCGCTTAGTACAGTGCCTGCTCGTCTCGCACCAGATCCTTTAGCATATCCAGAAATAGCGTGTCTGCTTCGCTGTGTTCTACTGGGATTTTAACGCTGGTGGTGGCGGATAGCTCATCAGCAATTTTCACATTGGCGTGCTCGTCCTGCAGATGCTTACGCGCGATTTCCATTGCAGCCGCACAGATTTCTGGCTCCTCGAATATTTTGCGCAACACCGAAACCAGCTCATCTATAGCTCGTTCCTTGTTTTTTATTGTAGCAGTGCTCATGCAACGATCTCCGACTGAAAATGACAAATACTTTGGATTCACTATAGCACTGTCATAACCGTATCTGCAGCTATAGGTTTCCGGATGCGTGAAATTTAATTTTATCGCTGATCATCCCTTGAACAATGGTTGTGCTGCTGGCAGAATACACACCACAATTTAGTGTTTCTGCGTTAAGTAGGTTACCCCGAAGCAGAAACCTGATAAGCACACCCAGCTTATTTTCCCGGGTTTACAGTGTGTACCCACACTTAATCACCGGATGAAGAGTTGCTTTTGCCTTTCTCTGACCGTACCGGTCACCTACGCAAAAGCCTGCTGGAGGTTGTTTTGTTCCCAGTAGGCGATTCATTACATCCTCCAGTATCAGAATTTTTAGACATGCCAATGGTTGGCGTGTGATTTGAGGATACTATTGTGGAACAACTTTCAGGCGGCGAAATGGTAATTCGCGCCCTTAAAGATGAGGGTGTGAAACACATCTACGGTTATCCCGGTGGAGCACTGCTGCATATTTATGATGCACTGTTCCGGCAGGAAGATGTACAACACGTTCTGGTTCGCCATGAGCAGGCGGCGACCCATATGGCTGATGCTTATGCCCGTGCAACCGGTAAAGCCGGCGTCGCATTGGTAACATCAGGTCCGGGTGCCACTAACGCTGTGACCGGTATTGCTACCGCTTACATGGACTCTATTCCGATGGTTGTTATTACCGGACAGGTAATGAGCTTCCTGATCGGTGAAGATGCGTTCCAGGAAACCGATATGATCGGTGTCTCCCGTCCCGTTGTTAAGCATAGCTTTAGTGTCCAGAACCCTGAAGATATTCCTACGATTATCAAGAAAGCGTTCCACATTGCTGAAAGTGGTCGTCCGGGCCCGGTTGTCGTTGATATTCCTAAGGATATGACCGCGCCGACTGATCGTTTTGATTATGAATATCCGAAGAGCGTCAAAATGCGCTCCTATAACCCGGTCAGCCGGGGTCATAGTGGACAGATTAAGAAAGCGATGGATATGGTGCTGGATGCTAAACGTCCGGTAATCTACTCCGGTGGTGGTGTCATCATGGGTGATGCCAGCGCTGAACTGACCGAGCTGGCGCAGTTGTTGAATGCACCGGTAACTAATACCCTGATGGGTCTGGGTGGCTATCCGGGTACTGATCGTCAGTTTATTGGTATGTTGGGTATGCACGGTAGCTACGAAGCTAATATGGCGATGCATCACGCTGATCTGATACTGGCGGTGGGTGCACGGTTTGATGACCGGGTAACGAACGGTGTTGATAAGTTCTGTCCTACTGCCAAAATTATCCATGTGGATATCGATCCGGCTTCAATCTCTAAAACGATTAAAGCTGATGTCCCTATTGTGGGGCCGGCTAAGCATGTTCTGCAGGAGATGACCTCTCTTGTTAAGAGCAGTAAGAAGCAGCTTGAAAAAGAAGCGATCGATTCCTGGTGGCAGCAGATTGATGAATGGCGCGGCCGTCATGGTGGACGTTTCCGGACCGATGATTCTGAGAGCATGAAGCCACAGCAGGTTATTGAGATGCTGAGCAAAGTTACTGGTGGTGATGCTTATGTCTGTTCAGATGTAGGTCAGCATCAGATGTTTGCTGCACAGTACTACAAGTTTAATAAACCGAATCGCTGGATTAACTCTGGTGGTCTGGGCACGATGGGCTTTGGCTTACCTGCTGCGATGGGCGTGAAAATGAACTTTCCCGATGAGGAAGTGGTTTGCGTTACCGGAGAAGGCAGTATTCAGATGAATATTCAGGAGCTGTCTACCATTAGCCAGTACGATATCCCCTTAAAGGTTATCTGCCTGAATAACGGATCTCTGGGTATGGTGCGTCAGTGGCAGGATATGAACTATGAGTCACGCCACTCTCAGTCCTACATGGAATCACTGCCTGATTTTGTTAAGTTGGTAGAAGCCTATGGTCATGTGGGTATGAAAGTTGAGAAGTACGAAGATTTGGAAGCGGCGATGACCGAAGCGTTTGCCCTGAAAGATCGTATGGTATTTATGGATATTACTGTAGATCCGTTTGAGCATGTATACCCGATGCAGGTGCCACGTGGCTCTATGCGTGATATGTGGCTGAGTAAGACGGAGAGAACCTGATCATGAGACATATTATTTCTGTGTTGATGGAAAACGAGCCGGGTGCACTGTCCCGGGTTGTAGGCCTTTTCGCTCAGCGAAATTTTAATATTGAGTCGTTGACGGTTGCGCCGACAGAAGATTCAACCCTATCTCGTCTGACCGTGACTACTTTTGGTAGTGACAAGGTGATCGAGCAGATCACTAAGCAGCTTAATAAGCTGATCGATGTGGTTAAAGTGGTGGATCTGACTGAAGGTGAGCATATCGAGCGCGAACTGATGATGATCAAGCTGAAGGCTAACGGTCAGATGCGTGCTGAGATTAAGCGTACTGCGGATATTTTCCGTGGTCAGATCATCGATGTGACGCCGAATACCTATACTGTTCAGTTGACCGGTGCCAGTGACAAGCTGGATGCTTTTATTGAGACGCTGGGTACCGCGCATATTATGGAAGTGGTGCGTACGGGTGTATCGGGCCTCTCTCGAGGTGAGAAAGTCCTGAGTCTCTAATCATCAGTCTTTGCTGTATTAAAACCGCTCATTGAGCGGTTTTTTTTGGTCTGTAGATCGGGTGGACAGAACAACTTAGTTGATAACTTAACAAAAAAACTGTTTTTCCTGACTATACTTAAGGGTCCCTCTGGAGGAAAAAGTTCCAAAGGAAGAGGCGGGTGGCTCAGAGTGCTCTTGTGGTTTGAGGATAAAGGCATTGTCATAGGGTCGTTGTCATTGGAAATCGATGATAGGGAACACCTGTCTGAGGAGGTTATAATGATTTACTCAGTTAAGTGGGTAGTGCTTTCGGTGTTACTGGTTTTTCCTTTGGGAGAACTGACCGGCCGGGATAGCGGCGTACAGTTTTCAGGCATTGTCAGATATGAGAGATTACCCCTGTGGCAACAATCCAATCCGTTTCCCCGTTGGCAGGATACCTATGCTGTTGTCTTCGAGCAGGAGATGCTGGCCTGACCTTCTGTGTGACGATGTGCGATACTGAGGCGAGCTTAATCAATACTGGCGTTTCAATTTTAAGCGTATTACTCTTGATCTCAAATTAACCGGTTATAGTACTCTGAGATCTTTCTATGAGTGGAAAATTGCTCTATCTGGTGGGCGCTTCAGGCAGCGGTAAAGACAGCTTGCTTGAAGGTTGCCGTCAGCGCCTGCAACCCAGCCACGGCTGCTTTGTTGCCCATCGTTATATTACCCGGGCTCTTAATGTTGGTGGTGAAAACCATATTCATCTATCCCCTGATGAGTTTGATATGCGTGCCAGCATGGGGATGTTTGCTATGCAGTGGTACTCCCATGGTTATAGCTACGGTATCGGTTCTGAAATTGATAACTGGCTGGCAAAAGGGGTTAATGTTGTGATTAATGGTTCCCGTGAGTATTTGCAGATTGCCATGCACGCTTACCCCAATTTGATTCCGGTGTTGGTTGAAGTCGATGAAGATACATTGCATCAGCGACTGACCCAACGCGGCAGGGAAAATGAGGAAGAGATCATCAAACGGTTAAATCGTCACCGTCAGATTGTCGATAGTCTTCCGGATAATATTCAGCTGATCGATAATAATGCTAATTTGCAGGACGGTGTTGATGCGTTGCTGAAACTGGTTGAGTCGATGGCGCCGGACTCTGTTAAGCCGGCTCGTTCAACCCACTAAAAAATGAATAGCTTTAAGGAGGGTGCATTATTGCGCCCTCTTTTTTTGGCTGGAGGATTGAGAATGTTCAGTATTGAGATGGGTGTAAGGGACTATGAGCTGGATATGCAGGGTATCGTCAATAACGGGGTCTATTTCAACTACCTGGAACACGCCCGGCATGAGTTTTTGTTGAACAGTGGTATTGATTTTGCTGTTCTGACTGAGGCAGGGATTCATCTGGTGGTGATTCGTTCAGAACTGGATTATAAGGCGTCATTAAAGAGTGGAGACAAGTTTCGGGTCGAGGTTGCTCTGGAACGGATCAGTCGGGTGAAGTTTGGTTTTCGTCAACGGGTTGTCCGTATCGAAGATGAAAAAGTCTGTGTTGCCGGGTTGGTGATAGGTGCTGCTCTGAATGAGCGGGGACGACCTTATATATCCCCTGAACTTGAAGCTCTATTCAGCGCATGATTAAAACGACATTTGATCGTCGTGCTATCCTGCTCTTAGTGGGGCTTTGCATGTTGTTCGGTCTCAACCAGGTAGTCGTTAAGTTCGGTTTGGAGGGAATATCCCCCTTGCTGCAGGCCGGTTTGCGGTCTGTCGGTGCGGCATTGCTGCTCATGCTCTGGATGCTGTGGCGTGGTGAGAAAATTTTTTATCGAGATGGTACTTTTTGGTGGGGTGTTCTGCTCGGGGTGCTGTTTGCGATCGAATTTTTATTAATCTATCTGGCCCTGGACCTGACCACGGCTTCTCACACAACAATTTTTCTCTACACCTCTCCCTTTGTTGTGGCATTGGGGGCGCATTTTTTTGTTCAGGGCGAGCACCTTCGAAGCGTTCAGGTTATGGGGCTGTTGGTGGCTTTTGCAGGAGTGATTTTTGCATTTCGAGATTCTCTCGAGGGTGATGCTACTCTGTTGGGCGATAGCCTGGCATTGGCGGCGGCGCTTTTCTGGGGGGCGACGACGGTGGTCCTGAAAGCATCCCCGCAAAGGCATCTGTCTGCCTCCCGGGTATTGCTTTATCAGTTGGTGGTTTCGGCCGTGATTTTGCCGCTGTTGTCATGGCTGTTAAATGAACCAGGTGTAACCAACCTGACCCCGCTGGTGGTGGGCTCGTTATTGTTTCAAATCGTTTTGATGGCGTTTGTTGGTTATTTAGCCTGGTTTTGGCTGTTGAGTCATTATCCTGCCTCGAAGATTGCTAGTTTTACCTTTCTTACCCCCTTGTTTGGCGTACTGCTCGCCTGGTTGATTCTCGATGAACGGCTTTCGTTAGATATGCTGGGGGCTTTACTATTAGTGGCTCTGGGTATCTTTCTGGTCAATAAGCCGACAGGAAAAAGAATATGAAGTGAATAGCTTACGCAGGGCTTGATGTACTTGTACTACTGGATCTGTGACCAGAAGGCCTCAATGAGTGGGCTTTGCAGCTTTTTCTTCAGAGCAAACAGGCCAACATCATATGCCTTGAGTTCCGGCTTGATATTGAGAATTCGTACCCGGTCTGCCAGTGGGCTGTTATCCAGAACTATTTTAGGCACCACGCCCACCCCGAATCCGAGGCTAACCATACTGACGATCGCCTCATTACCAGCGACTTGTGCATAGATTATCGGCTTTGCCTGGCGGGCCTTAAACCAGCGGTCGATGCGTTTACGTGAGACGCCTTCTTCAGACAGAATCATGGGCACCTGCGACCAGTCTGGTGTGTCAGTGAGGAGAGGGTCCAGATGTATATCTTTCTGAGGGGCGATAAATACCAACGGTGAGGTTGCGATATGTTTGAATGCGAGTCCTGCGTTTAGCGTGTCTGGTCGGGCTGCAATGGTGATGTCGTCGGTGCCTGCCAATACGCGCTGAATTGCATTTTCCGGGTCACCTGTGTGTAGTTTTATCTCGATTTTAGGGTGTTGTCGACGGAAGTCGCTGAGAATGTCATAGAGAAAACTGTAGCTGGCAGTGACTGAGCAATACACGCTGATTTCACCTTGTAGCTCCTGAGCATCAGCTAACAGTGAATTACGCACAACATCCCACTGAATCAGTGCTTCACGGGCGTAGTCTTGAAAATTCTGCCCTTCGCGTGTCAGGCTGACGGTACGGTTATCCCGCTCAAACAGTTGTACTCCCAAGGAATCTTCCAATTGTTTTATCGCCCGGGTCAGGGCTGAAGGGCTGATGTGGCAAGCTTCACTAGCCCGACCAAAGTGGAGGGTGTCGCACAGGCTGATGAAGAGTTTCAGGGAGCGGGTATCCATAGCGTTATACAATAAGTCCGTTGCAAAATATGAAATGTAGTGTTGCATATATAACGTTTTTCGCAATACAAAATATACATTTTATTGCCTTTTTAAGGAGCCTTCTGGCTTGTTCTGATTTACTTTTCTTTGGTCGGCTTGATCTGGGTTAGGGTAATCAAAGAGCTGAGCCGTTAACGTGGGCGCTTGTATATCCGTTGATTGGCGTAGTTTGTCCGGGGTTCAGTATGAAATATGACATCGTAATTATTGGGGCAGGTCCTGCGGGTCTTAGCTTTGCTCGCTCATTAGGAGACACTGCGCTTAAGGTGTTGGTTGTCGAGCGATCATCTCTCGAGACTCTGCGTCAGCCGCCGGAAGATGGTCGGGAAATAGCCCTGACCCATCTGTCGATTGATATGATGAAAAACTCGGGCGCCTGGCAACAACTGGCAGATCAGGATGTATCACCAATCTGTGCTGCCAAGGTGCTGGATGGTGATTCGAGTTACACGCTGAATTTCGATAACACTGAAGCTAACCTGGATGCTCTGGGCTACCTGGTGCCGAATGATAAAATTCGTAAAGCATATTATGAGGTTGTAGAACCGATTGATAATGTTGAGCTTCTGACTGAAGTTTCAGTTGAGGATGTGGGTAGTACAGCAGATAGTGCCTGGGTTGTTCTTTCAAATGGTGACCGGGTTGAGTGTGATTTGCTAGTGTCAGCAGATAGTCGCTTTTCAGAAACTCGTCGTAAAATGGGTGTGCCGGCTTCGATGAAAGATTTTTCCCGCACCGCGATTGTGTGCCGTATGGAACACAGCCTGCCCCATAATCAAACCGCTTTTGAATGTTTCCACTATGGACGTACGCTGGCCATTTTGCCGATGACTGGCAATCTTTCTTCTATAGTTGTCACCGTATCCAGTGCTGAGGCTGAAAGTATCTTTAATATGGGCGAAGAGGCTTTTGCTGCCGATATAGAACAACGCCTGCAGGGGCAATTGGGTAGTATGAAGCTCTATGGTCGTCGCCACCTGTATCCGTTGGTCGCGGTGCATGCAAACAAGTTTGTCAGTCGTCGTTTTGCCGTGATTGGAGATGCCGCCGTGGGCATGCATCCGGTGACTGCTCACGGCTTTAACCTAGGGCTGCGTAGTCAGGAAACGCTGACAAAAGAGATTAAAAAGGCGTTGGAACAAGGCCGGGAAATCGGCTCTTTCAGTGTATTGGAAAAGTATCAGAGTACGCATATGCGGGTAACCAAGCCTCTTTATATGGGTACCAATCTGGTTGTAGGGTTATTCACTAATGATAACTTTGCAGCGAAGATTGCGCGTAAGGCAACGCTGCGAATCGCTAACAATTTTGCGCCCCTAAAGCAGATAATTACCCGCAAGTTAACGGAAAAGCGGATAGATATTCCCTTCTTTTTGCCGGGACTTAAGTAATAAACCTTTAAATACTGGGTTCTCATCTGCCGACAGGGCTTTTGGCTATTGAGTCTGTATCGGAGCAAGGTATCCTTAACAGATATTTAAGATGTCTTTTTAAGGGCCTTGTTGTGAACCGCTTAGATGCAACCTCCAGTGATACCAGAAACCGAGATCAGTTAAAAATTCTGTTGCTCCAGATTCGTGATGGAGCGCAGGTGCGAATGGAAGAGCACCTAAGCTTTGCCGAGTACTGCGGTGTTGCGCTGGAGCAAATTGATATTCTCAACGTGTTTGATACCCCGGATTTCCCGGTCTCGGCGGCAGATAACTATGATGCGTTGTTAGTGGGTGGTGCCAGCGAAGCTAATGTTCTTAAGCCAGATCAGTTTCCCTTTATTCAAGCCTGTCAGAATCTAATTCGCCACTGTGGTGAGACCGCGAAGCCAGTGTTTGCCTCCTGCTTTGGCTTTCAACTAGCGGTATTGGCGCTGGGCGGTGAAATTCTGCATAAGGATGCCGGATTTGAAATGGGTACTATCCCTGTTTCACTGACGTCAGCAGCCGTTGATGATCTGCTGTTTCAGGATACGCCGGATGGTTTTTCAGCTATCTCGGTGCATCGTCAATACGCTGATGGTTTGCCTGGGGACTGCCAATTGCTGGCCTATACTGAGCAATGTGCCCACAGCTTTAAATTGAAAGGTAAGCCTTTCTGGGCTTTTCAGTTCCATCCCGAAGTTGATAAGGCTACTCTGATAGAGCGGCTGACATTCTATAAATCTCATTATACCGATGGCGATGGTCAGTTGGATCGGGTGCTGAGTTCGGCGGTTGAAACACCAGAGTCGAATATTCTGGTGCGAAAATTTGTTGATCGGGTGTTGTTGAAACAGACGTAGCGGCTTTCTATAGATAGCTTTCCCGTATACGTAAAAGTAGAATGTCGGAATATTTTGTTAATCCATTGGTGTAAACAGATCTATGAATGATCCACAGGGAAACAAACCGGAACAGCCTGAGCAACCAGGTCAGGAAGAGTCGAACCCGAAGCCACGTAGTCGGGGAATCTATCTGCTGCCTAATTTGTTCACTACGGGAGCACTGTTTTGTGGCTTTTATGCAGTAGTAGCAGGTATGAACGGCGCCTTCGATAATGCGGCGATCGCAATCTTTGTTGCGATGGTCCTGGATGGCCTGGATGGACGTGTTGCCCGTCTTACAAATACGTCGAGCGCGTTTGGTGCAGAATATGACTCACTGTCAGATATGGTTTCCTTCGGGGTTGCACCGGCGTTAGTGACTTTCAGTTGGGCGCTCAGCGGGGCAGGTAAGTTTGGCTGGTTCTGTGCTTTTATCTATGTTGCCGGCGCGGCACTGCGACTCGCGCGCTTTAATACACAAATAGGCTCAGTTGATAAACGTTACTTTATGGGGCTGCCAAGCCCTGCAGCCGCCGCTTCAGTAGCGGGCTTAGTGTGGGCCTGTGTAGAATTTAACCTTGATGTTAGTGGGTACATCTATCTGATCGCTATCTATGTTGCGCTGGTTGGCGTGCTGATGGTGAGTAATGTGCTTTACTACAGTTTTAAGGATGTTGATCCAAAGGGAAAAATCCCCTTTATGATCCTGCTGGTGATTGTGCTTACCATCGGTGTGATCTCTATTAGTCCGCCGATTTTCCTTTGGTTATTGATTTTAGGCTATACGCTTTCTGGTCCGGTTCTCTGGTTATTGCGTAAACGTAAATCACTGATTAATTAAATTATTGGACTGTTTTTTATCTGGAGGTGATCGTTTTGAGTAAGCGGCTAATCAGAGATGCGCTGAATATTCCTTCGTCAGAGATCACTTCAGAATCAGTATATAAACAACGCCGTCGGCTTATGCAGGCGGCTCTTTCCGCGGCGGTGCTGCCCGCATTTGCTTTTCCCTCTTTTGCCAGAGCGGCGGGCTATGAAATTCCCGATGATCTGCCTCGTTATCCCGGGCCTGTTTGGCTACGACAGAAGCTGGCCAGCGCGGTACGTAATGCTGAGTTGTCAGTCAGCGATGAACTGGCTCCTTACTATCACGCGATTACCCATAACAACTTTTACGAGTTTGGAACGGATAAGCGTGATCCGGTGCGATATGCGCAAAAGTTTAAGACAGACCCCTGGAAAGTTGAAATAAGTGGCGAAGTAGCTAAACCGGGTAATTACAATCTTGAAGATATTCTTGCTCCCCATGCTTTGGAAGACAGGGTATACCGCTTACGTTGTGTTGAAGCTTGGTCGATGGTGATTCCCTGGCTTGGGTTTCCGTTGGCAGAGTTAATTAAACGTTTTGAGCCCACTTCCAAAGCGAAGTATGTGCAATTCACCACTATTCTCGATAAAGAGCAGATGTCTGAGCAGCGCAGCTCTTTTGGGACGATTGACTGGCCTTATGTTGAAGGGTTGCGTATGGATGAGGCGATGAATCCACTAACGCTGATGGCTGTAGGTATGTATGGAAATGCGCTGCCTCCTCAGAATGGTGCCCCACTGCGTTTGGTGGTGCCATGGAAGTATGGCTTTAAATCTATCAAGTCCATTGTGCGGATCCACTTCAGTGAAACGATGCCGGAAACTAGCTGGAATATCACGGCGCCTAAAGAGTATGGTTTCTATGCAAACGTCAATCCGGCAGTAGATCATCCGCGCTGGTCGCAGGCAACAGAACGTCGTTTACCCTCCTCTCTGTTGTCGCCTAATATTGTTGATACTCTACCGTTTAATGGCTATGCAGATCAGGTTGCTCATCTCTATAAGGGGATGGATCTCTCTAAGTGGTTCTGATGCTATCGGGAAAAATGAGGCTGCTGCGGTGGTGGTTCATTTTCTTGCTGTGTCTGTCGCCGCTTGCTGCTTTGTTTGTCAACTTGCTCGACGACAATTTGGGTGCGGACCCGGCTAAGATCATTGTTAAAGAGTTGGGCTTTTGGGCGATCACCCTGCTCTGGCTGACTCTGGCAGTAACGCCGGTAAGAAAGCTCCTGGGCTGGCGCTGGTTGATGTCGTTTCGTCGAATGTTAGGTCTCTATACTTTTTTTTATGCTGTGCTGCACCTGCTGGCTTTTGCTACTTTTCTGATTGGGTGGCGGTGGGACATATTACTGACTGAGTTGACTAAACGGCCCTATATTGTAGTGGGTGCTTTGGCGCTGCTGCTATTGATTCCATTGACTTTGACTTCAACCAAAGCGATGCAGCGTCGTTTGGGTAAGCACTGGAAAAAGCTTCACTCTCTTATCTATCCCATCAGCTTATTAGTCATGCTGCACTTTGTTTGGCAGATCCGTTCGGACTTTGGTCAGCAATTTATTTTTGCAATTATATTGGCTATTTTGCTGGGCTATCGACTATATCTTAAAGGGCGCAGTTCATAGAGAGGAGGTTCTTGTGTACCCGACTCAATTCTCTGAAAAACTGTTGCTGCTGTTACATGCTTGGATAGCTGAACTTAGTAAATTGTGGTGCATGGTCTTTACTCGTCCACCGGAGGACCGGGGGCGTAAGTATAACGTTCCTATGCCGTCATTATGGTTAAGTTTAATAGCTTCAGCAGTGTTTCTTGTGGCGATTATATCGCTGCTTTACTGGCTTCTGATTACATTAGCAGGATAGATTTTTACGTGTTATCTGAAGTTTTTTGATTCTCCAGCAGGGGCGGCTTTAGTTCGCCCCTGCACTCCTTTCTATCAGCGTATATTCCCCTTGCCGTCTGAAATCTGCTGCTATACTGGCGTATAACCAAGTGCTTAACTGGGAAATATAATCGATATAAAAGGGAAAGACTAAGGACTTGGGGCATTGCTGTTGAGTATTCGACAGCAAGGAGGCCTGGAAATGAGACGTAACGGAAGGGCCCTGTTATTCGCAGGGCTTTTTTATGCGCCGCTGGTGTCAGCTGACTGGCAGGTAAACCTTATCGAAGGAGCGACTGAGATTAGTCGCTCTGTCTATAACCTGCATATGGTTATCTTTTATATCTGTGTTGCCATCGCCGTAATAGTGTTTGGTGTTATGTTCTGGTCTATCTTCTGGCACCGAAAATCCCGGGGGGCCAAGGCGGCTCATTTTCATGAGAGTACCTGGGTCGAGATCGCCTGGACGATCGTGCCAGTGATTATTCTGGTTTCTATGGCGGTTCCCGCCAGTACAACTCTTATCCAAATGTATGACAAGAACAGCGCTGAACTGGATATCCAGATTACGGGATATCAGTGGAAATGGCGCTATCAGTATCTTAATCAGGATATCGACTTCTTCAGTAGCCTGTCTACACCACCGGAACAGATTAGCAATGAGCAGATTAAAGGAGAGAACTACCTGCTTGAAGTTGATAAGCCTCTGGTCATTCCCGCCGGGAAAAAAATACGTTTCTTACTGACCTCTAATGATGTGATTCACTCCTGGTGGGTGCCTGCTCTGGCAGTGAAAAAAGATGCGATTCCCGGTTTTGTCAACGAGTCCTGGACGCGGGTAGATCAGCCCGGCATATATCGTGGCCAGTGTGCTGAACTGTGTGGGCGAGATCATGGTTTTATGCCGATAGTAGTCGAGGTTAAATCACCTGAAGATTATCAGATGTGGGTGGCTGAACAAGCCAGTCTCAAAGTGGTAGAGCAACAGTCTGCACAGAAAGAGTGGAGCCAGGCAGAGCTGATGATACGAGGGGAAGCTGTTTACAAAGCTAGCTGTGCTGCTTGTCATCAGCTGGAAGGGCAGGGTATTCCTGGAGTATTCCCTGCGTTAGTGGGTAGTCCCCTGATGTCGGGTGATTCGGCCGAGCATATTGATGCGGTACTACATGGACGTTCAGGAACGGCTATGCAGGCCTTTGCTGAACAGCTTAATACGGTAGATCTGGCCGCAGTGATTACTTACGAACGAAGCGCCTGGGGCAATCAGGGCGGCGCAGTGACTGTTCAGCAGATTGCTGAGTTGTTGAAGGAGTAGGGTGATGGGTAGCATAGAGCAGTCAGTGCAGAGTACAGATCACCATGGTCCAGCAAAAGGCATAACCCGTTGGCTTTATACAACCAATCATAAAGATATCGGTACGCTATATCTGCTGTTTAGCCTGACAATGTTTTTTATCGGTGGTTGTATGGCGCTGACGATTCGGGCTGAGCTATTTCAGCCAGGGCTGCAGTTAATTATGCCGGAATTCTTTAATCAGATGACCACTATGCATGGTTTGATTATGGTGTTTGGTGCGGTCATGCCGGCGTTCGTTGGATTAGCTAACTGGATGATTCCGATGATGGTGGGTGCGCCGGATATGGCACTGCCTCGAATGAACAATTGGAGTTTCTGGATTCTTCCTTTTGCTTTCTCCATGATGCTATCTACTTTGCTGATGGAGGGTGGAGCCCCCAATTTTGGCTGGACTTTCTACGCGCCATTATCGACAACCTATGCGCCTCCCAGTGTGACCTTCTTTATTTTTGCTGTACATATGATGGGTATCAGCTCGATTATGGGCGCGATCAATGTGATCGCTACTATTCTCAATATGCGCGTCCCCGGCATGAAGCTGATGGATATGCCGTTGTTTGTCTGGACCTGGCTGATTACTGCATTCTTATTGATAGCGGTGATGCCGGTGCTGGCTGGTGTGGTGACTATGATGTTGATGGATATCCATTTCGGCACCAGCTTTTTTGATGCAGCCGGCGGTGGTGATCCTGTCCTGTTTCAGCATGTATTCTGGTTTTTCGGTCACCCCGAGGTGTACATTATGATTCTGCCTGCGTTCGGGGTGGTGTCTGAGATCATTCCTACCTTTGCCCGAAAGCGTTTGTTTGGGTATGCCTCAATGGTTTACGCGACCGCTTCTATCGCCATTCTCTCTTTTATCGTCTGGGCTCACCATATGTTTACCGTGGGGCTGCCTCTGGTCGGAGAGTTGTTCTTTATGTATACCACTATGCTTATTGCGGTTCCTACCGGGGTAAAAGTATTCAACTGGGTGGCCACGATGTTTCGCGGCTCGATGACTTTCGAAACCCCGATGCTCTTTTCGCTGGCCTTTGTTGTGCTTTTTACTATAGGTGGTTTCTCCGGTCTGATGTTGGCGATAGCCCCAGCTGATTTCCAATATCACGATACTTACTTTGTGGTTGCTCACTTTCATTATGTGCTGGTACCTGGGTCGGTGTTTTCGATTATGGCAGCCGCGTATTTCTGGTTGCCGAAATGGACCGGCCATATGTACAACGAGGCGATGGGCAAGCTGCATTTCTGGCTCTCATTTATTGGCGTCAATGTTACTTTTTTTCCAATGCATTTCCTTGGGTTGGCGGGGATGCCCCGGCGTATTCCTGACTACGCTCTACAGTTTGCTGATTTTAATATGGTGGCAACGTTTGGAGCCTTCCTGTTCGGCTTCTCTCAGTTAATCTTTGTTTATAATGTCATCAGCTGTATTCGCTCGGGAAAGAAAGCCACTGCTCAGGTATGGGAAGGAAGTCATGGCCTGGAATGGACTCTTTCCTCACCGCCGCCGTACCACTCCTTTACAGAACCGCCTGCTTTTACCAGTCCCCACCGGGCGAATGGTTGAGGTGAGTGATGAGCCAGTTGCAGCGACGTAATCGTTCTCTGATAACCCGACTGATCGCCGGAACCGTTCTGATGTTTGGCTTCGGCTTTCTGCTGGTGCCGCTTTATGACGTTTTTTGCCGGGTGACGGGGCTGAACGGCAAAGTGCTAAATAACGGGCCGGTGGCTCAGGTTGTTGAAATGAACCCGGAGCGTCGGGTACGGGTACAGCTTCTGGCGGTTAATAATGAGGCGATGCCCTGGCGGTTTCAGCCTGATCAGCCAGAAATATCAGTCTTTCCTGGCGAAATGAAGCAGACTGCCTTTATGGCGTTTAATCCGACTCGTCGCAGTATGGTGGGGCAGGCTGTTCCCAGTGTAGCGCCTTCTGAAGCGGCCGCGCATCTGCATAAGGTTAACTGTTTCTGCTTTGAACAACAGCCTTTGATGGCGGGTGAGCAGCGCGCAATGCCTTTGGTTTTTATGGTTGATAACGAACTTCCTCTGCATATTTCCACGATTACACTGTCTTATACCCTGTTTGATATTACCCCTGAACCCAGGCCGGTATTGACGCTTCAACAGCATCGGCAAGGAGAGTCATATGAGTAGTCAGGCTTATTATGTTCCGGCTCAGAGCCGCTGGCCTATTTTGGCTTCTGTGTCGCTGTTTTTGATGGCTTATGGCGCAGGTACGCTGATCAACGCTTTGAGTGCAGATTCGGGAGGGCTGCTTGGGCTCGGCTTCTTGTTACTAGGTGCGCTGAGTATGGGATTGATTCTGGTGGGCTGGTTTGGTCATGTGATCGATGAAAGTGGACAGGGGTTATATTCAGATCAGATGGATCGCTCATTTCGCTGGGGTATGAGCTGGTTTATTTTCTCAGAAGTGATGTTCTTTGCAGCCTTTTTCGGCACGCTGTTTTATGTTCGCATTCTGGCGGTTCCCTGGTTGGGTGGAGAGGGAGAAAAGGGTGTTTCCAATATGTTGTGGCAGGGCTTTAAAGCAACCTGGCCGTTGATGAGTACGCCGGATATGAAGGCCTTTCCTGGCCCGAAAGGGCTTATTGACCCTTTGCATCTGCCGCTGATAAATACTCTGCTTCTGCTCAGTTCCAGTGTGACGGTTACGGTTGCGCATTACCGCCTGAAGCAGGATCGTCGCCCCCAGGTCATTTTGTGGTTGTTACTTACTGTTGTATTGGGTTGTGCGTTTCTGGTCTTCCAGGCGCTGGAATATATAGAGGCCTACCATGAGCTAGGTTTGACGCTACAGGCCGGTATTTACGGTGCCACATTTTTTATTCTGACCGGCTTTCACGGAATGCACGTGACGCTGGGAACACTGATGCTGTTGATTATTCTGCTAAGGGTGATTCGTGGCCATTTTGCGCCAGACCATCATTTTGGGTTCGAAGCGGTGTCCTGGTACTGGCATTTTGTCGATGTGATCTGGGTAGGATTGTTTTTGTTTGTCTATCTCTTATAACGAGGATTGTTGTGATGAGGGTTGGTCAGATGCAGGTAACACTGGGAATGGGGTTCTGAGCTTTAGTTCACCACTATAAACGCCAATGAGGATGATCAAGAGTAAAAAAATCGCTAGAGAGACTCTTAAAACTAATGACTTGACGGTGCGGTGGGAGCGGCTTTGATCCTGGAGAAGAAAGTAGAGACCGACAAAGAGGCTGATGATAATGAATATAAATATGAGCACGATAAGCGTCTTTAACATTGTTATCTCTCCGGTAGCTCTATGAGTAAAGCCCAGGGGGTGCCGCTTAGCAAGTTGCTGATAGGAACGCTTGCGCTGTTGTTTATCCCATTGCTGACAGGGCTGGGGCTATGGCAACTGGAGCGGGCGGAAGAGAAAAGGCAGCTCTTAAATCAATGGAACAGCGTGCCTGAGGTACTCAATGAGCTTCCCCGGCCAGAAGGTGCTAACGGGCTTAGGGTGAGCTTGTCTGGGCGATTTAATACGGATGTAATCTATCTGTTGGATAACCGCACACGCAATGGGCGCAGCGGTTATGAGGTGATTATGCCTTTTATACCTGAAGGTTCATCGGTGACGGCACTGGTTAATCTGGGGTGGATAGCTGCTAGTAGTTATCGTGAAGAGTTACCGCAGATAGCATTTCCTATAGAAGTTCGAAGGGTAACCGGTAGGGTCGTCACTCCTAAGCGTGTGATGCAGCTAAGTCCGGATTATTGGGGGCTGGATGAAGCGGTCAGGATTCAGCAGCTGGATATGTTGCGGTTAGCAGAGCGGCATCCGGGATTATATCCAGCGGTGATTCGCAGTGATACAGCCTTATTGCCAGAGCTGACTGTGGGATGGCAGGTAGTGAACATCACTCCTGACAGACACCTTGGGTATGCCGTGCAGTGGTTTGGTTTAGCAATTGTCTTGCTGTCAGGTTGTGTGTGGTTGGCCTTGCATCAAGACAAGGGAGGGACTTATGGGTAGCAGGCAGTTTCCGCGAACAATATTCTGGCTAGTGTGGGCGGTTGCTCTGGTGCCTTTGCTGGTGGCATCTCTCTCTTTTTTTTCGGGCTGGCGGCCAGACCAGCAAATATCCCAGGGAGAGCTATACCAACCGGGTGTCAGGTTGGAGGATCTGCGCTTATCTGAATATCAGGTGGAAGGGAGCTGGCAGCTGATACTGTTGGTGGGGCAACAATGCAACACCGAGTGCCTTAATTGGCAGAGCTTGTTACCAGGGCTGCATACGTCTTTAGGCAAGGATCGTGACCGTTTACGCTTGCAGCAGATTAAAACCGGCCAATTGCCGAATAGTCTATTACTGGCTGATCCCCGGGGTTTTATGGTGGCCCGCTATGATTTGTCTCTTCCGCCTCAGGCTGTGTTGAAAGACCTGAAGCGACTACTAAAATTGTCTAAGGTGGGATGAAATGAGTCCCCGGCGGTCTCTTTTATTGTGCTATCTGGCGATAGGTCTGGCGCTAGTGGTTATTCTGATGGGGGGCTGGACTCGTATTATGGATGCGGGATTAGCATGCCCTGACTGGCCGGGATGTTTTGGTCAGTTAATTGTGCCTGCATCAGCAGAGCAGATTGCAATAGCAGAACAACGTTTTGCTGGAATAGAAGTGGACGTGTTTAAAGGCTGGATCGAAATGACTCACCGTTATATAGCAGCCAGCCTGGGGGTAACTATTTTTCTGCTGGCTATGATTAGCTGGCGGCGACGCAATGACTCAGGCTATCCGGTGTATTTGTCGTTTGCGCTATTACTGCTAGTGATACTTCAGGGATTGTTCGGGATGTGGACGGTCACACTGAAGCTTTTTCCTCCAGTGGTCACTATTCACCTGATTGGTGGATTGTTGACGCTGACATTACTCGTTTTACTGGCAAGTAAGCTTCGCCAGTATAATCGAATAAGTACAGGAAAAAGGTCTGACTGGAGGTTGCGCTTAGCGATTATGGTGCTATTTCTGCAAGTAGCTCTGGGTGGGTGGACCAGTGCTAACTATGCAGGCTGGGCTTGCGATCATTGGCTCAGTTGCATCGCTGAACAAAAAGATGAATTAGATTTCAGGTCTGGCTTCAGCCTTAGCTTTACGGCTGATCAGAACCATCAGGGCGGTGTACTGACGCAGCCTGCCCGAGCGGCCATACAGATGGTTCATAGAGTAGGAGCGTTTGTTGTTGTGGCAGCAGTATTGCTGGTCTCTTTAAGAGTATTTCAAATTAGAAGTTGCAGAAAACCAGCAGTTTTATTGTTGATAGTGTTAATGCTCCAGCTTTTGGTGGGAGGAGTCAGCGTGATATATGGTGTTCCGGTAGTCTTAGCCTGGGCTCATCATTTAGGCGCGGTGCTGCTATTACTCTGTTTGCTTTGGCTGAAATTCAGATATGAACTGGGGGTGCCTGATGGATAGTCAGCAGCAAATTATTATTCAACAGAATGCATGGCGAGACTACTTAGAGCTCTGTAAGCCAAGAGTCGTTGCTGTGATGCTACTGACAGCTGTTGTTGGTATGTGTTTGGCTACCCCGGAACTTCCACCCATTGCTACAGTCGTCAGCGCTACGCTTGGAATAGGCTTAATGGCAGCGGGGGCTGCGGCCGTTAATCATGTGATGGATCGAAATATAGATGCCAAAATGGCGCGTACCCATAGGCGACCGTTACCTCAAGGTAAAATCGATGCAACAAAAGCACTGATATTTGCAGGGATGCTTTCATTGTCCGGAGTCGTGGTCTTAGTGGTGTGGACCAATGTTTTGACAGCCTGGCTGACGCTGGGCGCTCTGATTGGCTATGCGGTGGTTTACACGATGGTGTTAAAGCGGGCTACGCCGTTAAATATTGTCATAGGTGGAATAGCGGGAGCGGCACCGCCTTTATTGGGTTGGGTAGCCGTTACCGGTCGGATTGAATCTGATAGCTTGTTACTCGTGTTGATTATTTTTGCCTGGACTCCTCCTCACTTCTGGGCGCTTTGTATTCATAAGAAAGATGATTATGCGCGTGCTGGAATTCCGATGCTGCCGGTCACTCATGGTGAGGCCTATACCCGCCTGCATATTATGTTGTATAGCGTATTAATGGTTTTAACCACGCTGTTTCCATTCATGACAGGTATGAGCGGGGTTATTTACCTGATGGGGGTGACGCTGTTAAATCTGAGGTTCATCCAGTGGGCGGTCAGGGTTTATCGGGGTAGCGATCGTGCTGCTCCGATAGCGATGTTCTGGTTTAGTGTGAAGTATATTATGTGGTTATTTGCCGTCTTATTGGTTGATCACTACGTTTTAGGACTAAACTGACTGTGGTAGTCAAAATTTAATAGTTAATTTTAAAATGGATTGAAGAACTGTCACAGACAGATAACAAAAGCCGGGAATAAGGAGAATACGGTTATTTGAAACTAGAATAAGGCTGTAGATGATGTATGGCCTTGGGAGGTAAGACTTATGTTCCTGCAACATATGTGGGGTGTAATTTACGACCCTAAGCATGAGTGGATAGATATTCGTAAAGAGCATTACTCCATGATGCATTGTTTTATGAGTCAGATAAGCATACTAGCGGCAATACCAGCGCTGTCGTTGTTTATTGGCACAACTCAGATTGGCTGGAGTATATCCGGAGGCGAGTTTATAAAACTCTCGACACAAAGCGCGCTGATGGCTGCAGTGGCCTTCTATGCTGCGATGTGGGTGGCGGTTGGCTTCATTGCTTTTGTCATTCATTGGATGGAGAAAACCTACGGCGGAAATGTCACGTTGGATGAATGTATGGTATTGACCACATTTACTGCCACGCCCTTGTTCTTGGCTGGCATTGTGGGTCTATATCCAGTTTTGTGGCTCAATGTGATCGTTGGAATGATAGCATTGGCTTATACTGTTTATCTGTTGTATACCGGAGTGCCGGAGATAATGCAGATATCTGAAGACAGGGCTTTCTTCTTCGCATCATCAATTCTAACCGTTGGCTTATGTGTGTTGGTTGGATTATTGGCGGTGACTGTCATTCTCTGGAGCACGATAATACCCTTGAGTTATATTGGTTAGGCGTGCGTGAGAGCTTAGAGTCTAGGAAGTAAACTATAAGACCGCCGTCAGGCGGTTTTATTGTGTAAAGGGTTCGAGCTCTTTAATTGCACAGACTTACCTTACGAAGTGCGTTGTTATATAGCTTATAAAGAAGGCTCTTCTAGCCACTCGCAAGTTGCGAAGAGACGTCTGGCAGGGGCGTAGCCCCGTTCTAGCTACTTGTCTCCTCGAAGTACTGAGTTTTTTACAAAATATTCACTTTTTTGTGCTCTCGATGTTGACTCCTCCACTCATGAATGTAGAATGCGCTTCCTCGCTTGAGGCAGCCACTGGAAACGGTCGCTGACGCAGGTTGAGCTGTTTAGTTTAACTGATTGAAAAACAGTGTTTTTTAGTTAGATTAAACGGAACAGGAAGAAGATCGGATGGTTTGATAATTTGTTAAAAATTATGAAACAAAATGGTTGACTTCATCAGGGTGTTGAGTAGAATACGCACCTCGCTTGAGACGGCGGAAGCGACAAGCTTTCGCAAGCAAGCAACGCTCTTTAACAGTTTGATCAGATAATTCGTGTGGGCGCTTGTTGAGATGAAGCAAAAAGCTTTATCAAAGCAAACGACCAACGTGAATACATTTATTTGTTTTTATGTGAAATTGTTTAATGCTTTGAGCTAGATTTACAGAATGTCTTTTTCCGACATTCTTGATTTAAACTGAAGAGTTTGATCATGGCTCAGATTGAACGCTGGCGGCAGGCCTAACACATGCAAGTCGAGCGGTAACATTTCTAGCTTGCTAGAAGATGACGAGCGGCGGACGGGTGAGTAACGCGTAGAAATCTACCTAGTAGTGGGGGATAGCCCAGAGAAATTTGGATTAATACCGCATACGCCCTACGGGGGAAAGGAGGGGACCTTCGGGCCTTTCGCTATTAGATGAGTCTGCGTCGGATTAGCTTGTTGGTGAGGTAATGGCTCACCAAGGCGACGATCCGTAGCTGGTCTGAGAGGATGATCAGCCACACTGGAACTGAGACACGGTCCAGACTCCTACGGGAGGCAGCAGTGGGGAATATTGCACAATGGGCGAAAGCCTGATGCAGCCATGCCGCGTGTGTGAAGAAGGCCTTAGGGTTGTAAAGCACTTTCAGCAGTGAGGAAAGGTTGGTAGTTAATAACTGCTAGCTGTGACGTTAACTGCAGAAGAAGGACCGGCTAACTCCGTGCCAGCAGCCGCGGTAATACGGAGGGTCCGAGCGTTAATCGGAATTACTGGGCGTAAAGCGCGCGTAGGCGGTTTGTTAAGTCAGATGTGAAAGCCCCGGGCTCAACCTGGGAACTGCACCTGATACTGGCAAACTAGAGTACAGAAGAGGGTGGTGGAATTTCCTGTGTAGCGGTGAAATGCGTAGATATAGGAAGGAACACCAGTGGCGAAGGCGACCACCTGGTCTGATACTGACGCTGAGGTGCGAAAGCGTGGGGAGCAAACAGGATTAGATACCCTGGTAGTCCACGCCGTAAACGATGTCTACTAGCCGTTGGGAAACTTGATTTCTTAGTGGCGCAGCTAACGCAATAAGTAGACCGCCTGGGGAGTACGGCCGCAAGGTTAAAACTCAAATGAATTGACGGGGGCCCGCACAAGCGGTGGAGCATGTGGTTTAATTCGACGCAACGCGAAGAACCTTACCTACTCTTGAAATCCAGAGAATTCGCTAGAGATAGCTTAGTGCCTTCGGGAACTCTGTGACAGGTGCTGCATGGCTGTCGTCAGCTCGTGTTGTGAAATGTTGGGTTAAGTCCCGTAACGAGCGCAACCCTTGTCCTTATTTGCCAGCACGTAATGGTGGGAACTCTAAGGAGACTGCCGGTGACAAACCGGAGGAAGGTGGGGACGACGTCAAGTCATCATGGCCCTTACGAGTAGGGCTACACACGTGCTACAATGGCCGGTACAGAGGGCCGCAAACCTGCGAGGGGGAGCAAATCTCAGAAAACCGGTCGTAGTCCGGATTGGAGTCTGCAACTCGACTCCATGAAGTCGGAATCGCTAGTAATCGCGAATCAGAATGTCGCGGTGAATACGTTCCCGGGCCTTGTACACACCGCCCGTCACACCATGGGAGTGGATTGCACCAGAAGTAGCTAGCTTAACCTTCGGGAGGGCGGTTACCACGGTGTGGTTCATGACTGGGGTGAAGTCGTAACAAGGTAGCCCTAGGGGAACCTGGGGCTGGATCACCTCCTTAAACGATAGCGGATTCTTAGCAAGCGTTCACACGAATTATCTGATCACTGAAGAAGAGAGCAACTGGGGCTATAGCTCAGCTGGGAGAGCGCCTGCTTTGCACGCAGGAGGTCTGCGGTTCGATCCCGCATAGCTCCACCATTTACTGAACTTTAAATGGTCTCTAAAGTTTTAAAACATACACATCATCTGATGTTTATCTTTTAAAGCTTTTAGCTTTAAACGCTCTTTAACAATTGAATCCTGTAACAAAACGAGAAAGAAAATGTACAAGCGCTTATCCGGCGTAATGTATCGTTATTTCAGCAGTCATCGAAAGATGACAAATGAAGTTTAATCAGTGACTTTGACAGACCCTTTTGGGTTATATGGTCAAGTGACTAAGCGTGCACGGTGGATGCCTTGGCAGTCAGAGGCGATGAAGGACGTGGTAACCTGCGATAAGGTTCGGGGAGGCGGTAAACGGCCTTTGATCCGGACATTTCCGAATGGGGAAACCCACCCAGTATAAGCTGGGTATCTCTTGAGTGAATACATAGCTCTTGAGAAGCGAACCCGGGGAACTGAAACATCTAAGTACCCGGAGGAAAAGAAATCAACCGAGATTCCCCTAGTAGCGGCGAGCGAACGGGGACCAGCCCTTAAGCTGTGTTGTAGTTAAAAGAACGCTCTGGAAAGTGCGGCCATAGTGGGTGATAGCCCCGTATTTGAAAACTTATACACAGTGAAATCGAGTAGGACGGGACACGTGATATCCTGTCTGAACATGGGGGGACCATCCTCCAAGGCTAAATACTCCTGACTGACCGATAGTGAACCAGTACCGTGAGGGAAAGGCGAAAAGAACCCCTGTGAGGGGAGTGAAATAGAACCTGAAACCGTGTACGTACAAGCAGTGGGAGCGGTCCTTGAGACCGTGACTGCGTACCTTTTGTATAATGGGTCAGCGACTTAATTTTAGTAGCAAGGTTAACCGTATAGGGGAGCCGTAGGGAAACCGAGTCTTAATAGGGCGTTCAGTTGCTAGGATTAGACCCGAAACCGAGCGATCTATCCATGGGCAGGTTGAAGGTTGAGTAACATCAACTGGAGGACCGAACCGACTGTCGTTGAAAAGCCAGCGGATGACTTGTGGATCGGAGTGAAAGGCTAATCAAGCTCGGAGATAGCTGGTTCTCCTCGAAAGCTATTTAGGTAGCGCCTCATATCTCACCTACGGGGGTAGAGCACTGTTTCGGCTAGGGGGTCATCCCGACTTACCAACCCGATGCAAACTCCGAATACCGTAGAGTGCAATTATGGGAGACACACGGCGGGTGCTAACGTCCGTCGTGAAAAGGGAAACAACCCAGACCGTCAGCTAAGGTCCCAAAGTTATGGTTAAGTGGGAAACGATGTGGGAAGGCTTAGACAGCTAGGAGGTTGGCTTAGAAGCAGCCACCCTTTAAAGAAAGCGTAATAGCTCACTAGTCGAGTCGGCCTGCGCGGAAGATATAACGGGGCTCAAACCATACACCGAAGCTACGGATGCTATTTATAGCATGGTAGAGGAGCGTTCTGTAAGCCGTTGAAGGGAAAGCTGTAAGGCATCCTGGAGGTATCAGAAGTGCGAATGCTGACATGAGTAACGATAAGGGGGGTGAAAAACCCCCCCGCCGGAAGACCAAGGGTTCCTATCCAATGCTAATCAGGGTAGGGTGAGTCGACCCCTAAGGCGAGGCTGAAGAGCGTAGTCGATGGGAAACAGGTTAATATTCCTGTACTTTTTGTTATTGCGATGGAGTGACGGAGAAGGCTAGGCCAGCACGGCGTTGGTTGTCCGTGTTTAAGGTTGTAGGTTTAGGACTTAGGAAAATCCGGGTCCTTATAAGACTGAGAATTGATGACGAACCCTCTTTTGGGTGAAGTGGTTGATGCCATGCTTCCAGGAAAAACTTCTAAGCTTCAGATAACAAGAAATCGTACCCCAAACCGACACAGGTGGTCAGGTAGAGAATACCAAGGCGCTTGAGAGAACTCGGGTGAAGGAACTAGGCAAAATGGTACCGTAACTTCGGGAGAAGGTACGCCGGTGCTGGTGATGGGACTTGCTCCCTAAGCTAGCGCTGGTCGAAGATACTAGGTGGCTGCGACTGTTTATTAAAAACACAGCACTCTGCAAACACGAAAGTGGACGTATAGGGTGTGACGCCTGCCCGGTGCTTGAAGGTTAATTGATGGGGTTAGCTTCGGCGAAGCTCTTGATCGAAGCCCAAGTAAACGGCGGCCGTAACTATAACGGTCCTAAGGTAGCGAAATTCCTTGTCGGGTAAGTTCCGACCTGCACGAATGGCGTAACGATGGCCACACTGTCTCCACCCGAGACTCAGTGAAATTGAAATTGCGGTTAAGATGCCGTATATCCGCGGCTAGACGGAAAGACCCCGTGAACCTTTACTATAGCTTCGCAGTGGACTTTGATATTACTTGTGTAGGATAGCTGGGAGGCTTTGAAATCTGGACGCCAGTTCAGATGGAGCCAATCTTGAAATACCAGCCTGGTACTATTGAGGTTCTAACTCAGGTCCCTTATCGGGATCGAGGACATTGTGTGGTGGGTAGTTTGACTGGGGCGGTCTCCTCCTAAAGAGTAACGGAGGAGTACGAAGGTGCGCTCAGCATGGTCGGAAATCATGCATCGAGTATAAAGGCATAAGCGCGCTTGACTGCGAGACTGACACGTCGAGCAGGTACGAAAGTAGGTCTTAGTGATCCGGTGGTTCTGTATGGAAGGGCCATCGCTCAACGGATAAAAGGTACTCCGGGGATAACAGGCTGATACCGCCCAAGAGTTCACATCGACGGCGGTGTTTGGCACCTCGATGTCGGCTCATCACATCCTGGGGCTGAAGCCGGTCCCAAGGGTATGGCTGTTCGCCATTTAAAGTGGTACGCGAGCTGGGTTTAGAACGTCGTGAGACAGTTCGGTCCCTATCTGCCGTGGACGTTTGAGATTTGAGAAGAGTTGCTCCTAGTACGAGAGGACCGGAGTGAACGAACCTCTGGTGTTCGGGTTGTCATGCCAATGGCATTGCCCGGTAGCTACGTTCGGACAGGATAACCGCTGAAAGCATCTAAGCGGGAAGCCCCCTTCAAGATGAGATCTCACTGGGACCTTGAGTCCCCTGAAGAGCCGTTCAAGACCAGGACGTTGATAGGCTGGGTGTGTAAGCGTTGTGAGGCGTTGAGCTAACCAGTACTAATTGCTCGTGAGGCTTGACCATATAACGCCAAAAGCGTTTGGGTCATCTGATTGAAAGACGATATATGCAAGACGGATAAGAGTTTGTACATACTCTCCGACTGATTACAGGATTCAAATGACGCTTGAACAGCAATGTTCAATCGTTAGAGCAACCAGTTTTGCTTGGCGACCATAGCGAGATGGAACCACCCGATCCCTTACCGAACTCGGAAGTGAAACGTCTTAGCGCCAATGGTAGTGTAGGGTTTCCTTATGCGAGAGTAGGTCATCGCCAAGCTTCAAATAAGAGACAGCCCCGATCATTAGTTTGGTCGGGGCTTTTTCGTGTCTGGGATTTAGAAAACAGGCGCTAGACGCGACTGCGTCGCTGCTAGAACGGCGCTACGCGCCTGCTCGTAGTTAAAAAGGGCGTATGAGCAAAGGCCTTCATCTCTAAAAAATCAGAAGTGCAAAAGGCTGCTTTTATCTTTCATGTTTTTTCAGGCCTCGGACAAGCGAAGTGGTCGGATTTCTGGTCCCGGTTTTTAGAGTTCTTTCGCGCTTCGGCTCTTTCGCCACTGATTTTCAAGACTGTTTAATAGATAATGATGTTAGCTAACAGATAGTTAAAATCAGTTTCTTCCTGGAGTGTAGTTATTTATGTCTGACGCAACAGTCTATAGTTTAATTGTAGTGAATCTATTGGTTGTAGCAGGTCTTTCTGTTTATATTTGGCGCTTGCTCCTTAAACAGAAAACGAGGCGATTAGATGCGGAACGGAAGCTTCAGGAGATTGCTGCTGAAGTGCGGGAGCATCGTCTGTATTTGATAGAAAGTCTGCAAGTCATCGCGCAGTCCGTCATTAATGGTGAGATTCCACTCGTCGAAGCTTGCATACGTTGCAAAGTGTTGTTGGATAACCTTGATCCTATACTAGGGCAAAGAGAAGACTTGCTGGTATTCAACGAAGTTTTTCAGCAGAGTAATCATATTCCTCGAATGGAAGCCTGGAAAAAACTGAAAGGTCCGCAAAAAGTCGAATTCATGGGGCTCATCGATCAATTAGAAGCTAAATATAAGGATTCGATTCACCATGCAGCTAAGAGCTTGCTTGCTCAGGATCTGAGCCTATATCACTGAGGTGGATATGGAGTTTATAGCGGTATTCTTGGTTAGTTTATTAGTGCTCTTTATTCTGGTGGCAGGGGTCTTATTTGGAAGGCCTCCAGTCTACCAGCCAGAGCGCGAAGATGTGTTGGCCTTGTTGCAGGGTATTGGTAGCCGATCGACAACTGAAGCTGCCTGGGGGCTTTTCATACATACTCCAATAACACATGACCCGGAGCTCGAAAGCTTTAGGCAGCGTTGTTATCAGTTTGATCAGGGTGAAGTTAAAGGAGTGGCAGCCCGCCAAGGAATCAATGGCTACCTTTATGACATGAATGGCAGGTCTTATATTCAGGAAATAGCGAGTGAGTTGGATCGCTTTATTCGTAATGCTCCGCTCTCAATTGATTTCTAATCATCCAGATATTGGTGATGCTCGATAAGGCGGAGCAAACGCCACAATACGCGCCATACCTTTCTGTTATCGCCGGCCTTCACTGCATCATTAAGTTCTAAACTACAACTTTCCAGCTCAGGTAGTTCGAATAAGCCAGCAAGTCCAATCAATTGATGACTATGGTCCCTAATGCTCTTGTCGTCTCCACGGCTGAAAGCTTCTTGCAGGTCTTTTATTTGTGACGTGAGTTCAGCATGAAGATCCTCCTTGCTCAATTGGTAGCGGGCAAGGTTGATCTGATTTGCATAGGTTTTAGCCTGGTTGACTGGCTGATTATCAGTTCTAGCTGGTTTCATTGAGAGCAGGCTAAGCAATTTGATTAACCGGCTGTCATTAATAGGTTTGTATTCTATTTTTGTTACACCTGCCTGGCGCAAGGCATCTTCTTCACTTGATATTACATCGGCGGTCAAAGCGATAATAGGAGTGTCTGGGTGTGTTTTACGTATCTCTCTGGTTGCTCTGATACCGTCCATTTCTGGCATATGTACATCCATAACAACTATGTCTGGCTGCGCTTTACTCAGTAGTTTAAGCGCTTCTATACCATTGCGTGCTTCAACTACGGTAGCACCTGCGGATTCTATTATTTTTCGTAATAACAAACGGTTAAAGTCATTATCTTCGGCAATAAGGACTACGCTATCTGGAGATAACAGTGATGGGTTGTCCGTATGTTCCAGATAATGACTATCTTGAGAGTTGATGAGCCACTTCTGAAGATACGTTCGATGCATGGGTTTGCTGTTCATTGTGAACTGTTTATTTGTTTTAAGGTGCTGGAACTCTTCAGTATTACCAATCAGAGCTGGTGTTAGCAGGAGTATTTTTCCTTTAAAAGATGAGAACAGTTCAGTCATCTTCAGTTTTTGTTGGTTTGCTATGTCTATGTTGGCGCTAAGTCCGAAAATCAAGGCCGCAGAGTGGCTCTGTACTTTGGATATGGTCGTTTCAAGAGATTGGATTGTTGCGCATTCGTGGATTTTCGATGTCAGTGGTTTAACCATATTGCTGAGCGATAAAAGACTCTCAGGGTGTCTGTCGAAGATAATGAGCTCTTCACTATGAGTTTGTTTGTCCAGACTGTTAAGGAGTGTTGTGTGGTTTTTGACGATAAAACTACAACTGATTTCCGTGCCGACACCGGGCTGGCTGTGTAACTGGATTTCGCCCTGCATGAGTTCGACCAGTTTTTTTACAATGACCAGGCCTAATCCGCTGCCACCGAACCTTCGGGTGATCGATGAGTCTGCCTGGGAAAATGCATTGAATAGATGTCGTCTCTGTTCGTCTGAGATACCGATACCGGTATCTTTGACGCTAAGTATCAGCTTTTTCTGGCTTGGAGTTTCTCTAATTACTTTAAGACTCACCAGAATATGGCCTGCATCTGTAAACTTTATCGCATTGCTAATCAGGTTTGTTGCTACCTGACGTAACCTGGTCGGATCTCCATGCACGTCGGTATAGGCTTTATCTTCAACTTGATAAGCGATCTCTAGTCCTTTTGTAGTTGCACTTTGCGCCTGCATTTCAAGTGCATCAAATATCACTTGCTCGGGATTGAACTGAATCCGTTCAAGCTTTATGGCATCAGACTGGAGTTTTGCGAAATCGAGAATATCATCAATGATTGAAAGCAGCATTGTGGATGTCTGATTGATAATTCTACAGTGTTCCTGTTGCTCAAAATTCAGGTTGCTCTGTCTTAGCATGTTGGTAAAGCCCAGTACGGATGTCAGAGGGGTTCGAAGCTCATGACTCATACGTGCTAAAAACTCATCTTTTGCTACGTTCGCCCGATCCGCATGCTGACGAGCTTTCTGTAAAGCTATATTTTGATCCTCAAGATGATGCATGGTTTTTCGAAGGCGTTCAGTTGCTTTATGTACCTGGCTTTCTAAGATTTGATTTGAGCTTTGTACTTGCTCACCAAGAAGATTAACGCCCTTTTCCAGTGAGCCGAGTTCTGCAGATGACTGTACCTTTACTCGGGCGTCTAAGTGCCCCTCTTCGAGTTTTTTTACAGCAGATGTTAGATTAATAATCGGTTTTGTTAGTGTTTCTGCAAAGCGGGCAGCGATGACAAAAGTAGCGAGCAAGCCACTGAGCAGGATTAACAAACTATTACTGATGATCTCCTTTTCTTTGTGGTGCATAGGCTCCGTTGACATAGCAACAACAACCCAGCCAAGTAAATCTCTATCGACGTCTGTTTGATTTTCGGGTGAATCATTAATCACTATTCCCTGAGCAATGACAGGGGTGCTAAAGAGCCATACCTTGTCGCTTACTTGCCGGGAAGGGTGATGTTTTAGTTTAAGGTCTAACTCAAAATTACTGGAGCGGTATAAAACCCTGTTCTGTTGATTAATAAAGATAACGTCAGCTACATCTGCTTCCTGAATCGGCCCCGCACTAAGAGCTGAGAGCTGATGTGTCAGGCCGGAGATCAGGCCGAACTCAGATGCTTGAGAAATCATGCGTGACATAGTCTCACCCCGCTCGATGAGGGCTGCCTGGTTATCAGATATCCGAGAGCTGATAAAGTAGCCAGCAAGAACCAGCGTCATTACCAGTAACGGTATTAGAGTAATCAGCAGTATTTGCTGACGAATCCCATAACGACTTTTTCTAGTGCTCATCATTGAATTTCGCCCTCCTGAAGTCGTTCCTGGAGATTTTCAGGGGTGCTGATGGAAAGTCCTAGTTGCCTTGCTGATTTGGGGTTTGTAACGACTTTGAAGTATGGACTGAAGGTCGCTGGCGGTATGCTCCCCCCCTCGATTAGGTGAAGTTGCTCAGCAGTATAGCGTCCGATATCTTCCGGCGTCGTAATACAGGCGGCAACAGCACCTGCTTTCACATAATTATGGGAGAAGGCGAGCAGTGGAACTTTGCTCCGCAGCGACATGTATAACAACCATTTTGCTGTGGTTTTGTTGAATGTACTTGGATCAGGAATTACCAGGAACAGATCAGATGCATCCATGATTGGCTGAATCTGTTGTATCGGGTTGTCGCTTAACGTGAGGGTTTTATGGTTGAGATGGAAGGTCATCTCTTTTGCCGTCTTTTCCAGCTCAGGCAGTATTTCAAGCGAATCCGGTCCCAGAGTAAGTCCAATTGCTTTTAATTTCGGTTGAATTAGTTTGGCAAGCTGTAATTGCCTTTTAATGGGTTGGTCTAGAAATACTGCAGTCAGTGAAACTTTCTTCTCTGTCAGTCGGGTTGAGTATTTTTGTGATAATTTATGAAACTTCCGACTGGGGATAAAGGTACTGAAGATAATGGTATTACTTCCGGCGTGTTGCATTGCAAATTCTGTTGCTTTGCTGCCGATGCTGATAATCAGTCGATAGGGTGACAGATGTTGTTCCGGCTTTTTTGCTAGATGGCTTGGATAGGATGTGTCTATACGAATGGCCGGGCCCTGGCTAATAATCGTAGATGCAACGCTTTCATATGTCGGACCTTCGTTGCTGAGAAGAAGAAGTGATTCAGCCGCTTTAAGGTTATTGCAGACGAACAAAAATCCTACCAGTATGCATAGTGCAAGACGGTAGGTTAGGGTTTTATTGACTACTTCCAGTGTAGCTGTCTGCATGTTCCATTTGTCGTAAAATTAGAAGCTTAGTTGCGCTTGAATATAGGTCCGTTGTTCGAACATATTTTCAGCATAAAACTCAGAGTAGGGATTATCCAGTAAGTTCTGCACAATAAGAGCGATACTCAGCTCATTTTGAGAGGAAAGCTTAAGCTTTTTGGATATTTTCAGGTCAGTCCGATGATAAGGTGAATTAGGTGGATCAACATCGACATTTCGATGGGCCTCGATCCATTGAACTGAGCTTAGAAAGTAATGATTCAGGCTAATCTGCAATTCATTAGGGAGGGTTGCACTCGCTAACAGGGACGCTGTATGCATAGGGTTCCGGGTTTCTAGAGGGTCTACCCTATTGGTGACTTCGCTTAGTAATCGGTTTCCACGCGTTTCAATATAACCGTAATTTAAAACGAACAAGGGTTTAAAAGTGTTTTGTGATTGGTATTTGTATTGCAGTTCAAAACCCTTATTCTGCCACTCTGAAGTATTGTCCATGATATGGACTTTTGATGTTTTACCTGAGAGAAGTGCTGCTAACTCAGGTTTACTCATGATTTCATTTTCCGTGATTCCATTACTTATTTCTTCAAGGAAAATTCGAAGATCAAGAGAACTGCTATATTCAGGCCACGTGGCTAAAACCCCCACATCAACACTGTCTAGCTGTTCTGGTTTAAGATTACTGTTTCGAGTAAAAGCATAATCGTATACAGGCAGAGGGTAGCCTGCTGGGGCGTAGATAGTACTTTGATAGTTGGCTTCTAACAGCGACGGCATGCGATAAGCACGGCTTACAGAGCAGCGAATTGAGCTCGAATCAGAGAGCTGATAATTAGCCGCTATCCGTGGTGATACTCTTGAGCCGTTATGATCACTTTTTTCGCCCGTCAGGCCTAGGTTGTAGATCCATCTGTTTGTCTGATATTCGATGTTAGAAAAAAGACGTACGCTGCTCTCATTTACCCACTCAAGGCTGTCAAGCAATTGTCTGTTTTGAGCTGAAGCACTTCTGTAACTTATTCCATTAATAATTTTCGTATTATTATTTAGTTGCTGACGCAGGCTTACCTCTAAATCATGCTGCTCTATTTTTCCTGTTTCTGCCGTGATCTTAAATGGTGAGTTTACGTTCAGCAATGCTTGACCTAAAACTAGCCCCAAACCTGTTTCGGCTGCCGTTAAAGAGCGTGCGTCAATGTCGTTATAGCTGTGAGAGTAATGAACAGTTAGGTCGCTTTCATCGGTTGCGTGCTTCCATTCGATGCTTTCGAAGTGGTTGCTAAAATCCCTGCGCTTAAGGTCTGGATTCCTAATTATATCGCCCACAGTTGAATAACCTGAGCTCATACCTAAATTAAGGGAGATAGTGTCAAAGAGGGTAGGGGAAAATGTATTGTTGAAGGTTAGATGCCGATTCAGGTAAGGGTCCTGTTCACCGTTGCTAAACTGACTGCCGTCATTACCGGAGACCTCGGCAGACAGGCTGTAAAATCCTAGTCGATGGGCGCCACTGTAACGGCCGAAATAGGTATTGTTGTTGAACTCGCCAGAAGTGTACTTAACTAAATTATTTGTATGACCAAGCGCGGAGTGCGTAATAATATTGATTGCTCCCAGAAAGGCATTGGAACCCTGGGTAACGGTGTTGGTGCCTCTGACAACTTCTATTCGGGCAATATCGTCAATACTTAGCGGTAATGTTTCCCAAATAACAGCAGAAAACAGCGGAATGTAAACCGAGCGACCATCAATCATCACTTCCATTCGCGGAGGAAATTTATCGCTCATGCCATGATATGAGACGGCTGATGCATTTGTCGCGATATGATAGGACTGAAGGCCAGGCACCAATCGCATCAATTCGGTAATATTCGTTGCGCTTGATGCATCGATCATTGCGCGGTCAATTATTGTGACTGAGGCGGGAGCATTTTTTAATTGCTGCGGTAATCGGGTCGCTGCAAAAGTTACTTCAATATCATTAAGATAATCAAGCTCGGAAAGTTCGTCTTGCGCTGCAGTTTGAAAAGAAACAAAAGAGAGAAAAGCGGCGGCGCTCAGGCTTTTAAGTGCCCAATGCGAATCAATATATGGCATGGCTATGGTTTATTCCTGAAATTAGGTTTGCTTAGATCCGTGTGCCAACCCAAATAACAAAAGCCCCCATCAAAACTGCTTCGATAATAAAACCGTTGTGTTCGATTATCCATTGCATACTCATGACCTACAGCATGTTTATCTTTTCCTGATAAACATATGACCAGATATAATTAGTGGGAATAATAATGGTATGAATATACCGTATTTAGCTATATTGGTCGATTCGATAGGGGATAAGATAATGATTAAAATTTAAACGATTGTTTTAGTAAAAAACTATTTTATTCAAGAACAATCGAGAAATGTAGCGAATACTAGTTCTTGATCGCTTTCAGGATCACAAATTTCTTATTGCTTGCGACTGTTATACAGTTACCAAAAAGTCGTTTTAGCTTAACGTGATAGCCAAGGTGTCGATTCCCTATTACCCATAACTCTCCCCCTGGCTTCAGTGCTATAAAAGATTCTTTAAACATCTGCACGGCGATAAAATCACCGATCGCATTTTGTTGGTGAAAAGGAGGGTTATTCAGGATCAGATCACAACTACTGGGTAGGATACCCTTAAGGCAGTCTGTTGCGTAAAAGTTTGCTTCTCTATCGGGGAATGCCTTCGTGAAATTTTCTTTGGCTGATGCAACGGCCATATAAGATTCATCAACAAAATTGATAGTAGCAGCGGGGTTTGCTGATGCGGCCATTAGCCCCACAATGCCGTTACCACATCCGAGGTCGACAATGTCTTGATAATGATCGCTTACAGGAAGGTTTTCGATCAGAAAGCGTGTCCCTATGTCTAATCTCTCTCTGGAGAAGACATTGGCATGGTTTAATATTTTGTAGTCAGTGCTCTCCAGCGTATAGGTTTTGGGATAGCTATTTTGAGGGGGGGTTAGTTCAGGGTTAAATTGGCTAAAAATTAATCGTGCTTTTTTTCGGGCGAGTGATGTTGTGGTGGTACCAATGATGGACTCAAACAATTGGAGTGTTGAGTTATGGATCCCTTTAACCATTCCTGAAGCAATAATTCGTGTGTTTTTATCAATATGTGGCCGAATTCGGTGCAGTTGATCTTCTAGCTGCGCCAGACTCTTGGTGATCTTGAGTAGTACAAGGTTATAGGGCTGGTCGACCTCACCATACTCTCTTAACGAATCTCTGAACTCAATATTATTTTGATCGATATTGTTTCTTTGTAGGTTTTCTAACAATCCCTGGTAGGCGATAAAAGAATCACTGACAACTACGGGCCTGGTTGCTGAAAAACTGCAGGAGAGAGCGCCAAAACTGTCATTGAGAATCAGTACATTGCTATCTGATGTCAGGAGTTGCTCTTCGTGCAGAACTTTAATCAGGTACTCGTCAGCGGCATCCCAGGCACGCAAAGTTTCTTTAGATCTGATAGGGAAGCGTGAGAGTTCAAAGTCTCCCTGTGGGGTAGAAAGGATTTCCATTGTTATCCTGTGGCTAAAAGGTTGAGAGCGGAGTAAGAAGCGTTAGTTTCGAACGGCGAGGTAAACCCCAGCCCCTATCATAATCCCGCCGGCACTCTGATTTAGTCGTTTTACCGCTCGGTGAGAGTTGAATCTGGCACTTGCCCAGTGTGCGCAGATAGCAATTAGCATCAATCCAAGCATCAATGCGATCAGGGTTAGTAAGCCTGCCAGTGCAATATCCTGGCTATTCAGCGCAGTAAGATCCATAAAGGTGGGCAAAAAGGCTATATAAAAGAGGATCACTTTTGGGTTTGATGCAGAGATCAGAAACCCCTGAATAAACTCTAAAGATGAACGTTTATTTACAATAGACTTTGAGGTAGGTAGCTCAGGCCGACTGGTAAAAAGCTTAAAACCCAGCCAGATTAGATAGGCTGCACCCAGCCAGCGAATAAGCGTAAAGAGTCCTCCCCAGTGCTCTGCAATGGCAGCCAGTCCCAGACAGGCAAGGGTCAGGTAAATAATATCACTGATGGTCATGCCCAGAGCTAGCATGATACAACGCTGAGGGCCTTCGATCATCGATTTGGCAAGAATTGCAAATACACCTGGACCCGGTGTTATACCGAAAATAAAAATAGCGATAAAAAAAGTTAGCGCGCTTTCAAAGGACATGATCGGATCTGTTTGCGGGGAAACAAATATTGTACTCCCTGATCGCAGACAGGGCTATCTGTGCTGGAGAATTAAGAGTCTACAGTGGCTTCCTTTACTGCAAGATTCTTCCTGTAAACGTCTTTGCGTACACAGTTCTTCCCAGCAGACTTTGCGCGGTAGAGGGCTTGGTCAACCCGTTGAATGATACTGTTGATTGATTCATTGGGGCTTAGTTGGGCAACACCAAAGCTTCCAGTGACCGTTTTAGCTATTGATGAGTCAAAGTCATACTTCTGAAGTGCTAGGCGTATTTTCTCGGCGCTTTGGGTTGCCTGAGATAGATTCGACTCGGGCAGAATGATTAAAAACTCCTCACCCCCCCAACGACCATACACATCCGCTAACCGGCAATGGGATTGAAGCAGATTAGCGATAGCTTTAAGTACGATATCTCCTTCAAAATGGCCGAAGTGATCGTTGATTAATTTGAAGTCATCTAAGTCGAAAAAGATAACGGAGACGGGTCTGTTATATCGGGCAGCGATAGTGCTGTGTTCATTGAGTGCTTCGATTAATACACGCCGGTTATTTAAACCAGTCAGTTGATCTTGTCTGGCCATCTCTTTTAACTGTCTGTTGTGTAGATGTATGACTCGATACCTGTAGGCTAAAAAAAGAAAGATCAGGCTTATGCCTAAGAAAATTTGCCAAATCAGGGTGTAATCAGTTTTATGCACAAAGGTTATTTTAATCCAGCGGTCATTGATTGCATTTCTCTCTTCCGGACTGAAAGAAACGATCGCTTTATTGATAATGCTCAATAGTGGTGTGTCATGAAAACGATGGCTTATCGCGACGCTGATATCCCAGTTGTCTCTAACCTGATCAATTACCTTAATTCCGGAAAGATTTGCTTTGCTAATAGCTGAACTAATGCTGTTTGGGGCGTCCAGTAGTGCGACTACCTGAGAGTCTTTGAGTAAGGTTAAGCCCTCGGTGACTGAACTTACTTCGATGATAGAGATACTGGGATAGCGGCTGGTTAGAATTTCGATGAAAGATGAGCCTGCAACGATAGCGATGGGTGCTTGAATCAGATCGGCCAGCGATACGTCTTCTGCTGTTGTTGAATTCACAGCTAATACTGCTGGTAGGCTGAGATAAATGTCTGAAAAGTCCATGTAATGGGCTCTATCCGGCGTTTGCATCGCGCCACTGATTATGTCGCAATCCCCCTTTTTTATGGCATCAACAGCCTTATTCCAGGTTGAGTGAGTAATAGTTTTAAACTTAAGTCCGGTACGTTGACCTATCAACTCTAAGTAATCAGGACCTACTCCTTCATATTTACCATTAGTTAAATGGCTGTAAGGTGCTCTCGATGGATCGCCACATAGTCTGAGGGTTGGTTGGGTGGCGAGGAATAAGTGTTCTTTAATTGTGAGTGATAGCTGACTTTTTACTTTAGGCTGATAGATAAAATCTTCAATGTTGTAACCGGGAGAAATAAAATTAAATAGCAGATACAGTTGAGACATGACTTTTAACTTTTCATGATCCAGTGACCCGAAATTTCCGTCATTGTCGAACGCGAGCTTGGCGAGTTGATTACCTTCAAATATTAATGCCGATTTAGAACGGTTTTGACTGTTGTATTCTGAAATAATAAGATCAGCGGTTTCTTCTATGTTTTCAAAGGCATAGAGCCAGCCCTCTATTGTCGCCTGCCGAAAAGCCTCAACCAACGCAGGCTCATTTTCTAACAGGCTTTCAGAGGTAAATAACAAGTCAGAGTACATGCTAAAGCCGAACTCTTTTGGATGGAGGATATTGTATTGCTCGCCTAACTGGTCCATTTGAAAAGGTTCGTTCGAGATGTAAGAGGCCATCGCATCAGTTTTTCCCTCGATAAGGGCGTCAATATCAAAACTATGTTCTTGTCGTGTAAAGCTACCGCTGTGGACGCCGGATTGACGCAACATAGCAAGCAATTCGACTTGTTTTTCTGCATCGGGGGTCATCATAATGCGTTTGTTTAATAGATCTGAAGGTTGGCTTATTCCTGACTCTGCGGTGGTTAATAGCATTAACGGAGAATTTTGATAGGTTGCCAAGAGGGCAACGATGCCTGCTCCTTTTATTCGCTGGGATAGGATTGTTGAGCGTCCTACAGCGAAGTCCCGGCTGCCGTTCAGGACTAATTCGACAGGGTCTTCATTACTATTAAATTCGTGAATTGAAAGCTCAATGCCTGCCTCGCGATAGAAGCCCTTGTGCTTTGCCATATAGTAGCCAGCAAATTGAAATTGATGTTTCCAGATTAATTGCAGGCTAACAGACGTAGGTTTTTCTGCGCTTTGGCTGATCGTTGCCAGCGTTATGCTGAGTATGAATAGGAAGAGTTTTATTCTGCGGCTTAGCATAAATCAGTATCCAGAATGCGATGGATAAAAAAGTGAAAGGCTAAATTTTTAACTTCCTGAAACCGCGTTGAAACATCAGGAGGGCATATAAGCCGTTAATGCAATATAAACCATATCTGCAGGAGCTGCGTCCCAAAACGAGTAATGTTTTCAAACAATTGTTAGTACTTATGGGTGGTTGTAGATGCAGTTAAGCAGAAACAGGCTGCACTGTAGGTGGTGGTTGTGCGAAAATAGCGCGCTAAATTTTACTTAATCTTATGGTAAGAAATAAATGTTCAAAATGATGCTTCGAGTAATAGCTTTGATGCTTTTGACAGGTTCAGTCTCTGCAGCGCCTACTTTTGTATTTACCGCTATTCCTGATCAGGATGAAACCCGGCTTAAACAACGTTTTCAGAAGGTTGCTGACTATTTGCAACAGGAGCTGCAGACAGATGTTCGTTTTGTTCCGGTTAAATCATATGCTGCGACAATTACTGCTTTTAGAAATAATCAGGTGCAGTTAGCTTGGTTTGGCGGTCTTTCCGGGGTTAAGGCGCGTGAGCTGGTACCTGGCTCACGGGCGGTCGCACAGGGCGTTGAAGATCCTGACTTTAAATCTTATTTTATTGCGCATCAAAGCACAGGGCTTGACTCAGCAGAGAGTCTGCCTGTATCTATCCGTGGGCTAACGTTTACATTTGGCTCGAAAGGATCAACTTCCGGTCGCCTGATGCCTGAGTATCATCTGCGTGAACAGTTTGGCCAAAGCCCGGAGAAAGTGTTTAGTCGGGTTGGTTTTAGTGGTAATCACTCGCGGACCATCGCACTGGTAGAGTCTGGCGCTTATCAGCTGGGCGCTCTGAACTATAAAGTGTGGGATGCGGCAGTAGAGGCGGGTAAGGTTGATACATCTAAGGTTAAAGTGATTTGGGAAACGCCAACCTATCCGGATTATCAGTGGACCCTGAGAGGCGATCTTGATGCCGCATACGGGGAAGGTTTTACCGCTCGTGTTGAACAGGCGTTATTGAAGATGAATGATCCGGAACTGTTGAGTAGCTTCCCTCGGCAGGGTTTTATTCCGGCGTCTAATGCTGATTTTGAACCAGTACGTAAAGTGGCTAAACAGATAGGTCTTCTGGACTGATGTCGGCTCTGGCTCTGCATGAGGCGTATCTTTCATATGGTAATCACAGAGTCCTGGGGCCCGTTAATCTGGATGTTCGAGCAGGCGAGCATCTTATTCTGTTGGGTAAAAGCGGTTGCGGTAAATCAACCCTACTCAATCGCCTTTATACCGAAAATCGAAGCGGTTGTGCGTTAATACCTCAGGACCTTGGTTTGGTTGAAACCCTGAGTGTTTATCATAATGTCTATATGGGACGATTGCAGCGGTATAGCGCCTTGCAGAATATGCTGAATTTGATCTCCCCTGCGAGGGGGAGGGTTGCAGAAGTGTCTCCGTTGCTTGAGCAATTAGGTTTGGCGGAGAAGTGCTTTTCTTCCGTGGCGGAGCTGTCAGGAGGACAGCAGCAGCGAGTAGCTGTCGCCCGGGCGTTATATCAGGCTGCTCCTGTCCTGTTGGCTGATGAGCCGGTTTCAGCGTTGGATGGTCCGGAAGCCGATAGGGTGATGGCGTTGCTGGGGCAATATTTTTCCACGGCGGTAATCAGCCTGCATGATGTAGATAGAGCGTTGCGGTATGGTCAGCGAATTGTTGCGATTCAGAATGGAGAGCTGGTTTTGGACGAACCAACGGAGCGTCTTACTGTTGCTGCTTTGAATGAGTTTTATTAAGACGGTGTTTTCCTCTCGATATCGCAGGTCCGGTGGTGTAAAAATTAGCCTGGGTTTTATGCTGGTGGCTCTCGGCTGCTTGTTTTTTGCAGACCTGGAAATATCCAGTCTTGATCCCTGGACCGAGATGCGGCGTTTGGCAGAAGGCTTTTTTCATCCTAGCCTGACGCTACCAGGGGAAGTGATCGAGGCTTTGTTGTCTACGCTGGCGTTTGCCGTTGCCGGAGTTGCTCTGGCGGTAATTGGCGGGTTTTTTCTGGCGTTGTTGTTTCATAATGCACTTGTACGCGGTTTTTGTGCGTTAGTGCGTTCTGTGCATGAACTGTTCTGGGCATTGATTTTTTTACAGTTCTTTGGTCTTCACCCCTTGACGGGATTATTGGCCATTGCCATTCCTTATAGTGGTATTTTCGCACGCATGTATGCTGAGATGCTGGCGCAGGTTTCAACTCAACCGGCACAGGCCTTACCTTGCGGTTCGGGTTACCTTAGTACTCTTTTATATACTCGTTTGCCGCTTGCCTGGCCTCATTTGGTTAGTTACACCTCGTATCGTTTAGAGTGCGGTATTCGCAGTAGTGCTATTCTTGGTTTTGTTGGGCTGCCCACCTTAGGTTACTATCTCGAATCGTCATTTTCACAGGGCTATTACTCAGAAGCAGCCGCGCTGTTAATGCTTTTCTATCTGCTAATAGCGACTAAAAAATTCTGGCTTAGACGCTGGAGTCTGCCAGCGCTGCTCCTGGGATCTCCTTTTTTTCTGGGGGAAGGGATGCCGATTATCTGGGGGAACGCATGGCGCTTTGTCACAGAGGACATTGTTCCAGCACCGCTTCGAAATAGTGAAGTTACCTGGTCGTGGGTTAACGGGTCTGAAGTGTTCCAATGGGTTTCAAATATTATGCTGGATCAGGCGTTGCCCGGGATCTGGAATACTTTGGTTCTGTCGCAGATTGCGTTGGTAGTAACCGGTTTCTTTGCGCTGGTTATGTTTCCGTTGATCAGTCGTCACTGCTATCGCCTGCCTGGTCGGATGCCAGGTCATCTATTGTTAGTAATTGCCCGTTCGACTCCTGAATACCTGCTGGCATATATTTTATTGCAACTGCTAGGCCCTTCAATGCTACCAGCAGTGATCGCTTTGGCTATTCATAATGGTGCTTTGATTGGCTATTTATCAGGGCGGCATAGTAATGAGTTAGCGTTGCGCTCTGATCTTCCAGAGCGACGCTTAGATCGTTATTTTTATGAGCTTTTACCGCGTATATATCCCTCTTTTCTATCTTTTATGCTGTATCGCTGGGAAGTAATTATGCGGGAAACGGCAATTCTGGGTATTTTGGGTATTCATACGCTTGGTTTCTTTGTAGACAGTGCGATACAGGAAATTCGTTTTGATGTAGCGTTACTTTTAATTCTGACCGCAGCGCTTTTGAATATTGTGGTTGATATTTTTTCCCGGCGTATTCAGCGATATATATAGCGCAAGTTTTACTGAGTTGATGATATGTTCCAATGCTCAGCCTGTCTCCTTTTTCACGTCTTCCATATAAGGTTTTAAGCTCTAATTGCTTGATAAATCAGCTCTAATATTTGTTTCTCAACCTCATTTTGGGTATTCCTTCGTTGATACATCGGCCAGTCTGATGATAGATTGCAGATCAATAAATAAATTAAACGTTTGTTTGTTTGGCGAGTTTTCTGTTCTTGAATGTTGTCTCGTATGTGTTGTATTTATCCTCAATTTAGCTGTTTGAAAACAAAATTGGTTGTTTATAAATGGTGATGAGGGTGGCAGATATATAAAGAGTTGTGCGTTTAAGTTTCTGAGATTCCCGCGAACACCGTCGGAAACCTACTATGAAATTAGTTCCGTTTGTGAAGTACACATCCTGTGGCAATAACTTTGTAATTGTTGATGAAACGGAGCAAATATCGCTCACTGAATCAGAAATGTCACGATTTGCTTTTCAAGCGACTAACACCAGCTTTGGTGTAGGTTGCGATAATTTATTGGTGATCCAGCGCTGTAATAAAGAGGTGCTGAAATCTATTGCAGATATGCGTCCCTACTGGCGATGGCCTCCTGAGGCCGGGCAAGCAGAATACCTGTTTAGAATGTTTGAACCTGACGGTGAAGAAGCACTGTGTTGCGGTAATGGGCTGATGTGTGTTGCCAGCTACCTGTTACATAAACATGGGGTTACTTCTGCATCAATTATGACTGAGATCCCGTTGCCTGAGCCTAAAGTTATTCAGATTGGTGCAGGTGATGACAGTCTGGGGGGATGGGTTAATCTTGGGTATCCGCGCAGGACACCTGCTAAGCTGGCCTCCGAAGGTTTTTCTGAGCCGTTTACTCAAACGATAGATCTTTATACCGACATTAAAATTGGCTTTAGAGCGGGGGATCTGCGAGCTTTCAGCGATAAGCGGGAACTACAGATCAAAGCCCACTTGGTGTTCACCGGTGAGCCTCATTTGGTGATTTTTCCGGATAGTGATTTTTCTATCCCCGAGCTGGCAGATTATATCTTTGGTAGTTCTGAACAATGGTCGGTTCAAGATCGTCGTGAGAGTTTTGGTACCTGGCTGGTGGAGCATATTGGCCAATATATGAATACTCGCTATAAAGCGATGTTCCCAGCGGGCATTAATGTCAATCTGGCGAGGAGTCAGTGCTCTGAAGTCCTGGAGAATCGCTGCTTCGAAAGGGGCATAAACAGGGAAACTCTAGCCTGTGGAACAGGCGCGCTGGCGGTTGCATATGTATACAGTGAGCTCAGCGATCAGGCACTGGATGAAATCGATATTTTACCTCACCGTTGTCGCTGGCACGATGATGACGCGCGAATAAGGATTAATCGCTCAGATGAGGGCTGGTCATTGGCGAGCCAGCCGGTGATGTTATTTGACGGTGTATATCGTTTGTTACCTGCACATCATCGAGTGATAGAGAAATCCTCTTCTAAAGAGGATACGGGAAGTGATATCAGCAGGTTAGTAACATGATAGGCCGTTCAGCAATTATGCTTTTTTTTAGTGGTTGCTTACAGCTTATCTTTATTACCAGTCTTGCTGCATTTCTTATATTTGCGGCTTATGAGCGTGCTGCTACAAATATTTCTTTAATCGACATTATCTACTGGGGCGGATATGCGATCACGTTGCCTGCTCTTCTATTGGCAATAATTCAGTTCAATCAAAGACGAATAGCGTCATTATCAGGTATCAGTGTTAGTCATTTGATGATGGCGCTTTGCGGTGTCTCTATGTCTTTGCTCTGTTTACAGCATTTTTTACAGGGGCCAGAGACCTTACCGCTATTTGATTTGGGTACAGCATTGCTGATTACCTTTCTGTTTTCTCTTGAGCTCGCGGTATATCAGCAGAGTGGTAGTCTTCAGCCGACGCAAAAAACTGTGCATTTTAAGCAGATGCGGCCGGCTATTTTTCTGTTTCTTTTTGGTATCGACCTGTCGATGGCATTTATTCCTTTGCACATGGAAGCGTTACCGCAAAGTTTGCGTAGTATCAGCCCTGACCTGTTGATCGGATTGCCGATTTCGGTTGAGTTTTTTTGTGTAGGTGTGGCGATACTGTGCTGTGGTGTCTGGTTGGATAAAAGTGGCTGGAAGCCACCTTTTTATACTGGTCTGGTGATAACAGGGCTAGGCTGCCTTTACTCATGGCTGGCACCTGATGCTGTGCAGTTTATTCTATCCAGAGGAGTGCTCGGATTTGGTTATGGTTTGACCTTGTTAGCGTCTCAGGGTTATGTGATCAAGCATACCGATAGCAGCAATAAGGCGAGGGGCTTAGCCCACCTTTTTGCAGGGCTTTATTCAGGCAGTATCTGTGGTGCTGCAACCGGTGCTGTACTCGCCGAGCAGTTTGGTTATGGTTCGGTATTCCTGCTGGGTGCGTTGATTGTTTTTTGCGTTATTTTTTATGGCTTAATGACGCTGTCCCGATCTGCTGGAGGAGGTGTTAAGAAAGTTGAACAGGCAAAGACAGCAGGTTCAGTGAAGGGGTCAAATCCAGATAATGCTGCTCATTATTCGCCCTCTTTTATAAGCTTTTTATCAGATCGTCAGGTGTTAGCGGCAACGCTTTTCAGCAGTATGCCAGCGTCGATTGCCGTGGTTGGTTTTTTGAACTATTTCAGCCCGGTTTATCTGAATCGCGCTGGCCTGAATGATGCTTCGATCGGGCAAGTGTTGATGCTGTTTGGTGTGGTTCTAGCTTTGCTGGGCCCGGCTATTGGCCGGTTTGCTGATCAGAGTGAAACTAAACGGGGGCCGATTGTTCTGGGTTGTGTTCTGGGAGGTGGAGCATTTCTCGTGTTTGGCATTTTTGAGGGTGTCGTTGCGGTTACGCTGTCCGTTCTCTTATTAGGGCTTTCGAACTGCCTGGTACTATCAGCCCAGAGTGCGTTTGTATTGAAACAGGAGATTACTGGTCGTTATGGTGAAGGGAAATCTATGGGGATCTTTCGCTCCAGTAGCCGGATAGGCCAGATGCTCGGGCCGGTTATTTTTGCGGCTATTATTGCCACTACAAACATCGAGAACAGCGTAATGATGTTTGGCGTGATCTATCTGGTAACGGCTATTCTTTTTGCGCTTCTTACCTGGGCCCCAAGGGTTTCGCCGGTTGTTAAGACGGTTGGTATTACTCATGAATAGTGGTGTTATAGCAGACAGGCAGGATTTGGCAGAAGAGCTCCTTAGTACTGTCCGTCGTCAGGCTCCGGTGGTTGATCGGGTATTGTCATCGGCGGGGAACCTTTCCCTTGCTGAGTATTTACAGCGGGTATGTCGGGTGAGCCCGGTCAGTTTTCAATCCTGCTCCGATATTGCAGAGGTGATTCATGAGTATGTTGAACCCTTATTGGGCAAAGAGCTTGCAGAGCGAACAGCAGCTGATTTTTTACATCATCCGGTTGCGTTGACGACTAACCATCACGGGGTCGACTTTTTTGCTCAGTCAGTGCAGGGAAGTATGTTATTTGGCCTGGCTAAAAGGCAGGTCGAAGGAATATCAACGATACCTGTGTTTTCTTGTGCCAATATCCCGCTGGATAATGTTACCTACCCTCGGGGAGCGCTACTGTATGGCACTGATTGTAGCGATGAGGTCTGGCCGTTACGAATCCCTTTCTTCTCAAATAAATTAAGACGACAGCCGGTTGCATGGGTAAAAACTCTTGATAGTAATATGATGAAACCGGTGCTGAAACGGATAGGTGATTTAGCTGCACAAGGCGTAGACGCTTCTTTGACTGAGTCGTTGTTACAGCTGATAGGGGATGACTATCTATCGGAAGAGGCTCAGGCTCAACAGAGCTATTCTGCCCAATCTGTGATCTTAAATGCACGTATCTGGAGTCGCCTATTTACAGCCTCTGCTAACATGCCCCAGTTAGTTACTATTGAACTTGAAAAACTGACGCAGAAACTACTGCTTCGTGATCTTCAGAACTCGGGTAGTCTGGCGACATTACTGTTTGATAACCGGTTGATTTCAAAGCTCTATCAACGACTTAATGGTGTTGCAGGGTGTTGGAATAAGGGCCTTTTGGAACAACGTTGGCAGGGGCGGTCTGATTCTGAAAAGAAACAGGTGCCCGGTTCCGGTACTTTTTGTTTTTGGGGCGTCGATAAACGTTTTCGGCGGATTCCTCTGATGCTGATGGAGGATTCGGGGCAACGGATACTCTGCGGTTGTGATGATAATGGTGTTGAGTATCGTTACAGCATTGAGGCAGAGTCTCTTGCTGAAGCAATAAGTCAGGGGCAGTTAATGCCCTCAATCTTTAGTTGTTTTCTGACCATATCTCTGGCTCGGGGAGTAACCTGTTTAGGAGGTTATTATCAGGCGGATTATCTACCCCAGATGCAGTTGGGGGTCGTTGATTTGCTGATGCAGGATGGGATGCTTCAAAAAGCGGGGCTAGTGACTGAGAGTTTCACAGAGGGTTATCTCTCTGGAATGCAAACCATTATGCTTGAGCAGGGGCAGGCATTACTTCCCGCTGGCCCTTTGGAAATCTTAGCGAGTGGGAGAGTGACGCTTGATGAACTGGAGTTTATTTCGGGTGTTAAGGTTAGCGACGCACATAGTGCATCATTGATTGAAACTGTTGCTGATGTGATGCCCGGAGATGAAAAAGAGAAGGGCTGGTTACAAGTGCTTGCTGGTGTTCAGCATAAGCAACTTGCAGATAAGGTTGTTATCAGGCGCTTACCTTGATGTAGGTTGTAGTAAGTTGAATATCATACCTTTTCAAACAAGTGTATAAATAGATAGAAAGTATTGCTGTAGGAGAAAGGAGAGGTTATGCCGTTCATAAGAAGTATGTGTGTGATCATTCTGTGCTGCCTTACGGTGCCTGCTGCATTGGGTGAAGCGTATGTTGATAAAGGCGTTTTTTCTACAAAGCCGGTTATGAATGGTGACCAGCGATGGCGGATTGGGTACTTTGAAGGTGGCGAATATATTGATTATCAAAAAATTCTTATCGAAACGGTTAAAGGTCTGATGCAGACAGGCTGGATCGATAAGGCTGAAATTCCAGATCAAGAGGGCGAACAAACGGCTTTGTTGTGGCAGTGGCTTCAGGATGAAGTTAAGAGTGAGTTTGTTGAGTTTGTTGACGGCGCTCATTATAGCGCGCAATGGCATGAGGCTCAGAGGGACCGGATGGCCGAAGGTATTATTGCCCGGTTGAATAATGAGAATGATATTGATTTGATGATTGCTATGGGGACTTGGGCGGGCAAAGCGCTCTCCAGTGACCGCCATGACACCCCTACAATGGTACTTTCAGCTAGTGATCCGTTGGCAGCAGGCATTATTAAAAGTGTTGAGGATTCTGGTTTTGAGCATATTCACGCCACGCTAGATCCTAATCGCTATGAGCGCCAGGTGCGGGTATTTCACGATATTGTTAATTTTAAGACCCTGGGTGTTGCTTACGAAGATTCCGATAATGGGCGCAGTTACGCTGCGCTTGATGTGATTGAAAACCTCAGTCAGGAGCGAGGCTTTAAAGTTGCTCGCTGCTTCACTCTGAGTGATATCACTGATACAGGTAAGGCTGAAGAGAGTGTTATTAAATGCTTTAAAAAGCTGGCGCCGAAGGTTGATGCGATCTATGTCACTGTCCAGGGGGGGGTTACCGGTAAGAGTATTGGGCAATTAGTCGATATTGCTAATAAGCATCGGGTCCCTACATTTTCTCAATCAGGTTCAGAAGAAGTGAGTAAAGGTTTGTTACTCAGTCTGTCTCAGGCAGGATTTCGCTATGTAGGGGAATTTCACGCATCGACTTTTGCCAAAGTATTTAACGGGGCTTTGCCTAATCAGTTAACACAACTATTTGAAGAGCCCCCCCGCATGGCTGTAAACCTGAAAACAGCCGAGGTGGTTGGTTTTAATCCGCCATTACTGTTACTAGGTGCGGCGGATGAGGTTTATCGAGATATTCCAGAAGAATAAATATAAAACAAGGATATAAGTGACACTATGGCACAACAGGGAAAGCAGCAGCTGAGGCTATGGCTGACAGGGATAGTGTTATTAATGTCCTGTTTTTATTCACCTCTTCGAGCCGCGGAAGTTGATAGTCAACCCTGCCTGAATCAGGGAGAGAAATGGCGTCTGGCTTATTATCAGGGTGGCGACTATCGTGATTATTATCAGTATCTTAGAGTAACTGCTGAGGGATTGATGGAACAAGGTTGGCTCAGCCCAAAAACGATTCCTAGCCAGCTTTTGTCCGCTCGTGAATTGTGGGATTGGTTGAGAGTTAATGTTGAAAGTGACTATATCGAGTTCTTGTCCGATGGTTTTTACAGTGCGGACTGGGATAGAGAGTATCGAGCAGAACTACGCGAACAGGTAGTCGGTCGATTGCAAAAGGCTGGCGAAATAAATCTTATCTTAGCGATGGGTACCTGGGCGGGTATTGATATAGCCGTTGACAAACATTCGGTGCCGACGATGGTGATCTCTGTAAATGACCCTCGAAGTGCTGGGTTGGTTCAGGACGATGAGTCATATCGGCATATCTATGTTCCTGAAGACCCTCAGCGATATGAGCGGCAGGTGACCCTGTTTCATGATCTGATTCGTTTTGAGACCCTCGGGGTTGCTTTTGAAGACAGCTTTGAAGGCCGAAGT